>JBARHV010000321.1:0-12557 GCA_049799415.1 Silvibacterium sp.
GTATTGCGCTTGCGGCCACGCTGACGTATGTGGTGGTCACCTTGCTGGCGGGGTTGCGAGCCCACTCGCTGGCTCTGGTGTCAGAGGCTGGACATAACGCCTCGGATGCTCTGGCGCTGTTGCTTTCCTTTGTTGCCGTGCATTTTCAGTCGCGTCCGGCAACGGATAAGAAGACCTTTGGCTATCAGCGGGCGGGCGTGCTGGCGGCGTTTCTGAATGCGCTTACTTTGATCCTGATCAGCGTGTGGATTGCGGTTGCGGCTGTTCATCGCTTTGCCGAACCGGTCCATGCGCAGCCGCGTGTGATGATGCTGGTGGCGGCGGCTGGTATGGTGATGAACGGCGTTATTGCCACGCTCCTGTGGCGGGTGAGCCATGACGTGAATATGCGCAGCGTGTTTATTCACATGCTGGGAGACACGCTTTCGACGGCGGCGGTAATTGTGGGCGGCGCGGCGATTCTGTTTACGGGGAGCGCGTGGATCGATCCGGCGCTTTCACTGGGGATTGCGGCGCTGATCCTGTGGTCGTCGGTTGCGATTGTGCGAGAGACGCTGAATATTCTGCTGGAGGGCACGCCGCGCGGACTGTCGCTGGGCGAGATACGAGCAAAACTTGAAGGCATTGAGGGCGTAGAAGATATTCACGATCTGCATGTGTGGAGTTTGGGCTCGCAGACGCATGCGCTGGCCAGCCATGTGACGATTGCGGATATTCCACCATCGGAGAGCGCGCGGATCCTCGAAGAGATCAATGGCGTGTTGCTGCGGAGCTTTCACATTCATCACACCACGATTCAGTTTGAGCATGTGGAATGCCCGGTGGCGCATGGCTGCGTGATGCCGGTGGAGGCTGTGAGCTCGCACGGGCATTCTCATTGAGGACTGGCCGTCCAGGCGGACGCGCTTCGCGCCATCCTTGCATGCTTCTCTAGTTTTCGTTGTGGCAGCGAGCGCTTCGCAGAGTTCGGTGAATTGGAGGAAGCAAGAGGGTATGGCACTGTCAATGACTATAGGATGGATGCGCTGCGAGTCGTTTCTGCAGGCTCGGGCATCTAAAAAGCGTTAAAATAAAGGACATCATGCGGCATACGCGCATCTTCGGCGCACTTCTTTAGCGGCTCCCACCGCGATTGCCTTTTTCTGCCCTTTTCCGATCCCATTTCAAAGTAAAGCCGCGCGAGTGCGCCGCGTCAGGAAGCCCCAATGTTTGAGCGTTTGGAACAGATTGAAGCCCGATATGAAGACCTTGGACAGCAGTTGGCCGATCCGGCGTTGATTGCCGATCAGTCGAAGTATCAGAAGGTGGCGAAGCAGCATCGCGACCTCGAAGCGATTGTGGATAAATTTCGCGAATATCGGCAGATTGTGACAGGTGTTGCCGATGCGCGCGCGATGTTGCAGGAGAGCGATGTCGATATTCGTGCCATGGCCGCTGAGGAGCTGGCGGAACTGGAGGCTCGGCAGCCGGGGATTGAAGAAGATCTGAAGCTGCTTTTGCTGCCGAAAGATCCTAACGATGAGAAGAACGTGGTGATTGAAATTCGCGCGGGGACGGGTGGCGATGAAGCATCTCTGTTTGCTGCGGAGATTTTTCGCATGTATTCACGGTTTGCTGAACTGCATCGCTGGAAGGTGGAGGTGCTTTCCAGTTCGGAGTCATCGGTTGGCGGGCTGAAGGAAGTGGTTGCGATTATTGAGGGCGATAAGGTCTTTTCCCAACTGAAGTACGAGAGCGGAGTACATCGAGTACAGCGGGTTCCGGCGACGGAGACACAGGGGAGAGTTCACACCTCGGCGATTACGGTTGCGGTGTTGCCGGAGGCTGAAGAAGTCGATGTGAAGATCGAAGCGAAAGATCTGCGTATCGATACGTTCTGCTCGTCGGGGCCGGGAGGGCAGTCAGTGAACACGACGTATTCGGCTGTGCGCATAACACACCTGCCAACAAATACCGTAGTGAGCTGTCAGGATGAGAAGTCGCAGATCAAGAACCGCGAAAAGGGTATGCGCGTGCTGCGTTCGCGCCTATATGAGATGGAGATGGATCGTCAGCAGCAGGCACAGGCCAAGGAGCGCAAACAGCAAGTGGGCTCGGGTGACCGGAGCGAAAAGATTCGAACCTATAATTTTCCGCAGAACCGGCTCACCGATCATCGCATCGGGCTAACGCTGCATCAACTCTCTGAGATGATGGAAGGCAAACTACAAACGGTGGTGGATGCGCTGATCACGCACTTCAACTCTGAGCGTTTGAAGGCGGAAGCAGAAACCACGGCCTAACGGGTAATCTTAGGTTGTGAAATTCAGTTCAGCCTCGGCCAGAGCTTGATCCAGCACTGGGAAGGCCGATGGGTCGACCCCATGCATCTTCGCGACATCTCTGCGGCTCCATCGGGAAAGATCGTGCTCAGAGAAAATCTGGTGTTCCATCTGTGCCCGCTGTGCGGGTTTCGAGAGCCTGGAAAAACATGCACTCAGTCGGGGATCTATCGTCTTCTTCAGTGTGGCCATAACCTAACAACTCCCTCGCATTGCTTATTTTGTTACGGCACTTTTAGTGCATCTGGAATTCGGGCGAGCCGAGAATCAAGGCGGTCATGGTGTTGAGGATCTGCGTGGGATCGATGGCAGGCGCAGCCGGAACGGCAGACTGGGTGTATGTGCCGGTGTAGACCTGAGTGCCGGGTTGCGACGGTGTTTGTGGGGTGCTGAGTTCCTTGCGGATGACGGCGTTGGTCTTTTCCGATACTTGGCCGTCGAGCAGCATGTTTTCCATGAGCGATAAAACCTGATCTTCTCCGCTATCCTCTCCTACTGCAGTCAGTGCAATGGATTGTGCGCGGCTGGGGCCATGAAGGGATGAGGGTGCGGCGGGTGCTTCGAGCAGGCCTGCGGCGAGCAGGCGCGGCGCGTCAAACTTGATTCCGTTGAGTTTGCTGCCGGCAAACTGCAAGGAGAAGTTGAGGCGGTCGACGAGCGCTCCCGAGTTCATCCAGTGATCGGCAGTAGTAGAGTAGCCGGTGGGCGGCTGCATTTGATACAGCGGCTCGCCCATGTGCGCGATTTCATTCACCAGCGCACTGGGATTGGTTGGGTTCGTGTCTGTTGCGCGGAAGGCAGATGCAACGAACTCCAGCGGCGTTTTTACTTTGGCGCGATAGTACTTTTGCGAGTCGAACTCAGGCGAATGAACCATGGTGCGCAGGATATCGGGGATGCTTCCGTCGGTAGCCATCCAGGTTTTCGTCATGCGCTCGACCAGCGCAGGCGGCGGATCATCGGCGATGAATCGCTGGGCCAGCTCATAGCAGACGTGATGCGCCGTCTGCGGCTGCGCAGCCAGCCACTCGAGCGCGCGTTGGCCCTCAGTAAAGCCGTCATCAGAAACATTGTGACCAAACCAGTGGATGGTTCCGGGCTCGTGCTTGCGCTGATCGAAGACGAAGTCGCCGCCCTGTTGAGGCTGGTCGATGGTCCATCCAGTCATGATTTTGGCGAGACTGATTACGTCGGCCTGGGTGTATCCGCTATCGACACCCACGGTATGGAGTTCCATGACTTCGCGTCCATAGTTTTCATTCAGGCCGAGCTTTTTTCTGGCGTGTTCAGCGGCCTGGGAATCGGGGCCGATGCTGGACCAGTTATCGAGGTACCAGAGCATCGCAGGATGCTGAGCGGCAGCCAGTAGCAGGTCGCTGAACTTGCCGAGAGCGTGGGCGCGGATGGCATCGCGTTCATAGGTGGGGGCGTACCATTGGTCCGCGTCTTTGCGGATGTCGATGTTGAAGTGGTTATACCAAAAATCGGTCATGACTTCGAGCAGCTGACGCTGGCTAAGGACAGCACGCAGGACTTTGGCCTGCTGAAATTCGTTGTCGATGACGCGGATACCGTCTGGGCCTCCGGCCATGAGATAGAAGAGTTCGTGCTCGCGGGGGGTGAAGCTATCCAGCAGGAGGCCACGCTGTGGATCGGGGACGAACTGTGTGAGCGTAATGCGTTGTTCCACGGGCAGCTTCACGATGGCCTGCATGCGCTGATCTTTAGGGAAAGCGAGTACTTCGTCGGCGATAACTTGAGCCGAAGCCATCTGCTGCAATCGTGATTCGCGTTTCTGCATTTCAGAGGGTTCCTCAGCACTTTGCGCGGCTTGATTGGCTTTGCGCTGGTTGTATTTTGCGACGAGCACCTCATAGGCAGCAGCGAGGATGGGATCGGGCGGCCACGGGCGTTTGCCTTCTGCCACCTGACGGATGATCTGGTTGGAGGGGAACTGCACGAGAAGGTCGCGCGGCGGCACATACAGCGATGGATAGGCGTCAAGGCGCTGGTCAAGAGCTGCGTCTGAGATGCCGGCTGGGTCTAGCTGCTGTTCGAACCATGCGTCAGGCCCCTGCCGCATGACGGCTTCGACTTCGCCTGGGCGGGGGCCGAAGGTGAAGCGGTTGAGCATCTGGAGCGCCTGTTGCCGCCTGTCGAGCAGCGCATTGGCATGGAAATGCTGGGCATATCCAGTGGCGAGCATAGCCGGAATGGTGCAGAGTACGAAGCACGAGCGAAAGCGCATGATGAATCCCAATGCAATTTTAGACGCTGCCTAGATAGACCCCGGGTGACACCGATCAGTTGCGCCGGATATGGCGGGATGACGCTCTTCAGATACGATGAGAGGAGTGCCCGGATGGCGAAATCGGCAGACGCAGCGGACTTAAAATCCGTAGACCCTAACAGGTCGTGGGGGTTCAAGTCCCCCTCTGGGCACCATGTAAACCTAGCCGTTGGAAGCGCTTTACTACACTTCCCCGTACCAGGCATTTCTCATACCTGCTTCTTTAATGATTTCCGTTGGCGCGAAATTTGCAGTGCGCTCCAGCTCAAGGCTCGACTGCAACCTGGGCCAGGTCGTGAGCCCGAGCTGCGATATGCGCCGCAAAAATCTCCCCTGTGCTTTGATCCAACCGCGCCCACTGTACTGCGAAGTTGCCTAAGGTTGAGCTCTCGACGGAGCAGCGCTCCACCGGCAGGCCGGTTGCGTCTCTTGTAAGCGTGTTCAAGTATTCATTGCGGCCGCCGCCTCCGACCACACAGATACGCCGCGGCCTGCGGCCCGTCAGTTCCACAATCTTGTCGATCAAGGTGCGATAGTGAGACGCGAGGCTATGAAAGAGCAGATTGGCGTAAAGGGGTGCGGCTGAGGACCCATGCGGAAAAGGCGCCAGTCCGCATTGCGTTCGCTGTGTATTGATACGAGCGGGCATATCACCCGGACTAACAAACGCGGGATCCTCGAGATCGAGAACAGCATCCGGGACCGGAAGCCGTCTTGCGGCGCCGATCAGATCCTCCAGTTTCCATTCGCGCTCGTTTTCCCAGGTGTTGAGGCACTGACGCAGCAGCCACATCCCAGCGAAGCCGCGATGGAAGAGGGCGCCGCCGCCGGCAGCTCCCAAGTTGGTGAAGTTCGAGGCAAAGGCCTCCGGCGCACGATGGCTTTCGGAAAGCACCATGCCGACGAGAGACCAGGTACCGGAGCTGATATAGGCCCAGTCGCCAGCGTGTGGGGGGATACCAGCGATGGCGGAAGCGGTGTCGTGGCAGGCGGGCGCGAAGAGCTGCGTGCTGGCGAAGGCTGGAAGCTTGCGCAGATCCTGGCGGAGCGGACCGAGAGCAGCACCGGTTGGGACAAGTTCGGGCGCGGTGGAGCGATCGAGCCCAACGGCGGTGTAGATTTCGTCTGACCAGGAGCGGGTGTCGGGATCAATCAGAGCGGTGTGTGTGGCGTTGGTGTATTCGGCGACGCGCGGCGCACCGAGCCAGTGCAGGATGTACTCGGGGAGCATGACCCACGACGCCGGTGGTGAACCGGAGAGCTTGTCGGCATAGAGCTGATAGATGGTATTGATGGCCTGGACCTGAACACCGGTTTTGGCATAGAGCCGCTCGGCGGGAATAAAGGCATGCATGGCCTTGAAAGCAGCGTCGGCGCGCGGGTCGCGATAGCAGAACGGCGGCTCGATAGGCCGGCCGGAGCTGTTCAGGCGGACGTAATCGACGCCCCAGCCAGTGACGCCGATGCCAGCGATACCTTCGGAAGCGCGATCAGCGCAGGAATGGAGACCGGCTTCGAGTTCCCGGCAGATGTGGTCAAGATTCCAGCGCAAGCCGACGCGGCCTTGGTCCCATGGGGCATTGGCGAAGCGGCGGACGATGGTGAAGCGGGGCCGATCGCGCTGCCATTGCAGAAGAGAAACGCGGCAGCTCTCCGCGCCCAGATCGATGGCAACCAGAGTCGCACCGCCCGCATTTCCCAACGTGCGCACCCGCTGGGGCCACGGAGGACTCACCGCAGAAACGCCTCAGGCAGTCCGCCGTCGACGGGAATCAGATGGCCGGTGGTGCAGCGGGTATGCGGTCCGGCAAGGAAGAGGATGGCGCGCGCGCAGTCGAGCGGATCGATGGGCTGATGCGTGAGCGTGCGTTCGGCGTAAAAGCGCGCGAGCAGATCGCGCAGCTGCTCATCGGTGGAGGAGGCATCGAATGCGATGCCATACTTTGTCAGCGAGGCAATCACGCGGTCGCGCGGGAACATGGTTGAACCCTTCACCACTGTGGCCGGGCTGATCCCATTCACACGCACGCGGGGCGCAAGAGAAATCGCCAGCTCGCGTACCAGATGGCTGAGTGCGGCCTTGCTTACGTCGTAGGCTTCGCTGCCACGCTTGGCCACCACCGCATTGGCTGAGCTGGTCAGCACCACGCTACCGTCTAATTGCTGCGCGGTAAACAGCTTCGCAGCTTCGTCCGCAAGTAGATAATTTGCCGTGACGTTCAGATCGAGGGTCGTCGACCATGTCGAATCCGAAGGCGACGAGGGGAAGATGGCAGCGGTATTGATGAGAATGTCCAGGCCGCCGAAGTTCGAGACGGTCGCACGCATCGCAGAAAGAATCGCCTCACGGTTACGAATATCCACGGCTGTAGCGGCGATGGCTTCTTTACCGACGACCATTCGCGCCTCCTGCGCCAGCGCTTCCGCTCCGGCCAGGTCGCGGTCGGCGATCATAACATGCGCGCCGTGTTCGGCTGCTAACAGAGCCGCCGCTCGCCCGATGCCGCTCGCCCCGCCGACGATCAGTGCGATCCTGCGGCTCAGCTCCTTTTCCGGAAGCTGCCTGCGAATCTTCGCCTCTTCCAGCGCCCAGTACTCGATGCGGAACGCCTCCGATGCGGGGAGTGCCACGTAGTTGTTGCAGACCTGAAAGGCTTCGCAGGGCGCAGCCGGACCGGCCTGTGGTAAGTCCTTCAGGGAAGTTTTGCCGGCCAGCGCGGTTGCGCCTTCCATCACATGAATTGCATTGACGTAGAACTCGCCAACGATTCGCGACTCGGTCTTGCTCTTGCCGAAGGTGAACATGCCAATGCCGGGTATCAGGACAACCGTCGGGTTCGGATCGCGCATTGCAGGAGAATCGGGCAGAGCATGCTGCTGGTAATACGCGGCGTACTCGGCGCGGTAGCTCTCCAGAACGTCTTCGATTTTCTTCTTCAGCGTGGCAGCAGTGTCGCCGGGCGCAGCAGGAACAAAGAGAGGGCAAATTTTGGTGCGAATAAAGTGATCGGGGCAACTGGTGCCCAGGTGCGCCAGCGCCGCGGCGTCCTGCGAATCGATGAAGCGCAGCACATCCGGCACATCGGACCAGCTCCCGATCATCCGTCTCTGCTGCGAAACTCCCCCGCGTATAGCGGGTAGCAGTTCCAGCGCGAGCTCTTTGCGATCTTCGCGAGGCTCAGCGGCTGCTCCGCCGAAGATCGCGTTGCCTTTACGCTCAACGTGATCCTGGACGAACTGGCCTAGCTGATCGATTATGGTCAGCGTGTTGAGGTAGCATTCGCGCTGCGTGTTGCCCCAGGTGAAAAGGCCGTGGCCGCCCAGCACGAGGCCGTCGCTGCCCGGATTTTTCTGGACCGCCCGGCGAAGCATCATGGCAAGTTCGAATCCTGGCCGAAACCACGGGACCCACACCAGATGGTGACCGAACTCCTGGTTGAACTCCGCCAACTTCTCTTTGCCGTTGGCTGCGGCAGCCAGCGCAATCCCCCAATCCGGGTGCAGATGGTCCACGTGGCGGAAGGGAAGAAAGCCGTGCAGCGGCGTGTCGATGGAGGCAATGACCGGATTCACTCCAAAGGTGCATAGCGGGTACAGATCGACGATGGCGTCTTCTTCAGTCACGCCCCGGTACCGCGACTCGAGGGCCAGCAGCTTGTCGAGATACAGCGTGGCCAGGCCGCTGCGCCGGATGCTGCCCAGATCGCCGCCGCTGCCTTTCACCCACAGTACTTCCGCAGGCTGGGAGGTCAGCGGATCGGTCATCATGACTTTTGAGCTGGTGTTGCCTCCTGCGAAGTTGGTGATGCGCAGGTCAGCGCCCAGCAGGTTGGAGCGGTAGCGCAGCAGTTCCGGCTCATCCAGGCCCGCAGCGAGCTTTTCGTCCCAGAGATCCTCCAGATAATGGAGGACCCCGATAGTCTTCATACCGTCTCGTCTCTCCTTGACCGGATACACTATATATCAATAGGGCAGATATTTCTATACAAACATTACAGTTGAAATGGGCCTGATCCGGCGTCGCCGTCACGTGTGGTGACACCGGCGATCATCGACAAACTCAGCGCCAGTGAGATCAGCAGTGCGAGCAGAAAGCGCCTCAGACTGCGCGGAGAAGAGAGCGGGCGCACCTGAAATCAGGATGTCGCGCCGAGACCGATGAGGTTGGCGGCGGCGATGATGACCGCCATGCCGACCCAGAGCCAGCGGATGGGGCGGCGTCCCGCGCCGTGCCACTCGCCGAGAGCCAGGCCGACGAGCCCGCCGAAGAGCACATAAAGGCTCATGTGCAGCATCCAGTTGATGAAAAACAGGCGGCCGGGAATACTGGCAGAGCCCCACGCGTAGAAGAAGAACTGCAAATACCACATGATGCCGGCGGAGGCCGCCATGCATCCGTTGATAAGAATGGCGGAGGGGGGGGCGGACAGGTCGCGGCGGAGCGAGAGATCTTTAAGAAAGCCAAGGCGTATGAAGCAGTATGCGAAATTCACCAGTGCTCCGCCGCCCATGATGATGACATAGCTGGGAAGTGCCGCGTAGAGGGGCTTTACGCCGAGGTGCTGTGCGGCGGCGGTCATAGGCCGGGCGGAATCTATGGCGAAGGACATACCGGAAGAGAAGATGCCACACATGACAGCGAGGAAAAGGCCTTTTCTGAGATCGAACTTTTCGGCGGAGATGCCCTGGGCGCGTTCCTTCTGGTGGCCCGCCCAGGTAACGACGGCGATGCCCACCAGAGCCAGACCAATGCCGGCCATGGTAAAGGCGCCGCTGCCGCTCCTGAAGAGCGCAAGGAACTGGCCGTGCATGAGTGGCGGCACGAGCGTCCCAACAATGAGGGTGACGCCGATGGCAACGCCGATGCCGAGGGACATTCCCAGATACCGCATGGTGAGACCATAGTTGACGTTGCCTATGCCCCACATGCAGCCGAAGAAGAAGACCCTGGTGAGGACGGGGAAACTGGTGCCGGCGTAAAAGGCGCCAAAGTGGGGTAGCAGGAAGAGACTGACGCCGATGGGCAAGAGAACCCAGGAGAAGATTCCGGCTACTGCCCAGGTGGTTTCCCAGGACCACTTCTTCACTTTTTCAATCGGGGCATAGAACGACGCGGCCGCAGCCGCGCCGACCATATGCCAGCCGATTCCGGCGATGATCGAAGGCATTCGAGTCTCCCTTGGACAAGGAGGGCCGGTTAGGGCACCGCCTGGGCTGCCTGCTCGCGGAGAGCATCAGCCCTGACTAATTTGTGTTCCACGAAGTTATACGGGGGAATCGTAAGGCCGCGCAGAATGGAAAGACCGATCTGGATGAGGCGGGGGCCATAGCTTGCTGCCTCATGCGAGACGGAGCCGATCCAGGGGCTGTCGGGGCGCTGCATCTCTTCGAGGGCTTCCGGAATGCAGTCCTGTCCGACGATTGCGACATGTTTTTCGCGCTTGAGCTTCCGCACGGCTTCCAGCGCGCCTAGAGCGCTGGTGTCAGTGGCGGCGGCAATGAGGATGCGGCGATCACGTGGATGTCGGTTGAGGAACTGCGCGATGACTTTGGCGCTCTTATCCTGCATACCGCGGCCGTCAATGCGGACGAAGGTTTCGACCGGCAGGTCGGGTAGACAGTCGTGTATTGCCTGGAATGCACCAGTAATGCGGCTTTGCACCATGGGGCCGGCTTCTTCGACATCGAGGCCCAAGACCCAATCGACCTTTCCTGACCAGAGACGGGTGGCGTGTTCAGCGAGTAACTCTCCAGCTTCAACGCCAACGCGGTAGTTGTCGACGCCGAAGAATGTGGCATGTGGATGGGGAATGTCGACGGCGATAAGTGGGATACCGGCGGCCGCGATTTTGTCGGCGATTATGGGCGCGACTTCCTGGTCGATTTGGAACTCGATCACGAGATCGACGCGGCTATGAACGAACTCGTCGGCGACCCTGACGGCCGTGGCGGCGTCATAGTGGTTGTCGAGGATCATAAGATCGACGCCAGCCTGGGTGGCGGCGTCGCGCAGGCTGGCAGCGACAGCTTCGGAGAAGGGCATTTCGCCGCTCTGCTTGCCGAAGCCGAAGCGGACTTTGCGTGGGCGCGTGACGACGCTGTACAGGCCGCTTTGCGATTGCGCGAGATAGCCGCGGTGCACAAATGTCTTGAGGATGCGGTAAACCGTGGTCTTGGAGATATTGGTGCGCTTGTAAATCGCTTCCATCGACATGGGGCGCTCGTGCTTCTGGAGTATCTCGAGAACATCGAGCGCCTTGGAGAGGACGGGGATGACATACAGCCGCTTGACCGACGATTTGGGCAAATCCAGAACCTCGCAGGAAAAATCAATTTATTTGTATCACCCGCCATTCGCGGCGAAGGGTCATGGTCGGCAGCGATCAGGCATAGGAGGAAGCGCCTTTGGAATTGGAAGCGGCACGCTGGGAGCGGATGCGTTCGAGATAGCCGCCGGAGCGCAAGGCGGCGAGAGGATCCTCGGGAAGTCCGCGCTGCCTGCGCCAGGCGCGCAGGACGGGTCTGACATCGGTGAAGAAAGCGTCGCGGAAGCATTCTTCGGCTTCGACCAGGCGGCAGGCATCCTGCAACTCAGCGAGCTCCGCGCGGTCGACGAGAGCAGCACGGGCGAAAAGCTCCTGCGCAGCGCAAACGGTCTGGACCATTGCTTCCATCTTGCCTTTAAGGTTGTGACTCTGATCGACCATATATGCGACCTCCGCGGCCTTGTCGCCGACAGAAAGGATTTCGTGGAAGATGCGGAAGACCTGATAGGGATCGATGGAGCCGAGGGTAAGATCGTCGTCGGCAAAGCGGCGGTCATTGAAATGAAACCCGCCAAGGACGCCTTCGCGCAGGAGCCAGACGACGATCTGCTCGATGTTCTGGGCCTGATAGTGGTGACCGGTGTCGACGAGCACGACGGCCTGCGGGCCAGCGTGACGCGCGAGGAGGAGAGCCATGCCCCAATCCGCGATATCGGTGTGGTAGAAGGCGGGTTCGAACGGCTTGTACTCGATGAGCAGACGCTGGCTAGGATCGAGCGCGGCGTGGGTCTCAGCCAGTGCTTCCTCCATCCATTCAATGCGGCGGAGGATGCTCTGCGTGCCGGGGTAATTGGAGCCGTCGGCGACCCATAGCGAAATGTCGCGCGATTGCAGTCCGCGGGCGATGTGCACCGAGTCGAGCAGATGACCTACGGCCCGCCGGCGCACGGCAGGATCGGGGTTGCAGATCGACCCAAATTTGTACTCCTGTGGCTCGAAGAGATTGGGGTTGATAGAGCCGGAGCGAATGCCATATTTTCGCTCGAGGGCGCGGATGGAGGCAACGTCAGCGACACCGTTGGGCAGATCCCACTCGACGTGTAGGGCCAGCGTGGGGCAGGCTCCGGTGAGCGCATGCACCTCAGCGGCGTCGGCGAACTTATCCTCGACGCAGGTAGCCGCTTCCGGCTGGAGATATTTTCCGAACCGTGTCCCGGTGTTGGCAAAGCCCCACGAAGGTAGCTCGATCCGAAGAGAATCGAGGGCCTTACCTATCCGCTCTTCCCTGGTATCCACAACCGTGCTCCTGCAGAATTATGATATGAAATAAGATTCCCTATGAAACCATGTTGATTGAAGTGACTAGTGACGATTAGTCTTTTGAATTTCCTGATCTTGTCTCCTTACCTGGTTACGACCGAGTCGAAGGTGACCGGCCGAGCAGACCTGAGACCAGCAGCGGCGAAT
Organism: Silvibacterium sp.; assembly: GCA_049799415.1. Lineage (GTDB taxonomy): Bacteria > Acidobacteriota > Terriglobia > Terriglobales > Acidobacteriaceae > Silvibacterium. Next base: position 12,345 of record JBARHV010000321.1, read on the forward strand.
TGGCGTGGTACGGTTTGAAGTCGGCGAAGGTGCATTTCTTCGTGGGATCAGGCTGCTGATCACCAATGAGGCGGGCCAACACCGGGATCAGCTGCCTGTCACGGACTTTCATCGATGCTCCTTTCCGGCGGTGGTGCGCGTTGCGAAGATTGGGTTTTCGAACTCGGTCGACGCGCGCGCGTCGACTCCGCCGAGGTCATCGGAATGCGTTAA
>JBARHV010000322.1:0-2976 GCA_049799415.1 Silvibacterium sp.
CGGAGCCAACTTTGACAGCGACGTAACGGGCACCACCGCGGTTGATGAATCCACAGTGAAGGTGGAGGAGCGCAAGCCTCTCGGCGAGCGCCATCACGCGGTTCACCATGTCCACCACAAGAAAGCGGCTGCTGCTGACGCCGCTCCTGCCAGCAACTAAGAATCGCTGGCTGTAAACCATAGGAAAGGCCGTCCGGAAGTCCGGACGGCCTTTCTGCTTTTGCGGGGGAGCAGCGGACAGGTATCCGGGTTGTTACCCACAGTCGCCGACAACGCGCATATCATCATTAGGAGCACGTGGATTTGACAGGCTACTCAAGCGACCTATGAATAGAAAACTGTTTCCCCCCCTCCTCCTGTGTCTGGCCACCCTTATCGTCCTCAGTCCGGCTGCGGCCAGGGCAGCTTCTTCCCGATGGATTTCCGTCGGGCCCGAAGGCGGTGACGCGCGCGCCTTCGCTTCCAGCCCCAGGGACCCTCATCATCTCTATCTGGGCACGACCAACAGCTGGATCTACCAGTCGGTAGACGACGGTGCGACCTGGACGCGGCTCGCCGAGCTGGGCAACGTGGATGATCTGGTTGTGGACAACCTGATGGTGGACGAGGCCGACCCTAAAACGCTCTACGCGGGCGTTTGGCAGATGGATCAGACGAACGGCGGGATTTATGTCACTCACGACGGCGGACATACCTGGGCATCCATCCCGGACATGCAGGGCAAGTCAGTGCGCTCGCTGGCCCAGGCTCCGTCCGACCCGAAGATTCTCATAGCGGGCGCAATCGAGGGCGTCTTCCGCTCCGAGGACAACGGCCTGCACTGGAAGCAGATCAGCCCCGAGGGGAGCGGCGAAATTCATAAGGTTGAGTCCATCGCCATCGACCCCACCGACCCGCACACAATCTACGCGGGAACATGGCACCTGCCCTGGAAGACCACCGACGGCGGCGCAACCTGGCACAACATCAAGGAAGGCCTGATTGACGATTCCGACGTTTTCTCAATCCTGCTCGATCCGAAGTTTCCGAGCACGGTCTACCTGAGCGCTTGCTCGGGGATCTACAAGAGCGACACGGCCGGGGAGCAGTTCCGCAAAATCCAGGGCATTCCGTCAACGGCGCGGCGCACGCGCGTGCTGATGCAGGACCCGGTGAATCGCAACGTCGTCTATGCCGGGACCACCGAGGGCCTGTACAAGACGGAGGATGCAGGCACGAACTGGAAGCGGATGACCGGGCCAGACCTGATCATCAATGACATTTATGTGGACCCGTCAAATCCGCAGCGCGTGCTGCTGGCCACCGACCGTAGCGGTGTGCTCGCAAGCAACGATGCCGGAGTCAGCTTTGCCTCGTCGAATGATGGGATATCGCAGCGGCAGGTGACCGCATTGCTCGTGGACACGAAAAATCCTGAGACGATGTACGCCGGGGTAGTGAACGACAAGAGCTACGGCGGCGTCTTTGTGACCGGCGACGGCGGGAAGAGCTGGACGCAGCGAAGCCAGGGGCTGGATGGGCGCGACGTCTTCAGCCTGGCCCAGGCGGACGATGGAACGATCTTTGCGGGAACCAACGACGGCCTGTTCCGATTGAACGGCTCCGTCTGGGTTCCAGACAACAAGGTTGTCAATGTGAAGGTACGCACGGTATATGTCATCCGGCACCACAAGAAAGAGAAGAAAACGATCCCGGAAGGCTCGAAACAGTCGCTGATCAATTCGCAGGTAAGCGACCTCTCCATGAATGGCGCTGTTTGGTTTGTAGCGACCGCGGACGGCGTTTATCGCAGCACAACGCAGGGCGCGACCTGGACGGGGCCGGTATTGACCGAGCAGCACTATCGCTTTGTGGATGCGCACGGAAACATCGTGTTCGCGGCGCAACGTGAAGCCCTGCACCTTTCTCAGGACGGCGGCGAACACTGGAGTCCGATTATGCTGCCGAGCGGATTGACCTCAGTCACCGCGCTTACCACAACGCCCAGTGGCGTTCTGTGGGTTGGCGGACGGCAGGGCGCGTACTACAGCGAAGACCAGGGGCAGACCTGGCACGCCATCAGCGAACTGCCGGTACGCGCAATCGACAACATCGACTACGACGCCGCACTGGGGCGCGTAGTGATTACCTCGCACGACTCGGACCTTGTGTTCGCCATCAACTCCGATAATAAATCGTGGAAGTGGTGGGACGCCGGCTGGAAGGTGCGGATGGTCCACTCCATGAATGGCCGTCTGATCGGTGCGTCGCTCTATGACGGTGTCGTGGTTCAGCCGAAGGCGGACGGCGTAGCCAGCGAAGCAGCGCGCCAGTAACCATGGTTCAGATACGCCTGGCCGAGCGTGAAGATCTGGACACTCTCTTCGCGCTCGATCAGGCCTGTTTTCGCGAGGGCATTGCCTACTCGAAAGTTGAGCTGCGGTATTTTCTCTTTCATCCTTACGCTGTTTCGTTGATCGCAGAAGATGCGATCGGCGTTGCTGGCTTCGCGATTGCAGAGATGCGCACGGAAAAGGGCCGTCGCGCAGGACACATCATCACAATTGACGTTGACCCGGCGCAGCGCAGGCAGGGCGTGGGGCGTGTTCTCATGAATGCGCTGATAGAGCGCTGTCGCGAAGGCGGAGCTGCGCTGCTGCGCCTGGAAGTAGCCGTGGACAATGCCGGCGCTATTGCCTTCTACCGGCTGCTGGGATTCGTGGAGACCGGCCGCATCCGTGGCTTTTACATGGGACGGCTGGACGCTCTGACCATGGAATTGAATTACATACAATGATCACGGGATGATTCAACACCGTGGCAATCTGCGCCTTCGAGTGGCTCCGTCTCGAGTACCAGTGGGTTATATTCAAGAATCTGGAACAAGCAACAGGCAAAGGAGCACCTGCGCACCCATGGCCGACACAACAAGTCCCCTGAACAAAGCCATGCTCAACGCCAGAGAGCTCTGTACGGTTGTAATTCCCTGCTATAACG
>JBARHV010000323.1:0-6961 GCA_049799415.1 Silvibacterium sp.
TCGGTCAACGCCCGGCTTGTCAGCGAAAGTGCAGACGTAGTCATCTCGTCTTCTGAGACGGATGACCGGGTCGGAAAGACGCTCTGCGCAACAAGATTTTCGAGCCTCTGCGTAAAGCTCACACGACTATCCTCGTGAACTGCAGTAGCGAAGCACAGCTGGAAAAGAGGATCGCCCGCTAACTCTTCCATTATGATGCGGATGCCTCACCCGGCGCAACATCCAATTGCTGGGCGGCTCGCCTGTCGCCTTTCCGCCAGGACAATTTAAGCTAAATACATGGAAATTCTGTACGGCCTGCACCCGGTCGAGGAGGCTTTGCGCTCCGGCAGCCGCAAGTTCGACCACGTCTGCGTCGCCCGCGAGCGGCACGACCAGCGGCTGCAGAAAGTCATCGATGCCTGCCGTGAAGGCGGCGTCCGCCTCCGCTTCGAACCCAAAGAAGAGCTCACCCGCCTCGCCAAAACCGCGGCTCATCAGGGCATCGTCGCCGTCGTTCGCACCCGCGAGTTCCTCGATCTGGAAGATTTGCTCACCGGCCCCCAACCTCGCCTCCTGCTCGCGCTCGACGGCATCGAGGACCCCCAGAACCTCGGCGCGCTCCTCCGCACCGCCGACGCCTCCGGAGTCGATGGCGTCGTCCTCACCGAGCGCCGCGCCGCACCCCTCAGCCCCGTCGCCGTCAAAGCCTCTGCCGGAGCCGCCGAGCACGTCCGCATCGCCCGCGTCGTCAACCTCGTCCGCGCCCTCGAACAGCTCAAGGAGCAGAACATCTGGTGCGTCGGCCTCGACGAGCGCGGAACCACCAGTTACGACCAGTACGATTTCACGTCCAACACCGTAATCGTCCTCGGGCGCGAAGGCGACGGCCTGCACGATCTTGTCCGCCGTACCTGCGACCATCTGCTGCGCATTCCCATGGCCGGGGCCGTCTCTTCGCTCAACGTATCCGCCGCCGGAGCCGTCGTCATGTTCGAGGCCGCAAGGCAACGGCGCACCCAGTCTGAAACAAAGCCCGTAGAGGCTGCTCCCATCAAAAAGCAAAAAGGTTTAGGTTCCTGAATGATGTTGAAAATTTTTGCCGCTGTCCTTCTCTGCGGCACCGTTTTAGGCGCAGCCGCCCAGCAGCAATCTGCGCCCGCGCCCCAAAACCCCAAAGCAACCGTTCTTTTCTCGCGCTCTGACAGTCAAACAACCCCGCAGAGCGCCGCAACTCCCGCGCCGCCGCAAAATGTAACTGAAAAAGTTACAAATGCCGATCGCTCCTCCGTCACTTTCACCGCCTACGATCTCGACATACACCTCGCACCCCGCGATCACACGCTCTCCGCGCGCGCCCAATTGCAGATCCGCAACGACGGCGCCCAGCCGCTCACCATCCTCCCGCTTCAGATCTCCTCTTCGCTCAACTTTGAAGGGATCAGCGCCGACGGCAAGCCACTGCGCTATGGCCAGCAGACCCTCAACAGTGACACCGACCACACCGGCCAGCTCCATGAGGCCGTCATCGTGCTGCCCACGTCGCTCGCGCCCCAGGCCTCCATCAGCCTCGACGTCGTCTATAGCGGCGCAATCGACGTCGATGCCCGGCGCCTCCAGGAGCTCGGCACACCCGACGATATAGCCGCCCACTCCGATTGGGACCGCATTTCCGAGGACTTCACCGGACTCCGCGGCTTCGGCAACGTCGTCTGGTATCCCATCGCGTCCGTCCCCGCGCTGCTCGGCGACGGAGACAAGGTCTTCGCCGAAATCGGCACCCAAAAGCTGCGCCAGTCCAGCGCAACCGTCTCCATGCACCTCACCCTCGAGTATTACCTCGCGCCGCCCAGCGTCATCGTTCTTGACGGACACTTCATCCCCGTTCCCAAACCATCCGTCACTCCCACGCAGAACTATCCCGGCATCGTCACCTGCGCGCTTCCGCCCACCAGGCTGGGTTTCGCCGCGCCCTCGCTCTTTCTCGCCAGTTGGACCCCGTCCCAGGGCGAAGACCTCCGCATCTACGCACGCGGCGAAGATCAGGCCAACGCGCAGGGATTGATGACCGCCGCAACCATGGTGCAGCCGCTCGTCACGCAGTGGCTCGGCCCCAAAGCCAAATCGCCCGTAACCATCATTGACCTGCCCGAAGCACAGGACCTCACCTGGGAGCAGGGTTCGCTCCTCGTCACGCCCATCCTCGATCAGCCCCCCGACAGCTACGCCGAAATGATGAGCCACGCGCTCGCCCACGCATATTTTCAGTCGCCGCGCGAATGGCTCAACGAAGGCGTTCCCAGCTTCCTCGAAACCCTCTGGATCGAGCACACCGGTACCCGCGACCTCGCGCTTGAAAAGCTGGAAGGTCAGCGCAGCGCGCTCGCCCTCGCCGAACCGGCCACGCCCGGCGACTCGCCCGGCCAGGACCTCCTGCACGCCTCCAGCCCCATCTACTACCGCACCAAATCGACCTATGTTTTATGGATGCTCCGCAGTCTCGTCGGAGAAAAAGAGCTGGCCGCCGCACTCCAAGCCTATGATCCAGCCGAAGACACTACGCCCGATTACTTCCAGAAGCTCGTCGAGCGCGCTTCTGATCCCGGCCCAAATCCCGGCCCGAATAAAAATCTGCAATGGTTCTTCGACAGTTGGGTCTATCGCGATCGCGGCCTGCCCGACCTCTCCATCGCCGCCTTCCACGCCAGCCCCGCAGCCTACGGGGGACAGTACCTCGCCGCCATCGACATCATGAACGACGGCTTCGCCGAGGCTGAAGTCTCCGTCACCGTCCACTCGCACAGCGGCACACTCACCGACCGCGTACTCCTGCCCGGAAAAACCCGCACCGTGTACCGCATGCTGGTGCAGGGCCAGCCCGACGCAGTCATCGTCAACGACGGAACCGTCCCCGAAGTAGGAGCCGACATCCATCAACGCAACATCGACAATCAATAGCTCACTGTGAAGATAGTTTCATTGGAATAAATCGGCGCACATGCGCTTCTTCCCGGTTGAACTTAAAACCTGGAGGAAGCGGACGTCGCAGTTTGCGTAGCCCCTCGATTGCCTTCTGTCGGTTCTGCACCATCGCACCTCAAATCGCTGGATATTGATCTATCAACAGAACGATAGCTGCCGCTGCACACAGCTTTCTCTGTACTCTGTGGTGAATTCTCGCCTGACCACGGCACGAACCCACTCCGCGACCACCGGGAGCGGCCACGCAAAGCAGTTGCCTGGACGGCCAGTCCCTACTTCGCCCGGGCAAACTCCACATAATTCCGCCCCAGGTATAGCCGATACGCCCCCGCGCCGCTCCCTGCCATCACCTGCAGCGGCGTAGGACGATGCAGCTTCGCGTCATGATTGGCCGCGGCCTGGAAAACATCCTGCGCGGCCAGGTTCATCACCACAAACTTCAGATCGTCGCCGGCCTTCACAATGCCCACGCCATAAGCCCCCGGCGCAAGCTGATGGCCTCCAAAGTCCAGCGCCGTCTCCGTAATCAGATACGCCTGATATTTCTCCTGAATGCCGCTGGAGTAACCGGAGTTATCGACCAGCGCCGCCAGCATCATTGCTCCGTCCGCAAAGCGCACGCCGCCCGAGTTTCGCAACTGCGTCGTCGCCGACTGTCCGCGAAAGAAAACCCTCCCCGGCAAAATATTCGTAAGGTCCGAGGGATGCAGAATCCCCTCCGGCGGCGCAGCAACCAACTGCCCGAACACCGGAAACGAAAACGCGACGACCAGCAACGCACACACGGCACGAGCAAGTTTCATAAGCCATCCTTTATCGATTGCGCCAGCAGTATACCCCGCAACACCCGCGCCACACATCCACCCAAAGCACGAAAATGGCGGCCCGATGCGCAGGCCGCCAAAGCCGAACTCGATCCTTTCTAAACTTCCAGGCGTTTACTCGCGGCGACCCTTCCATACCAGTGGCCGGAATCTTTCACCGTCCGCCGCAGGTCGCGGAAGTCCACATAGGTCAATCCAAATCGCTGGCTGTAGCCCTCGGCCCACTCATAGTTATCCAGCAAGCTCCATGCGTGGTAGCCGCGAACGTCGGCTCCATCCTTGATGGCCCGCGCCAACTCCGCCAGGTGCCCTTTGTAAAAAGTAATCCGCCGCTCATCCGGAACCTTCGTCATGTCTTCCGGCAGCGGCCCATCCGAATAAGCGCAACCGTTCTCGGTAATCTCAATAATCGGACGGTCATACTCCTTCGAGATGCGCGTCACGATGTCATAAATCCCGCGTGGCCAGACCTCCCAGCCGTTATAGGTAATCGGCCCCACCGCGGGCATCCACTCGTTGTAGTGGACAACCGCCTCGCCGCCCTGCCCCGCGTCCGACACAATGTGCCGGTTGTAGTAGTTGATCCCCACCCAGTCCAGCGGCGCGCGCATGATCGTGTCATCGCCCGCGCGCATGCCCATGATCTCGAACGGTGCCTCGTTCCCCTCAAACGCATTGGGATACCTGCCATGCAGCGCCGTCTCCAGAAAGAAGATGTTGTTAATGGCGTGGAACCGCTCCGCCGCCGCCTTGTCCACCGCGCTGTCCGAAGCGGGCTCTCCCGGAGACATGCTGTACGCCGACCCGATCTTCGCCTCCGGCGATGCCGCCTTCATCGCACGAAATGCCTCGCCCTGCGCCAGGTTCACCGTGTGCGCGGCCTTCAGAAACAGCCGCATGTCCTTCTTGCCCGGCGCGTGAACGCCGGTGCCGTAGCCCAGCATGGTAAACACCCACGGCTCATTGAAGATGGCCCATGTATGCACGCGGTCGCCCAGGTGCTTCGCCAGAATGCCTGAGTAATCGGCGAAATATTTGCACAGGTCACGGTTCGGCCATCCGCCCTGGTCCTCCAGCGCCTGCGGCAGGTCCCAGTGGAACACCGTGCACATCGGGCGAATCCCCGCCGCCAGCAGCTCATCCACATAGCGGCTGTAGAAATCTAGGCCCTTCTGGTTCACCGCGCCCGTACCAGTCGGCTGAATGCGCGTCCACGCCACTGAAAAACGGCAGCTCTTCTGGTTGAGCTGCTTCATGATCGCCACGTCTTCCTTGTAGCGATGGTAGGAGTCGCACGCTACATCGCCCGTGTCTCCACCCTTGATCTTGCCCTGCGTGTGCGCAAAGCGGTCCCAGATCGACTCACCTTTCCCATCCGCCTTCCACGCGCCCTCGACCTGGTACGACGCAGTCGCAGTGCCGAAAAGAAAATGCTCCGGAAACCGCGCCCCTTCAATATCAATCGCCGGGACTTCCGCATTCTCTGGCACAAAATAAGGGTTGGCGGCAATCGAATAGCGGGAAAAGGTAACTGCGCCTGCAAGGGCGGCGCTGTAATTTAAAAACTGGCGACGATTGATCAAGTGGGTATTGCCTCCTTAAAGAGAAGAAACATCCTAGCACTCGAAGAAGAGTGAAGTAAAACTATTTAGTACTGGGGGAATCCGTCTTCCGCCGGCTGCATCGCTCTTTCAATCAACACGCAAACCAGGATTCCCGCCAACGCCCCCAGCGGAGCAAGAAAAGCCGCTCGCAGCCCGCCTCCGTGCTGCGAGACCACACCCGTAATCCATGGCACCACCGCGCCGCCCGATCCGCAAATGGCAAAGATCCATCCCACATGGCGCGTGCGTCCCGTCCGCGCCAGCATTCTCGACACGGATAAAGGAAAAACCGGAGCGCAGCCCAGCCCCGCCACAAGTACCGCTGCAAGAGCAGCCCTCGGCCCATGCGGAAACAACAGCGTCGCCACACCCGCCATCGCCATCGCCAGCCCTCCCAGCAGCACAACCCGCTCCGGGAACAGGCGCAGCAGCGCCACCACCAGCCCGCGACCTGCCACCACCGCAATCCAGAAGGCCGAAACAAAAAGGCTCGCCCGCGCCATGCTCAGGCCATTCAAGCGATGAACATAGGTCGCAATCCATCCGGCAATCGCAGTCTCCGCGCCCACATAAAGAAACAACATCAGGCTGAACAGCACAAAGATGCGAAGGTTAAACGGCGCTACGGAACTCTGCACTTCTGAGCTCATCCGCTCGGCGCCGCTCCTGCCGCCCCGGCGCAAAAGCGGGCTGAAAGCGGCAACCACCACGAAGCCGCATAACGCCAGCAGCAGCAGAAAAATCCGCAGGGCATGGCTATGAACAGCCAGCGCAATCAGCTCCGGAGCCAGCACCGCGCCCGCGCCCCAGCACAGATTCACCCATGTCAGCAGCGATCCGCGTCGCTCCGGATACTCCGTGCCAAAGATCAGGTTGATCGCGCTCACCGCCGCGCCCAGCCCCGCGCCGATCAGCGCAAAGGCCAGCAGGGCCGCGCGGTAGTGCCCAACCGTCAACACCGCCGTGCCGGCCGCGATGGAAGCAAAACCCAGAACCACGCTCTTGCGCGGATAGTAGGACGAAACCACCGACCCCAGAACGGAGGCGGAGAACTGCACTGTAAAAAGCCATCCGCCCTGCACATCGGTCAGGGACCAATGCGCGCTGATGACCGGAAGAATGGGTCCCAGCAGGACCGTGGCAACGCCGCTGAACACCAGCGCAAAATAAAACGACGCCGCGGGCAGCGACTCAAAACGCGTGGCGGTTAAGCGCGGCGGCACCGGTTCAGCCGTGGCGGACCATCCGTTTCGGATGCGGCGGCATCGTCGACTCGCGGATCACCAGCTCCGGAACGATCGCAATCTGCTCCGGATACTCCTTCTTCCCCCGCAGCCGTTCCAGCAGCACGCGCGCCGAAGTTGTGCCCATGCTGTGCAGCGGCTGCCGGATCGTCGTCAGGCTCGGGTTGTGAAATGCCGCTCCCTGAATATCGTCGAAGCCCACCACCGAAATATCTTCCGGCACGCGAATGTTGTGATCGCGAAAGGCGCGGATCGCCCCGATCGCCGCAATGTCGTTGAACGACACCAGCGCCGTAAAGGGCCGCTTCTGCTCCAGAAGCTGTTGCAC
>JBARHV010000324.1:0-3086 GCA_049799415.1 Silvibacterium sp.
CATGCGCCGTGATGAAATCCCGCCGGGAACGCTGTACCTCTTAATCCTGAAAACTTTGGCGCGCCGCGGCGAACTGCACGGATACGAGATTGCCCGGACCATTCAGCAGAATTCCGAAGACGTGCTGCAAGTCGAAGAAGGCTCGCTCTATCCGGCGCTGCAACGGATGCTGGTGAAAGGCTGGGTAAAAGCATACTGGGGAACGACCGCGGAAAACCGGCGCGCGCGCTATTACCGGCTGACCGCCGCGGGCCGCAAGCAGTTACAAATCGAGCAGTCGCAATTCGAGCGCGTGGTGAACGCGATCACGCGCGTGATTCAGACGGCGTGAGAGATGCAGTAGCGAGTGACCGGAAAACCAAAATGCTGCGAAGGAAGACGGCGTTGCTGTTGAGGAGCACGGACAATGATATCGCTCGGTGAATTTGGGCGGCGGATAGCAATGCTGGTGCGGCGACAGAAATTTGACCGCGAGATGGATGAGGAAATTCGCCTGCACCTGGAGCTGCGGGAAAGAGAACAAGCTGCGAAAGGATTTTCGGTCGAGGAGGCCCATATGAACGCGCGAAAGAATTTCGGGAATGCATTGGCGCTGCGCGAAGCGAGCCATGATTCCTGGGGCTGGGCTTCACTCGAACACTTCATGCAGGATTTGCGCTTCGCTTTGCGCATGCTGCGCAAAAGCCCCGGATTCACAGCGACCGCTGTGCTGACGCTCGCGCTCGGCATCGGCGCGAATACCGCCATCTTCAGCATGGTGAATTCCCTGCTGCTGCGGCCCTTGCCCGTCGATCAGCCGGATCAGTTGGTGGTTCTTGCGTTCCAACAAAAAAACGGTCCTGTGCAGCAGCAGATATCCTATCCGAACGTTCAGGATGTTCAGAGGCAGGCCTCGCGTGTCTTCTCGGATGTCTTTGCCTACGAAGTCGGCTTGGATGCGCTGATCATCGACAACAAAGGCAAACGGCTCTTGACCAACTATGTGACCGGAAATTACTTCACGAGCCTGGGCCTGAAACCGTATCTCGGACGGCTGATTCTTCCCACGGAGGGACGCGTTGAGAACGCCGATCCCGTGCTTGTCCTCAGCTATGCCTACTGGAAATCGCAATTCAATGGCGACCGTGACGTCTTAAATGAAAAAGTTTCGATCAACGGACATCCGGTCACTATCGTCGGCGTGGCACCGCCGGGATTTCACGGGCTTAATACGCTGCTTGATGCACAAGGCTTCCTGCCCTACGGGATGCTGGCCATCGGCGGCCGCGAACCCGGATTCATGACCAATCGCGGGCGAACCTCGGCGTTCGCGCTGGCGCGCCTGCGCTCCGGCATGGCTGTGCAGCAAGCGCAAGCCGAGTTGGGAGTCGTAAGCCAGCGGCTCTCCGCACAGTATCCGAAAGACGATGACGGCATTCGCTTCAGCGCTTATCCGGAGCGTCTCGCGCGCCCCGACCCGCAAAGCGGGCGGCAGATGGTTCGTGCCGGGACGATTTTTTTGGGGCTGACGCTGCTGGTGCTCTTGCTGGCGTGCGTCAACGTAGCAAATATTCTGATGGTTCGGGCCGCCGCGCGGCGGCGCGAGATGGCTCTGCGTGCGGCCCTTGGCGCTCCGCGAGGCCGACTGGTCAGCCAGTTGCTCACCGAAAGTGTCCTGCTGGCCCTGCTCGGCGGCGCCGCGGGAATTGTTCTGGGAATTTGGGGTGGCGCCGCGGTTGCTGCCGTCAACTTGAAGACCTCGATTCCGATTGATCTGAACTTCGGCTTCGACTGGCGCGTTTTCCTGTTCGCTTTCGGCGCGGCGCTTTTCACCGGAGTGATTGTAGGAATCGTTCCGTCCGTGCGAGCCTCTCGGGCCGACGTGAACCAGGTGCTGCGCGAGGGCGGCCGTGGAATCGCCGGAGGGAAGCAGCGGCTGCGCAACGTCCTAGTGATGGCGCAGGTGGGCGGCTCGCTGGCGCTGCTAGTTATCGCCGCTCTTTTCATGCGCAGCCTGAGCGCTGTTCAGAAGGTGGACCTGGGCTTCAACCACCATAACGTTCTGAACCTAAGCATGGACCCCAGCAACATCGGGTACAACGACGCCCAGGCGCTCGCCTTTTACAAGAATCTGCTGGACCGCGTCCGGGCGCTTCCCGGAGTGCAGTCCGCAAGCTTCTCCTTTGCCATCCCCTTCGGTTACGTCGGCTCGAACAACACCGTAGAGGTCCAAGGCTATCAGCCACCCGCCGGCGAGCCAGCTCCTGTCGTGGCGATCAACTTCGTCTCGACGGATTATTTCCGGACGATGGGCATTCCCATCGAGCGCGGCCGAGCGTTCACCGATGCCGATACTGCGAAATCCACAAAAGTGGCGATCGTCAGCGAAGCCATGGCCAAAAAATTCTGGCCGAATGGAGAGGCCCTCGGCCGCAAGTTCAAATCACCGGGAGCAGGGAACGTACCGCTGGAGATCGTCGGGATCGCCAGGGATGCACGTTTCGCGAGCTTGTCCGGGCCAATCGATCCTTATTTCTATCTGCCCGTAACGCAAGACCCGCCACCGTTCGCGAGTCTGCAAGTGCGCACCGTTGCGTCGCCCGAGTCGATGACTTCTGTGATTGAACAACAGGTGGCTGCTCTGGCGCCGGGCCTGCCCCTGTTCGACGTGCAAACAATGGAAGAGGCGCTATACACGCTCAACGGCCTGCTGCTTTTCCAAATAGGAGCGGCACTGGCCAACATCCTAGGCCTGCTCGGCCTGACGCTGGCGATTGTCGGAGTGTACGGCGTGGTGTCATATTCTGCCGGGCAGCGCACGCACGAGATTGGCATCCGCATGGCTCTTGGAGCGCAACGGCGCGACGTTCTGAAAATGATTTTTCGCCAGGGCATCGTCATCGTGATGGCAGGCGTAGTCGTGGGCCTGCTCCTGGCGTTTGCGCTGGCGCGGGCGCTCAGCGGCGCATTCTTCGGCGTCAGCCCTTCCGACCCACTGACCTACGTCAGCGTGGCGTTGCTGTTAAGCGTGGTGGCCCTGCTGGCGAGTTACATTCCGGCAAGAAGGGCGATGCGTGTCGATCCCATGGTAGCGCTGCGCTATGAAT
>JBARHV010000325.1:0-1549 GCA_049799415.1 Silvibacterium sp.
GTCAAAGCGTCCTGCTCTTGCTCGGTCAGCCCCAGGTCCTTGCCGATTTCAGTAGCGTAGAGTTGAACGCGCTGCAGATGATCGTGCGTGGTGTGATCTTTGGCGTCGATGGCCAGCGCCAACGCCTCAATGGTTCGCAGGTGCAAACCGTTCATGGCGTGCATGTGCGTTCTTTCTTGCTCCATCTGAACCAGATGAGTCCGATTGGAACGATGCACCAGGTAAACCAGCGGTAAGCAGATGAGTGGAAATTCCCACTGAATGCCGTGCGGCAAAGTGTCGATCACCCACGCCATGGAAGCGCCCACCGCGTAATAAGCGAGCGTCCAGCGATAATTGCTCCACACCGAGAAGATTCGCTTTCCTTCGGTGAGTCCGATAATCGCCGCGATGGGAAACGTGTTGGCGCAGAAGTATACGATGGCAAGAAGCCCCAAGCTCACCGGTTCCGCCACAAAGCGATTGGAGTAGTTAAATACCCGGGCTGCGATCATGATCGCGATGAAAAGCGCGCTGACGTTGAAGGCAGTCTGCAGCAGCTTGGGCCTCGCGGCCGTCCGCCACGTGCACTGGACGATCATGGACACCGCTCCCATCAGGAGCGCTTCGGACAGGCTCAAGTTCACGATTCCGATGAGCACGAACAGCGCGCTGACGGAGACCACCCCGCGCACGCCTGGCAACTGGAGCTTCAACACGGAACCGAGCGCTGCGGCGAGGATGAAAGATATTAAGCGGGCCGGATCGCTGCACTGCCAGTTTGCCACCGCCCAGAGCAGCGTTACGGCGCCTAGACCGATGGATCCAAATAGATGGATTTGGCTGGCCAGGCGCCGCGCGAATTGGGATTCTGCCTTCAACATCGGGACCGCTTCGTTTGGTTACGGCTCTCCTTGTGTGTTGGTGCCCCAGGAAGCATTGGTACCCCAGGAAGCGTTCGTGCCCCAAGATGCGTTGGTCCCCCAAGAAGCGTTGGTTCCCCACGAAGCGTTCGTCCCCCAAGAAGCGTTGGTGCCCCACGACGCGTTGCTGCCCCAAATCGCCGATTGTCCGCCGGCGCCCGGGACGAGCACCACCGGCCCCCACACCACCGAAGTAAACCAGTTCGGCGTGCTCCACCAGGTCTCGGAGTAATTCGGCAACAGGAGCGCCAAGCCGAGCAGCGAGTTGTAAGTAACCTGCGGCGACGCCGCCGAACCGTTGGCCTCCTCGTAATCAGTTAGCGCGGAAGCCACGTTGATGTACCCGGCGCCCACGGTGAACATGTCGTAGAAGTCGGTGTAGGTCTGACCAGTGGTTGGGTCCGTCGCAGTGCTCATTACCGGGAACGTCTTCGAAGCGGTCTTCATCAGCCGCGCTTTGACGGTATCCGGAGTGAGACTGGGGTCCTTCTCGATCATCAATGCCGCCGCGCCCGATACCACCGGGGTGGCCATGCTGGTGCCACTCATCTGGAAGTAGAGCGGCGTGCCCGAAACGCTGGCGGTGGTGTAGCTCGAAGACGGGACAATGTTCCCGGGATATTCCGTCACCAGCGTGGAACCGGGAG
>JBARHV010000326.1:0-28114 GCA_049799415.1 Silvibacterium sp.
GCTCTTCGCCGGGTGGGGTCTCTGGATGCGCGGCACGCCGCTCCGCGAAGTCCTCGGCACGCGCCGCAGCGGATTCGGAGAATGGGCGCGTGATATCGGCATCGCGCTCGTCTTCTGGATCATGGCCATGATCGTCCTCGCCGCCATTGCCACCGTGCTCCGCGTCTTCCATCTCCTCCCGGCGCAAAAGGCAGTCATCGCCGTCGCCCCGCAAAACTTCGCTCAGGTCCTTGTATGGATCGTGCTCTGCGCCACCGCCGGCATCGTCGAGGAGTTTGTCTTCCGCGGCTATCTGCTCCAGCAGTTCTCCTCGCTGCGCGGCAACGTCTCGCCGCGCGCTGGCCTATGGATCGGCGTCGTCGCGTCCTCGCTCCTCTTCGGTGCTGCGCACGGATACGAAGGCATCGGCGGCATGATCGCCATCACCGCATATGGAGCCATGTTTTGCATCCTCGCCATTCGCCGGCAGAGTCTGCGCGCCGGTATGATCGCGCACGCATGGCACGACTCCATCACCGGAATCATCATCGCAATCGCAAAACATGCTCACATTCTCTGAGCAAAAGTGAGACAAACGCCGATCGGCGGGAGCAGGCCCGGTAAAAAAATAATCGCGAAATGCAATTTTTTTCTTGACACTCTTTTTTCATGCTTCTATACATTCGTTAACTGCGACATTTGAGGTTGCAGTACAAAAGGGAGAATAGAAAACTATGGCAACGAAAAAGGCAGCCAAAAAAGCGGCGAAGAAACCTGCAAAGAAGGCCGCAAAGAAGAAGTAATCAATCCGTAGTAGGCAACACATAAGGGGAGCGCGAAAGCGTTCCCCTTAGTGTTTATGCCGTGCTTATGTAGTGTTTATGCGCCTGTTTCTCACTCCCGCGACTATCGCGCCACAAAGCATCTTTGCGACAATAGCGCTATGACGCGCCGCCGCTGGATCGCCGACACCTGGGATGAAGCCACCGCATCGCTCACCGGCCAGCAGGCTTCGCATCTCATCCGCGTCCTCCGTGCGCAGCCCGGCATGGAGTTCGACATCGTCGCCGGCGACCGCGTCTGGCACGCCGTCATCGCCGGTATCTCCGGAGACAACGTCCGCTTCAACCTCCTCGCTGAAGTCGAATCCGATCCCGCGCTTCCCATCACCCTCCTGCTCTCCGTCTTCAAGTTCGATCGCATGGAGTGGGCCATCGAAAAAGCAACCGAGCTGGGAGTCAGCCGGATCATTCCCATCATTGCCCGCCGCAGCGAAAAGCATCTCGCGCAGGCCGCGGGCAATCGCACCGAGCGCTGGCGCAAGATCGCGCGCGAAGCCGCAAAGCAATCCCGCCGCTCTGATATCCCTGTCGTTGAAGACGCCATCCCGCTCAAGACCGCCGCCCGTCGCGAAGGCGACGCGGTCAAGCTTCTGCTCGCCGAGCAGGAGCGCGCCACCACGCTGCGCGCCGCGCTTCAGGAAGCTCTCAAAGATGCAAATGATGAATTTCCCCAGATTCGCCTGGCCACCGGCCCCGAAGGCGGATGGGTTGCGGAAGAAGAAGCCCTCTTCGACGCCGAAGGCTGGAAGCCCGTAAGCCTCGGCCCCAGAATCCTCCGTGCCGAAACCGCGGCAATCACAGCAATGGCCGTAGCAGCAGCCATGCTGGAGTAACAAAAAATCTCAGGCCGCTTTTCTGATCCCTGAGCCTTGATCCCTGTGCCCTGAGCCCTGTCTTTAAGAAAACATCTCCTTGACCTTCTCAAACAAGCCGTGCGGCGTCGGAGTGTTCTCCACCATCATCGTCTCGCCAAGCTGCCGCAGCAGTTCCTTCTGCACCCGCGTCAGTTTCTTCGGAGTCTGCACCACGATCCGCACAATCAGGTCGCCGCGCCCATGCTCGTTCAGGTAAGGAACGCCCTTGTTGCGCATCCGGAATTCCTTGTTGCTCTGCGTTCCCTCAGGAACCTTCAGCAGCGCCTCGCCTTCCAGCGTCGGAATCGTGATCTCCGCGCCCAGCGCCGCCTGCGCATACGAAACCGGAATCTGGCAATGCAGGTCATGCCCGTCGCGCTCAAAAAACTTGTGCGACTTCACTGTCAGCACAATATACAAATCGCCCGAAGGTCCGCTCGCGCGTCCCGCATCGCCTTCGCCCTGGTAGCGGATCCGCGTACCGTCCTCCACGCCTGCCGGAATATTTACCTGCATCGTATGTTCACGCTCTGCGCGCCCATCGCCGCGGCAAGTCTTGCACGGGTCTGAGATCACCGACCCCGCACCGCCGCACGCATTGCACGTCCGCGCAATTGAGAAGAACCCCTGCTGGTAGCGCACCTGTCCGCGCCCCTGGCACTGCGGACAGGTCGCCGGCCCGCGCCCATTCGCGGTTCCCAGCCCGCGGCAGTCCACGCACGCCTCCATGCGGCGAATCGTGACCTCTGTCTCCTTGCCGAAAACCGCCTCTTCAAATTCAATCGTCACGTCGAAGCGCAGGTCACGGCCCTTTTGCGCGCGCGATTGTTTCCTGCCGCCCCCGCCGCCTACATTAAACCCGAACAGGTCGCCGAAAATATCGCCCAGGTCCTGGAAGTCCACAAACGGACCCCCCTGCTGCGCCGCGCCCGACACGCCCGCATGCCCATAACGGTCATACGCCGCGCGCTTATCCGGATCGCTCAGCACCTGGTACGCTTCGCTGCACTGTTTGAACTTCTCCTCCGCCTGGTGGTCCCCCGGATTCCGGTCCGGATGATACTGCATCGCCAGCCTGCGATACGCGGTCTTCAACTCCTGGTCGGAGGCCGTGCGGCTCACACTCAACACTTCGTAGTAATCGGCTCTAGTCACGTTGGCAGTTGTACTCATGCTTCCTTCTGTTGCGGATTGCTGGCGACGCGCACCATCGCCGGACGCAGCATCCGCTCTTTAATGCGGTAGCCACGGCGTACTTCGTCAAACACCTGATGGTCGGGAACGTCCGGTTTCTCAACCATCTCAATGGCCTCATGCACCCGCGGATCAAATTCCGCGCCTACCGTCTCAATCGGCTGCACATGCAGCGCGCGCAGCGCCTCTTCCATCTGCTTCACAATCAATTCAACGCCCGTTCGCAGCTGTTCCGCCGACCCCGTCGACTTCAGCGCCAGCTGGAAATTATCCAGAACCGGCAAAAACTGCTCCACCGCACCGGCCACGGCATAGTCGCGGAACTCCGTCCGCTCCCGCGCCTCGCGCTTGCGGGCGTTCTCAAACTCCGCCTGCAATCGCGCCAGCCGGTCCAGCAGCGAGTCGCGCTCCGCCTTCACCCGGTCGTACTCCGCCTGCTCTACCTGCGGAACCGCCTTCGCCTCAACCGAAGCAACTTCCGCCTCTATTACTGATTCAGGAACGTTCTCATTTGATTCAACCGCGGGGGTCGCTTCCAGGGCTTGCTCTTTCATCTTCTTATCGACAAAAATTCTTCGGCTCATATGGGAAATTCGGTGTCTCTATTAGTTTATCGCGTACGGCTACCGCAACCACGCCAGGCTGCACATTCTTAACGAATCATCACTTCCCCGACCAAAGGGAGGGCCACGAAAGCAAGCACCAGGATGGCGCCAAAGGCGCGTGTGCCTGGACGGCTAGTCCTGGAAGATTCGGTCGGAAAGCTGCGCTATATAGGCTACGGCATTCATTGTCTCTTCGTACTGAATGCGCGTCGACCCAATCACCGCGACCGTGCCCACATTCTCCGCGCCCATGCGCGCCGGCGAGCCGATCAGCACCAAGTTGTGCATCCCCGGAATCGCCTCTTCCAGACCCACCACCACGCGCACCGTCTGCTGCCGCGCATCCACATAGGCGTTCAGCAACTCAATCAACCGTTGCTTGGCCTCGAGCGCCGTCAACATCAATCGCAGCCGCTCGCGATCGATCTCCCCGGCCAGCAGATTCGCCACACCCTCCACAAAGATCACCGGCCCTGACGCATGCTCGCCCTCCAGCGCGCCCTTGCGGTACAGCTCGTTCACCGACTGCATCAGCCTGTCATACTCTGAACGCTCCTGCACAATCCGCCGGTCCAGATCCACCCGAATCCGATCAATCGACCATCCATGAAAGTTCTCATTTAAAAATCGAGCCGAGGCCTCCAGCTCATCCAGCCGCAGATCGCGGTCCAGCAGCAGCACCCGGTCCTGCACCGTGCCCGATGTCGTCACCACCACCGCCAGCACGCGCCCCACCGTCAGCCGCGAAAAATGGATATGCTCCAGCGCCTGCGCCTCGCGCATCGAAGCCAGCGCTACGCCTACGCCGCTCGAAACCAGCGCCAGCACATGCGACGTCCGCTCCAGAAACTGCTGACTCGAACCCACTCCCGCAAAGCTCTCGTTAATCTGCTCCCGCCGCTCCGGAGCCAGGTTTGTCAAACGCATCGTCCCCGCGAGTTGATCCACATAAACCCGAAACGCCTGCGCCGTAGGAATCCGTCCCGCCGAAGTATGCGCCTGGTCCAGAAGCCCCGCATCGCCCAGCGCCGCCATCGTATTGCGGATCGTCGCCGCCGACATGCCTTCCTGGTTGCCGAACTGCCGCGCCAGCGCCTGCGACGCCACCGGCTCGCCCGTAGCGATGTAGTTTTCGATGATCGTGGTCAGAACCAGCCGCTCACGCGCGCCAATGCGCAGGTCGCCCATTCGCAGATCGCCCGTTCGCAGATCTGAAGACATAAATTCCCCAAAAGCCGCGCCGCTCCAGCGGAAACCCACATGCTCCGCGCGGACTTTCTCTCCTTAAATTTTAACAGGATGGGTAAATCAACATCGAAAGCAGCCCCACTCTCGTCACCACCGCCGAGCCTGCCAGGAATTACTTTTTCTTCTCAACCACCGGCTCCTTCGCCGCCACCGGAGGCAGGTCGTAAACCTCAATCGCCCCGTCGCGCAGAATCGCAAACCGCCGACCATCCGCCGAGAGCGCAAAGTTCTGCCCTTCGCTCAAAATCGGAGAAGCATCCTTCACCAGCACTAGCTTGCCCGTCTCCGTATCGAACACCCCCACCGGCTGCGCCACCACATCCGTGTCGCCCAGGCTGTCCAGCAACCCCACTTGGCGATTCGCCTCCACTGACTCATACGCAAAGCGGCTGCCGTTCACCGCATAATCAAACGAAGGCCAGATGTACTTCGCCTGCCACAGATCCCGCCACAGAACATTCCCCGAGAGCGAAAGCACCGTCACCGCGGTGCCGTCACCGCCATTCACCGGACAGTTGTCCGCCAGCACCGCGTCCTCGCTCAGCGTCACCATCTGCGGCGTGCATGCCGATCTCACTTCGCCAATCTCATGCATTGTCTTATCGATCAGATCTTCCTTGATCACCCACTGCTTCGCCGTCTTGCCCTCGATCACGTTGACATAGCCGTCGTCCAGCAGCGGCACCTGCAGCGGATCACGCACCATGCCATTCGCCAGAACCGTGGTCTCGCCGGGCCGCAGCATCAGGATCTCCGTCCGCGTCCCATTCATCTCCTGCGGCCCCAGCAGCGACGGAACCATCGCGCCCGAATCCCCCTCCGCCTTATCCTGTGCGGGCGGCAGTAGCTTCTTCACCTCCACCAGCATCAGCCCCCGCTCCGGAGAAATCTCCACCGCCTGCAAGTCCGTATCGAACGTCAAATAAGGCCGAAGCTCAAGACTTTCGTCCGTCAGGAAAATCGAATTCCGCTCCCGCACCAGAAATTCGCCATTCTTCAAAGCCCACAAATAGCGCCCCCGGTCATGCATCCGCCAGTCCGCCTGCTGCAGTATTTTACCGTTCGCAATCTCCAACACATCCGCATGGATCATCTGGTCATCATCCTCTGCCGGATCGTCCGGAATCCTCGGCATCAGCCGATTCACATGGAACGTAAACAAGAGGTGCTTGTCATCGATAAAATTCAAGGATGCCCACGCCAAATGAGAGTTCAGGTAGGCCGGGCTCGGCGCAAGAAAACCCAGCGGCCCCACCGCAATGCGAGCCACCGGAGCAGGCCCGGCATCCGGCGCCGGGGCAGCCTTCTTCGTGTCCGCCCGCGCAACACACGCAAGCAGAAGTACCGCCGCCAACGCGGCCGCATTCCATCTCCGGCGCATACCCAGTAAGCCCATCAGCAACATTCTCAGGACTTCGCCGCACAATTTCAAATACCGTCCGGCTCTCTATGATAGAAAAAATACTTCTGGCTCCGACCAACGGGAGGGCAAACATGCCCACATCAGAACGGCGCGAAGCGCGTGTGCCTGGACAGCCTGCCCTGAGCCTGCCGAAGGGGCCAATCCTGGGCTATGGCTCCTGTGCGCTCGCCGGAACCTGCTGGGGCACCGGCTTCTACTTCGGCAAAGTCGCGCTCACTGAGCTAAACGTAGGCCACATGGTTTTCTACCGCTTCCTCTTCGCCTGCCTCGGTATCGCGCCCATGTTGCGCCCCGCGCGCCTCAATCGAAAGGACTGGCTGCTCCTGCTCCTCGCCGCCTTCCTCGGCATCCCACTCCAGTTCCTCATCCAGTTCTACGGCCTCTCCCTCACCACCGTCAGCCACGCCGCGCTCATGGTCGGAACCATGCCCGTCATCCTCGCCCTCGGCGCAACCATCTTCACCCACGAGCGCCTCGACTGGAAGGGCTGGCTCGCCCTCGCGGGATCCACCACCGGCGTATCGCTCATCACCCTCAGCAGCACCCACCATCAGCAGTCCGTCTCCGGCCCATCCATCACTGGAGACATGCTCATCGTCCTCTCCCTCGTCATCGCTCTCGGCTGGGTGCTCCTCAGCCGCGAGCTCATGCACCGTCACTCGCCCATGACCATCACCGCCTACACCATCTTTGCCGGAACCCTCATGCTCGCCCTCTGGATCATCCCCGTGGACGGTCCGCCGCCCATCCACGGCCTCAGCGCAATGGTCTGGATCTCCTGCGCCGCCGGAGGCCTGCTCTGCACCTCCGCCGCAACCTTCCTCTGGAACTGGGGCATCCATCACGTCCCCGCATCCCGCGCTGGAGTCTTCCTCAACATCGAGCCCGCACTCGGCTCCATCCTCGGCGTAGAGTTGCTCGGCGACAAGCTCGGCCCCGCCGCCTGGGTCGGAGGCGCGCTCATCCTCACCGCCGCCATCGTTCTCACCACCACCGGTAAAGTCGAAGCAGAAATCGTGCTGGAATAAGAACTGGCAGTTTTCGGCCCCATCCCAACCCAATATTTTCAGGAATTCCAGTTGGAAGTCCTGCCTTCGGCATGTATCCTCCCGCCATGCCTCAGAACGCAAGCCTTCTTCCCACCTCTTTCATGCGCCGCGCAGCCCCCATGCTCTTCCTCCTCTCCTTGCTGCCGTGGCCGTCACATGCCCAGAACCAGACCCAGACTCAGACACCGCTGCAAAAGCCGCCCGTAGCCGCTGTCCGCCCCGTCTCCGACACTTACTACGGACAGACCGTCGTCGATCCCTACCGCTGGCTCGAAAATCTCAAGTCTCCCGAAGTCAAGGACTGGATGCGCGCCCAGGCCAACTACACCCGCGCCGTCCTCGACAGCATGCCCAGACGCAAGCAGTTCGCATCTGAAATGGAGCGCTACCTCAACGCCCCCGAAGCCACTATCTCCGACGTGCAGTTGGCCGGACAATATGTCTTCTACCGCAAGCGCCTGCGCAGCCAGAATCAGGCCGATCTCTACGTCCGCAAGGCCAGCGGAGGCCCCGAGCGCATGCTGCTCAATGTCGCAGCGCTCAGCACCCCCGGCCATCACATCTCGCTCGATCAGTACACCACCAGCGACGACGGCAAATACGTCGCGGCCGGACTCTCCGCCGGCGGCTCCGAGATGCAAACCGCGCACATCTATGAGTCCGCATCCGGACGCGAGCTACCCGAGCAGGTGGAGCGTTATGAGGGCGGCATCTTTTCGCCCGACGGCAAAACCCTCTACTATCTCCAGCTCGAGAAGCTCGCGCCCAACGCGTCGCCCCTCGAAAAATTCCGGCGTCCCATGGAGTTCAGTCACCTCCTCGGCACGCCCGTAACCGAAGACAAGGTAGTTCTCGGTCAGGGAATCTCTCCGGATGTCGAAGTTGCCGACTACCAATTCCCCATTGCCGCCCCCGTTCCAGACTCAAAATATGCGGTCGTGATTGTTGAGCCGGGAGTCGGAACCTTCCGCACAATTTACATCGGCGATCCCAGCGCCCTCGTAACCCACAAGGGCTGGCACAAAGTGGCCGACCTCAATGACAAAATTACCGATGCAGCCTTGCAGGGCAACGATCTCTATCTCGTCAGCTTCGACGGAACCATGAACGGCAAGCTCCTGCGCCTCGATGCCGCCCATCCCGATCTCAGCAAAGCCCAGGTCGTCGTGCCCCCCAGCGATCTCGTCTTCAGCGGAGGCTTCATCGGCAGTGACGTCCTCCATCAGGCCGCTGACGCGCTCTACCTTCGCGTCATTCAGAGAGGTCAGGGCCGCGTCCTCCGCGTGCCCTACAAAGCAGGCGCAAAATTCACCATGCTCTCCCAGCCTGAGGGGCTACAGGTGGACTCCGTATCCACAAGCCAGAATGTCTCCGGCGCAGTCTTTAACCTCGAATCTTGGACGAATCCCGGCGATTACTACCGCTACAACCCCAAAAGTGAAACCACCACAGCCATGCTGCTCCAACCGCCAAACAGCGTCGATCCCACAGACCTGACATCCGAGGAAGTTGAGGTCAAGGCAGCCGACGGCGTCATGGTCCCCCTCTCCATCATTTATAAGAAAGGCCTCGTGCGCGACGGATCAGCGCCCACCACGCTCATCGGCTACGGTGCCTATGGTGACGCGCTCATGCCTGGCTACTCGCGCCGCTCCATGGCATGGCTCCAGCGTGGCGGAATCCTCGCCGTGGCCCACGTCCGCGGCGGCGGCGAGCTGGGCGAAGCCTGGCACCTCGCCGGCTATAAAGCCACCAAGCCAAATACCTGGAACGACTTCATCGCCAGCGCCCAATATCTCATCGACAACAAGTACACCTCCACCGCGCACCTCGGCATCTGGAGCCAGAGCGCCGGCGGCATCCTCATCGGTCGCTCCATCACCGAACGTCCCGACCTCTTCGCCGCAGCCGTCGACGGCGTTCCCTGCTCCGACATGGTCCGCGAGGAAACCGGTGCCAACGGCCCTGCCAATATCCCCGAATTCGGCTCCGTGAAAACCGAAGACGGCTTCAAAGCGCTCTATGAGATGAGCGCCTACTACCACATCAAACCCGGAACAAAGTATCCCGCCGTCCTCGTCACTGCGGGCGCCAACGACCCCCGCGTCGATCCCTGGGAGGGAGCCAAGATGGCAGCCCGGCTTGAGGCCAGTACCACCAGCGGACGCCCCATCCTCTTCCGCGTCAACTACGACGCGGGCCACGGCCTCACCGACACCATCACCCAGCAGGTCTCCGACTGGACCGACATCTTCACCTTCTTCTACTGGAACTTCGGCAACACCAATTTCCAACCAACCGTCCTCCAACAGCAGCAGGAGGCATCTGCAAAATAAATGGATAACGGCAACTGGGACCGCCGCAACGCGAACCCATCTGGAAAAACTGCCGAAGGCAGCCTGACAATCCAGCGCGGGCCGAGTTGCATTCTCCCGGCTATGCACGACACTCCGTGTTAGTCGCAGAACTTAATTGCAACAAGGAGGGCGAGGGAGCAGTATCCCCTCGCCCTCCTTGTTGCCAAAGGCCCGTGCGGCAAGCACCGCCCGCCGCGCAATCGGGGTCCCCGACGCGTGGTCTTTGCGCGCTGGGGTGATCGGGCGCCGCCGGAGGCAAAGCCTCAACCGAACCGCGCCCGTCCAACCTTCTGCCGAAAATCCGCTCCGAACATCTGCACCGTCACGCACATCTCTGCCAGCCGCGAGCGCATGCGTTCGCCAATGCGGTCTCCCAGCGTCTCCTCGCGCATCGCAGCCCGTGGCCCTGTCGCCGCGCCGCCTTGAGTTGCTCCCAACGGCCCAGCATCCGCGTAGTTTGTCGTGATAATCGTCGTGCGCTTGTCGTTGTAACGCGTGTTCAGAATATGAGCGACTGTATCCCACACCCACTCCGTCGGCTTCGACGCGCCCAGCTCATCCAGCACCAGCACCTCGGCCTCGAACACCGGCCGCAGAATATCCAGCTCCGTCGTCGCCACCTGCGGATTGTACGAGTGCTGAATCTCCTTCAGCAGCTCGCGATAATCGCAGAACAGCCCCCGCACGCCTTTCTCCACCACCAGCGATTGCAGAATCCCCACCGCCAGATGCGTCTTCCCCACCCCAATCGACCCCGTCAGCAACAGCCCATGCCCTTCGGTCGTCGCCGGATACCCGTCCACAAACCGCCGCGCCATCAAATGCGCCGCTCCCAGCGAAGCGTCCGCGCCCGGAAAGTTGGCCTCATAGCTCTCAAACGAGCAGTGCTGGTACCGCCGCGGAATCCGCGCCCGCTCCACCAGCACCATCACCCGCACCTCATCGCGGCAATCGCACGGCTCAGCGGCAAAGCGCCCATCCGCGCGCCGCACCACCACCATCCCCATCCCATCGCATTTAGAACAGACTTCAGCCATTGGTCTCAAGCCAAGTATCGCAGATCATCCACCCCCCGCTGGCAGAGGAAAAGACGGTACATCTGTGCATGAGCATGTAAGATTCAGATACGGAGTTTGCCATGCGATTTGAAGTCGAGTTCGACCGCGAGGAAGACGGACGCTGGATCGCGGAAATCATCAGCCTCCCCGGAGCCATGGCCTACGGAGAGACCAGAGAGCAAGCGCTTGCCTCTGTGGAAGCGATCGCATTGCGAGTCCTCGCCGACCGCCTGGAAAGCCAGCACGAGTCCCTGAAGACCAGCGTCGAGTTTGCCTGCGCGTGAGCGTCTGGCCAAGTGCACGCGCCCGGCTCGTCTTAAAGGCTTTGAAGAAGCTTGGCTGGACAGAAGCGGGACAGATAGGCTCCCATCTGAAACTGTCCCGTCCAGGCTCTCCGAATTACATCTGGGCCTTTCGAGACTCCGATGAAATCGACCCCAAAATGCTCGCCCGCATCTCCAAACACACCGGCCTCAAGCCTGAAGATTTGTAGTCAGCAGGATTTTGTCTGCGACCTCTCGAATCCTACTTCCCCACATACTCGTCGAAAAACTCAGCCATCGTCACAAACGCCTCCCGCGATTCCGGCAAGTCCAAATTATTCCAGAACGCATGCGGCAGCCCCTCGAACACCACCATCGGAGCCGTCACGCCCGCGTCATAAAAGTGCCGCTGCAAAATTGAAGTTCCGCTCAACAGCAGGTCGCGCGTGCTCGTAATAAACATCGTCGGCGGGAACCCTTTCACATCCGCAAACAACGGAGACAGCGCCGGGTCCTTCGGATTCGTCGTCCCCACATAATCCTTGTTCTGCGTTCCCGGATTCGGCACATTCAGATGCCCCGACAGCCCATCCAGCGCATACATCGCCTGCGAGTCGCCCGGCCTCGAAAAGTTGCCCATCCCGGAGAACACGCCCAGTGCCGCCGGCAGCGGCAACGCAAGCTGACGCAGCCGCACCGCAATCTCCGGAGTCAGAATCGCCCCCGCCGACGTCCCGTAAATCGCAATATTCTCCGGCTTGTAGGTCTTCAGCAGTTCCTTATAAACCGCGACTGCATCATCCACCGCCGCCGGAAACGAATGCTCCGGAGCCAGCCGGTACAGCACCGCAACCACTTTTGTCTGCGTCAGGTTCGCAATCGGAACCGTCTCCGTCAGCGAACCCGAATCTACCTCGAACCCGCCGCCATGCACATTCATCAGTACGCGGTCCTGCTTCGCCGCCGGCGTCACCAGCGGAGTCACAATCCGCACCGGCACCCCTGCCATCACCGACTCTGTCACATGCGCCGGATACATCACCTGTGCCTGTGCGCCCGCGCGCGTCTGCCATGCATCCGTGCCGCTGCGCTGCTCGGCAATCGTCGGATGACTTGCTGCATCCGACTCCGGTTTGCTGAGCCACTTCTGCGCCTGCGGACTCACGCTCTCCGGCAGCGGAACCACGCGCGTAATATGCGCCGTACCCTGCGCGTCAATCACGCTGGTATCGGTCTGCAGCCCCGTCTTCGCCTGTTGAGCAAATACCAGCGACGCCGGAACCATCATCAGCGCAGCCACAACTCCGAATCGTTTCATCATCATGCAGGCTCCCTGAAAACGCACCCACCGAGACTATCGCATCCTCCGTCAATGCGCGAATAACTCGCATCGAATGCATTGCCAAACCCATCAAATCTCCATAAAATAAAAGAATTGCAGGAAAGGTTCTAATTCAGTCATGCCTAAAGCGGGAATTCATCCAAACTACAACGAAATCAGGGTCATGTGCGCCTGTGGCGAGAGCTTCGTCACCCGCTCCACCCATAAAGGCGATATCCATGTCGAAATCTGCTCCGCCTGCCACCCCTTCTTCACCGGCAAGCAGAAGCTGGTCGACACTGCGGGACGCGTCGAGCGCTTCCGCCGCAAATACGCCAAAGCGGAGCCGGCAGCGAAATAATCGCCGCCAACGGAATCACCCGAAAGCCTCCGCCGAACGCGGAGGCTTTTACTTCTAATAAAGTTGCGAACCGCTCGTCAAACTGCAACGATTGGAAAGGCAGGCTTCCCGCTCGCCGCAAAGTTTTCTCCGCGACCAGCGGGAGCAGCCACGCGAAGCAGAAGGCCTGGACGGCCAGTCCGTGAAGAAGAACTGGGATAGCCCGATCGAACACGCCATGCCGCCCGCCGCGCGCGTGCCCGCGTCCGTTTCCATTGGAGGCATCTCCGTCGCGCCCGCCACCGTGCTCGCCCCCATGGCCGGAGTCACCGACACCGTCTTCCGTCGCTTCATCCGCAACGCCAGCCTCTTCACCCACAACGCGGGCGCCCCATGTCTCGAAGAGACATGGGATGCGGGCTCCGTCGACGCCGCCATCACCAACCAGCAGTCCGGCTGCGGACTCATCATGACCGAGTTCACCTCCGCCGACGGCCTCGCTCGTATGCGCGAATCGAAAAGAAAAAGGTACCTCACCTTCTACGACGACGAACACCCCATCTCCGCGCAGATCTTCGGCTCCAATCCGCAGACCCTCGCCGACGCCGCCCGCATCGTCGAGGACACCGGCTTTGACATGGTCGACCTCAACCTCGGCTGCCCCGCCAAGCGCGTCGTCTCCTGCAACGGAGGCAGCGGCCTCCTGCGCGACCTCCCGCTCATCGCCACCATCTTTGAAGCCGTCCGCGCCGCCGTCACCATCCCCTTCACGGTTAAAATCCGCCTCGGCTGGAACGACAACCACATCATCTGCGTCGAGCTCGCGCGCCTCGCGCAGGAGTCCGGCCTCGCCGCCGTCGCGCTCCACGCCCGCACCCGCGAGCAGGGCTACACCGGCCAGGCTCGTTGGGAGTGGATCGCCGCCATCAAAAACGCCGTCTCCATCCCCGTCATCGGCAATGGAGACATCCGCACTCCCGAAGACGCCGCCGCCCTCGTCGCTGAAACCAGCTGCGACGCCGTCATGATCGGCCGTGC
This sequence comes from Silvibacterium sp., assembly GCA_049799415.1. Classification (GTDB taxonomy): domain Bacteria; phylum Acidobacteriota; class Terriglobia; order Terriglobales; family Acidobacteriaceae; genus Silvibacterium. Next base: position 13,572 of record JBARHV010000326.1, read on the forward strand.
CGCGCCCGCCAATCCCTGGATCTTTCGCCAGATCGCGCAGTACACCGCCACTGGGCGCTACGACCAGCCCACCGATCAGGACCGTTACCGCATGATCCGCACCTACTTCGAAATGCTGTTAGCAGAAACCGACAACGGCAAAGAAACACAAGGTAAGATGAAACAGTTCGCCTCCTGGTTCACCCACGGAGTCCCCGGCGGAGCCGCCCTCCGCAAGTCCATCTACGAGTCCAGGACCGGAGAAGCCATCCTCACCGCAGTAGAAAACTTCTTCGAACAAAAGACCGCCGAACCGCTAGTCCCCGCCGCCCAATCCCTGATGGCTGGCAACTATGAAGAATCACTGACCGCGTCATAGCTGACCGCACTTTAGCTGACCGGACCTTAGCTGACCGCACTTTAGCTAACCGGACCTTAGCTGACCGCCTCACCAGCTGACCGCCTCATAGCTGGCCGCTATTAGCTATAGCCGCCCTTTCCCTGTAGCATCAAGGTATGGCCAGAGGCTGGGAAAGCAAATCCGTAGAAGAACAAGTGGCCGAAAAACAGGCCGGCTCTGAAAACCCGGACGCCGCCGCCCGTCAGGTACGCGCCTCCTACGCCCAGCACCAGCGCGAGCGCCACGCCCTCGAGCTCCAGCGCGAAAACATTCTCGGCCAGCGGACCTCCAGCCCGCATCGCCGCTCCGCCCTCGAAGCCGCACTCGCTGACGTTGAGAAGAAGCTCAAATCCCTAGCCGCAGAATCACTTTCGGTGAAAAAGTAGCGAATTCCTGAAGTTCATCGCAAGTCAGCAATTTTTTGCGGCAAACTTTTCGCTGACCGAGGTGGCCCATACAAGCCCTCGTTTGGCTTGTGTGCGGAACAGGGATATCAAATCCCGAACAGCTGATCCGCTGAACCCTCTTTAGCTGACCGCACCAGCTGACCGCCTCTTAGCTTCTGTGAAACAACAACGAATTCGCCTGGTCGATCGTCGTCATCACCACCCGCGCAATGTTCACATGCGCCGGCCGCGTCGCCGCCCACACAATCGCATCCGCCACATCTTCAGGCTTCAGGGGAATCAGCCCCTGATACACCTTCGCCGCGCGCGCCTCATCGCCGTGGAACCGCACCTTGCTGAAGTCCGTCTCCACCATCCCCGGGTCCACGCTCGTCACGCGCACCGGAGTCCCCAGCAAATCCTCTCTCAGCCCATCGTTGATCGCCAGCTCTGCCGCCTTGCTCGCGCAGTACACCGCGCCATTCGGATAGGTAATCTCCGCCGCCGTCGATCCCATATTGATCACATGCCCGCGCCCGCGCTCCACCATCCCCGGAACCACCGCCCTCGTCACATACAGCAGTCCCTTCACATTCGTGTCGATCATCTCGTCCCAGTCGTCCACCTTGCCCGCATACAGCTTGTCCAGCCCGCGGCTCAACCCGGCGTTATTCACCAGCACCTCAATCGCGCGCCACTCCGCGGGTAAGCTGGCGACCGCGCCTTCTACCGCAGCATTGCCCCGAACATCCAGCCCAATTGTATGAACATCCGCCGCGCCCTCTGCCATCAGCTTCGTGCGCATCGCCTCCAGCTTCTCGACGCGACGCGCCACCAGCAGCAGCCGCGCTCCCTCAGCCGCAAACGCAAACGCGCAAGCCTCGCCAATGCCGGCGCTCGCGCCCGTAATAAAAACAACTCGTCCGCTCAGTTTCATCCCAGCATGTCCCATGCCTCTATGCTATAGCGGCTCTCCAGTTTGCCGTAGGGTAGAACCGCCTCAAGTCACGCAACGCTGTTTTGAATCGCCGCAAAAAATAGGAGCCGCCCCGTACGGGGCGGCTCCTTGGTTGAGAACCGGGCAGCGACAGCACAACAATTCCGGTTACAACTCCGGAAATCCTTTTTAACACATCTTCTAACTTCCCTGCGGAACCTGCGCCTGTGCCGACTGCTGCTTACGCTCCGCGTTGTTACGCATTTTGCGGACCGTCATAATGCGAGCATCTTCAGCGGTCTGCACCGCCTCGCGTGCATAGGAAATCTCCTGCTTGCGCTCGCTCTTGTGCGTGTCCATCGCCTGTGCATTCTGCAGATCCTGCTTGGCCGTAGCCAGCGTCTCCGGAGAATACCGCCCAGCGCCCTCGGCCTCCGCAATCTGCACCGCATTGATCGCCTCGTATAATTCCAGCGGAGACTGGTCATCTCGCGTAATCAGGTTATTCGTCACCGTATGCTCGCCTGCCGTCTCTCCATAAGCGCCGCGCGGCAGCAGCGAATAATGCGCATTCACCTGCTCCAGAATGCCCTCTGTTTCTCCCGGAAGCACATAGTTCTGCAGCACCACCAGGTCGCTCGGCATGGTCACGGCATAATATGGCTCCGCTGTAATAATCAGTCCGTAGGCCTGCAAATCAGTCGTCACGGTAATTTCGGCCTTCGATCCGTCCGGCAATACTTCGCCCAGGTTCACCGGCCGCCCATCCGGAGTAATCGCCCACAGCACATACGTCAGGTACTCCACGCCAAAGCCGTTCGCAGGAACCAGTCCCTCGAGCTTTGCGTCAATCACCATCCGCCCTTTGCGGCTCTCAACTGTCGCTTCGCCTCTGCCCTTCGGCAACAGGCTCGTTCCCTGAAAACCGATCTTGGTCGCTCCGCTGCGATGAAAATAGTTGATTGCCGGAATATCTTTCCCGATCACCGTCACCTTGTACACCGGAACCTCGCCGCGCCACTCCTGCGGTTGCCCCGGCTGCGGCCACTTCTCCGTAGTTGTGGGATTCTTCACCTGGGCGCACGCAACTCCACACGCGACGCACGTCAAAAAGGCCAAAACATTGAGCTTTTTCATTTTTATTTTCTCTCCGTAATGTTTCTCCTCCGGCCAAACAGCAAAAGCGGAGGAGTCTGTGGCGGAAAGCTTATGCGAGCACTTTCCAGAGGAGCAACAACGGAATGCTCACAATATCACACGATAGATGGATGCAATGAGCAAGAGACAAGGTGGTCTGGGTCCATAAACCAGGTCTGAGAACATGAAAATAGAAATGTAAAAAAATGCGCGCGTCAGGCAACCATCGGCGCATCGCTTCACGAAAAATAATTTCGCTCGCTTCTATTACTGGTAAAGTATTCAGCGATGGAAGTCCGTCCTCCAGCCAGCCTCGAACAACAGTTGAATGATCTTCGCGTGCGTGTGTATCGCCTCGAATCTGCGCTGCATGCTCGGGGAATCGTACTCGACGAGCCGGCATCCTCTGCTCCGTCCGTTGCGGCACCGCAGCCCATGCCTGCTCAACCAACAGCAGCGCCACAGCCCTCGACGCCCGCGCCCATCCACGTCCCTGCTCCGCAATTTGCGGCGCAGCAATCCGAAAACTCCGGCCGCTCCCTCGAAAGCCGCATAGGCTCGCAGTGGTTCAATCGCATCGGAATCCTCGCCGTCCTCATCGGCATGGCCTGGTTCCTCAAGCTCGCCATCGACAATCACTGGATCGGCCCCGCCGGTCGCGTCCTCATCGGCCTAGTCGCCGGATCGGCCCTCATCGCCTGGTCCGAGCGCTTCCGCTCCAAAGGCTATCCCGCCTTCTCCTGGTCGCTCAAAGCCGTCGGCAGCGGCATCCTCTATTTGTCTCTGTGGGCTGCGTTCTCGCTCTTCCATCTCATCCCGTCATCCATCGCCTTCGCCGCCATGCTCGCCGTCACCGCCTTCAACGGATTCATGGCCTGGTCGCAGGACTCCGAGCTGCTCGCCCTTTACGCCATCGTCGGCGGTTACAGCACGCCGCTGCTCCTCGCCACCGGAGAAAACCACGAAGTCGCGCTCTTCTCTTATCTGCTCCTGCTCAATCTCGCCACGCTCGCCCTCATCGCACTGCGACCCTGGTCGCGCCTGCTCCTCGGTGGGTTCGCCGGCACCGTCTTCTTCTTCATCAGTTGGTCCTTTCAGTTTTATTCCGACGCGCAATTCGGCCAGACCGCCTTCTTCCTGTCTCTCTTCTTTCTTCTCTTCGCCTTCGCGCCGCACCTTGTCCGGCTCAATGTCCGACTCAATGTCCGGCTCAATGTCCGGCTCAATCAACAATCGGAAACAGGCCCGCTCGCCACCCGCGACGCCTTCGCCCTCATCGTTCTCCCGCTCGCCAACGCCGCGCTCGGCTTCCTCGGCTTCTATTTCCTCGTCGAGAACACAGGAGCCGCCTCCGCACAGCCCTGGATCGCCGTCACCTACGCCGCCTTCTATCTTCTTCTGCTCCGCGTGCCCATTGCTCCCCGCATGCCTCTCGTTTCCAAGGAGCGCACCGTCCCGCCAGCGCTCAAGTCCCTCGATCTGGTCATCGCCGTCGTCTTTCTCACCATCGCCATTCCGCTCAAAACGCACGGACGCTGGCTCACCATCGGCTGGCTGGTCGAAGGAGCCGCGCTCCTCTGGCTCACCCGCATCGTCCCACAGCGCATGTTGCGCATCCTCGCGCTCATCGCACTCGCGCTCGGCCTCGCAGCGCTGCTCGCCATCAATCCGTCCGCATCCACCACCATCGTCTTCAACGAGCGCTTCGCAACCTACCTCGTCGGAATCGCCGTCTTCACCTTCACAGCATTTTTCGCCGCCCACTCCACCGAAAACCCCGAAACACAAGACTCGCCCTTCCCCATCAACTGGCCTACAACCGCCGCTATCTCTACCCTCATCGTCAATGCCCTCATCCTCATCGCCGTCAGCCTTGAAATTCACAACTATTGGTGGACCCTCCGCTACACCGGCGACTACAGCCTCGTCCACGACTACCGCATGTACGCGCAGTTCACCTACTCCGCCTTCTTCATGCTCTTCGGAGCCGCACTTCTTATCCTCGGATTCGTCCAGCGTTCCGCCTTCTTCCGCTGGCAGGCGCTTGTTCTCCTCGCCGCCTCCATCGGCAAGGTCTTCCTCGTCGACACCAGCCAGCTAAGCCAGGGCTATCGCATCCTCAGCTTCCTCGGCCTCGGCGTGCTCCTGCTCGCCGTCAGCTTCGCCTATCAGCGCGACTGGCTCAACCTCCGCGGAGGCGCGCCGCAAAGCCAATGACCCTCCGCCCCGCCACTCTCCTGCTCCTCATCGCCACCGCCGCGCCCAGCACGCGGTACTTCCGCTACGACCGTGCAGTGCTCAACACGCCGCCACAAGCGCAGCAGGCGTGCCTCATCCTCGACCCCGCAACCTTCGCGCACGCCGGTCGCGATCTCTCCAGTCTCCGCCTCTACAGCGGAGAAACAGAGACGCCCTACGCCATCAACTACGCCGAGCCCGTCCAGTCCTCCGCAAAAAGCATCACGCCGCTCAACCTCGGCCTCCGCACCGGAGCCGCGTCCTTCGATGCCGCCATGCCCGATGGCCCCTACAGCAACCTCGATCTCGCCGTCGATGCCCACGACTTCATCGCCACCGTCCGCGTCACCGGCAGCCAGACGCAGTCCGGCACAACCACCAGCCTCGGCTCCTATACGATATTCGACTTCACCCGCCAGAAGCTCGGCCGCAGCACCGTCCTCCATCTCCCCGCCTCCGACTTTCACTACCTGCATTTCCGCATCGAAGGCCCCATCCGCCCCGTTCAGATCACCGGCCTCAACACCGAACGCCTTCTCGCCAGCCAGCCGCAATACGTCACCGTCGCCACCGCAACCGCCGTCCAGCAGCAGAACCGCGACACCTTCATCCGCTTCACCGTCCCCGTCAACGTCCCCGTCGATCGAATTCTCTTCACGCCCGGGCCGCAGCCCGTCAGCTTCAGCCGCGATGTCACCATCACCATTGCGCCCGCTGTCGCGCGCCCGGCAACAGATGCAGAAGAACCTCTGCCTCCTACCGTCGCGTCCGGAAATTTACTTCGCATTCACAGCATTCAGAACGGCCGCAAAATCGACGAAGAACACCTCGCTATCGACTCGCCGTATCAAACATTCAACACCGGAACCAAATGGACCATCGCGATTCACAATGAAGACGACGCGCCTCTCACCCTGAAGTCCGTCAGCCTGCAAATGGTCGCCCGCACTCTCTGCTTCAGCGCACAGCCCGACGCAAGCTACAGCCTTTATTACGGAGACAAGGCCCTCGCCACGCCGCATTACGACTACGCCACGCTCTTCACGCTCGACAAAGATGCCGCCCGCGCCACCCTCGGCCCCGAGCAACCAAACCCGCAATACCAGCCCCGCCCCGACACCCGTCCCTTCACCGAAAAGCATCCCGCGCTGCTCTGGATCGCCCTCATCGCAGCCATCTTCCTCCTCGGAGTCATCGCCCTCCGCTCCAGCAAGCAGCTAAAACAATCCTGAACCTTTCCCTCAAATAAAAAAGCGCGACCCAAACGTGCAAGGGCCGCGCAACAATTCTCATTCTGAATCAGCGGAAGCGGAAAACAGCACGCATCACCAGGAGCGCCGAAGTCTGGAGATGGCGCGAAGCGCGTGTCGCTGGACGCGAAGTCCTACTGAAGACTCGTCTCCACCTCATTCAACCAGTCCGGAGACTTCAAGATCTCCCGCGGCCTTGACCCATCTGCCGGCCCCACAATTCCGTCGCGCTCCATCATGTCGATCAGGTGCGCCGCGCGTCCATAGCCAATCCGCAGCCGCCGCTGCAGCAGCGAAGTCGAGGCCTTCCCAAACTCCAGCACCAGCCGCACCGCGTCCTGGAACAGCTCGTCGTTCGAGTCGTCGTCCTCGCCGTTCGCATCCGCATCGCGTCCCGCCGCGTCCTTCGGAGCCTCCAGGAATCCCGACACATACTCCGCCTGTCCCTGCTTCTTCCAGAACTCCACCACCGCTGCAATCTCCTGCTCCGTCACAAAAGGAGCGTGAACCCGCTGCAACCGCGAAGTCCCCGGCGGCAGAAACAGCATGTCGCCTCGCCCCAGCAGCGACTCCGCGCCGTTCGAATCCAGAATCGTCCGCGAATCCACCTTTGTCGCCAGCCGGAACGACATTCGCGTCGGCACAATGGCCTTGATCAATCCCGTAATCACATCCACCGAAGGCCGCTGCGTCGCCAGCACCAGGTGAATCCCCACCGCCCTCGCCATCTGCGCCAGCCGCGTAATCGCCTCTTCCACGTTGGCCTTGTCCAGCATCATCAAATCGGCCAGCTCGTCGATAATAATGATGATGTAAGGCAGCGGCTCTTCATCCGGCGCATCGTCAAACAGGCTCGGCGTGCCCGTCTCAAACAGCTTGTTGTATTGCTCGATGTTTCGCACGCTGCGTGAGGCCAGCAGCTTCAGCCTGCGCTCCATCTCGCGCACCGCATTTCGCAGCGCATTCGCCGCCAGCTTCGGCTCTGTAATAATCGGCGTAAACAAATGGGGAATCCCCTCATACATCCCCAGCTCCACGCGCTTCGGATCCACCAGAATCATCCGCACCTGCGCCGGAGTCGCCTTGTACAGCACCGACATGATCATCGCGTTGATCGCAACCGATTTGCCCGACCCCGTCGATCCTGCAATCAGCACATGCGGCATCGTTGCCAGGTCCGCCGTCACAATCGACCCGTTGATGTCCTTGCCCATCGCCAGCGTCAGCTTGCTCTTTGAGTTGCGGAAGTGTTCCGCCTCAATCACATCCCGCAGCCAGATCGTCTCCCGGTTATGGTTCGGCACCTGCATGCCCACCGTGCTCTTGCCCGCCATGCGCTCAATCAGAATGCTCTCCGCGCTCATCGCCAGGCACAGGTCTTCCGCCAGTCCCGTCACGCGGCTGTACTTCACCCCGGCCTCGGGCCTGAACTCAAACGTCGTCACCACCGGCCCTGGATTGATCCGCACCACCTGCCCGCGCACATCGAACTCCGCGCACTTCTCCACCAGTACCTGGGCCTCGGTCCGCAGTTCGTCTTCGCGCACAATCTGCGCCTCGTCGCTGCGATGCAGCAACGTGCTCGGCGGCAGCTTAAACCCGCTCAGCGACTTCGGAGTCACCGTCACCGTGCGCGCTTCCACATCCGCGCGCTCGCCCACCGCAATCGATGCAGCCGGCTTCACCAGTTGCGGCTTCAACACCGCCGCCGGAGCCTTCTCTGCTACCGGCTCAGGCACGGCATCCGGAACCACCGCTCGCGGCATCTGCTCCCACAACGTCTGCACCGGAGCCTCTTCGGCATACATCTCCGCAAATCCGCCGCGACGCTGCCGGTCCACTGGAGCATCATCATCGTCATCCGCCATCGTCGCCGCAGCAGCCACAGGCTCTTGCTCTTGCGAGGCCATTCCGCGCCTGGCCATCTTCGCCTCGGCCTTGCGCGCGCTCGCCAGTTCCTTCTCGTGAGCACGCTCCAGCTTGGCCTCCGCTCGCGCTTCCTTCGCATGCGTTCGCGCAAACCGCCAGTTCTGCCAGCGGTCGCGCCACGCCAGCACAAACGCAAACCGCACCGCCAGCCACTCCCGCGCCGTATTAAAGCTGAAGGTCGATGAGAGATAAATCGCAATCGCCACCGCGCAAACCGCAACCACGCACGCGCCCGGATAATTCAGCCACGCCACCAGCGCGCCCGATACCAGCAGCCCCACCACCCCGGCAATCGGCAATCCCGAAAGAAAGTGCATGTGCCCCGGCAGCAGCCCCGCCAGCGCCGGCCCAAACACCAGGCAAAGCACCACGCCAATCAGCTTTGTGCCCGCTGAACCTGTCGCACGCGACTTCAGCCACGCCCATCCCAGTCCGCCAATCAGCAGAGGCACCGCAAACGCCGTCACGCCCTCAATCTGCAGCAGCAGATCGGCAATCCACGCGCCAATCAGCCCAATCCAGTTATGAGCAGGCCGCGCACCCGGCCCAAACCCGCCAACAGTATTAAAGGAGGGGTCCGTAGGCCGGTAAGAAACCAGGGAAAGGAAAAGGAGAATCGCAGCCGTAAGCGCCATCAACCCGATCAGCTCATTCAGCCGCCGGTTGCGAGTCGGAGTTGTAACCAGATTAAGGGGCTTCATCAAGACGCGAAGCAGCGTCCGCCGCGTAGCGCGGCAAAACGCAGTCCAAACACCAGAGCAACTCCATTATCCCAGAACCACCCACCCCAACCCCACGAAATCAACAGGGGGAACCCAACTCGAAAACCATCCATCCCGGATCCGACGGTGGCCCACACAAGCTGCCTTTGCTTGTGTGGGGAACATCAACTCTCAACCTCCCACGATGTCATCCTGAGCGAAGCGATCGAAGGGAGCGAAGTCGAAGGATCTGCGGTTCACCCCGGCCATCGAACTTGACAGCAATCTCGTCACATTTCAGCAACCGTGACGTCCAAAACTTGTCAGCAGAATCGCGCGTCGATAAACTCGTTGGCATCCGAGGCAAACAGCATGCTCAAGCGGAATGTTCTATTCCTGGCGCTCCTCATCAGCACGCTCCCCATCGCGGCCTTCGCGCAATACTCCGATCTAAAACCCGCACAAACCTCAAACGGCGCATGCACTCCCGAGCCAACGCCTCAATCGTCGCAACCCGATGATGCCAGTTTCTGGCTCCCTCAAAAAGCCAAACCAAAACCCGACGCGGTCACCGCACCACGTCTCATCTACTCCGTCGCTCCCCGTTTTCCATCTGATGCTCCCAAGTACCCGTTCTCAGGAATCACCAAAGTCGCCATGTTGGTTGATATCAATGGGAAACCCCAGCAGGTGCATGTTGAGAAATCACTCGGCCCGGACTTTGACAAGATGGCAATCGCAGCCATCAGTGAATACCGCTTCCGCCCAGCCCTCCAATACGGCAACCCTGTCCAGGTAAGAATCTGCGTTGAGATCGATTACCGCAAATAACTATGCGCCGTGCCCACCGGCATCTTTATCCGAACCCCATCAACTGCGTAGTCTTAGAACATCATCCTGAACGATCCACGCTCCACCGCTCAGTCATCCCTTCTGCGTCTCATCCAGCCAGTTATAAATGCGGAAATCCCTGTACCCGGGCGAATTCGACTCGCAGTGCAGTTGCGCGCCCTCTTCCGACGTAAAGTCCATCAGCGTCTTCGGGCATTGCAGCATGTCGTAAAGCTCCTTCGGCTGCCCCGGAAAGAACTGCTCTGCCTCGGGATTCGTAATCAGCATCGGGCACTGGATCTGCCCCGCTACGTCCTTCAGGTTGTATTGCTGCACAGCCCGAAACGCGTCGTAGTACGAATCCGTCCCGTAAGGCCGCATCCGGAACGCCAGGTATGTCTTCGACTCATGCGAAAACCGAAGCCCAATCGCCATATTCTTATCGAATTTCTCCTTTTTCCCGTCATCCAGTAATTTCCTCATCGACTTCGGCAGTCGCGCTGTCCACGCGCGCCCTACATCCCACGCGCCCGGATCGGCCACGCCCGCCGCAACGCGATGCTCGAACGCCAGCGCCCTCGGAACCCAGTACCCACCCTGGCTGATGCCCACCAGCGCAATCCGCTTTGCATCCACCTCAGGGTGCGCAACCGCAAAATCCACCACCGGAGTAATCACTTTCTCCCAGTCAGGGCGAAAATATATCTTCTTCAGCCACAGCGCGTCGCCCTGCCCCGGCCCGTTGAAGGTCAGGCAGTTGTAGCCTCGTGCCATTCCTGCTGCGCCTCCCATCACCAGCATGTCCAGCTCTGATCCGTCCGAGCCGTTATTCAGAATCACAAGCGGGCGTCGCTCCTTTGAATCCGAAGCGCGAAAGAACCATCCCGTCAGCGTCGTATTCTCATAAGGAATCTCCACGCGTTCGACCGCGGGAGTGTTCAGCGCCGCCGCTGGCGTCCAGCAGCTCTCATACAGCTTCCATGTGGGCAGCATCCGGCTGGCATCTGCCGTTCCATCCAGAAAATACATCGAGGCATAAAGATAATTCGCCGCCCACAGATAGGCCTCGTGCGCGCTTACCCGCTGGTTCTTGCCCGCCGCCTCGTCTGCCCATCCTTTGGCCTCGGTTCCGGCATCGAAAAACGCCTTATAGGCCGACTCATAATCCCCATCTTTGATATTTGAAGTAATGGCGAAGATCTTCCCTGGATTTGCGCAACCATAATAGGCGCTGCCCAGCGCAATCCTCGTCGTAAAGTCGAACGTGGGATTCGCAAATGTCTGCCCGCTAAGAAACTCCGCTGACTTCTGCCGATCCTTGTGATCAAAATATGCGCCGGTCGCAGCGCCGCCCGCGACCGCTCCTGCGGCGGCTACCGCCGCCGTGCCGAAAAAGCTGCGCCTCGTCATGCGAGATACTGAATTGTTCACAATTGTCTCCTTGTCAAAAACCACTACGTCAGATTCCAGCCCTCAGTTCCCCACCATTCGCATCAGCTCCACCGTCTTTTGATCCCACTCCCCACTAAAATACTTCGCAATCATCGCCACAAACACCGCGTCCTCTTCCGAAGCATGAGCAAACAGAGTCATCGACGACCGCAGCTTCAAATCATCCGGCGAACCAAAAATCTCAAAAGCAGTCCGACCCTCAACCGCAAGCACAATCCCGCAAATCTCCCGCAGCCGGGGCCCCAGAATGGAACGTCCCAGAATCGAATGTCCTAGAAAAGCCCGCGCCTCCTCAATCGACCCGATCGCATACCGCTGGCTCATCGCGCTCAACCCCAGCCCCGCAATCTGCGGAAAAATAAACCACATCCAGTGCCCCGTCTTGCGCCCACGGCGCAGCTCAGCGCACGCCTCCTCAAACACGCCGCGCTGTGCCTCCACAAACCGCGCAAGGTCGAAAGGATCGTCGTCCACCATCACATCAGCCTCATCGCCCGCCATCCGGCTATTTCGCCATCTCCCGCTTTGCTATTTCCTGATACGCAGCGCAAACATCCGAATCGTCGCAAGTCAGCAGAACAAACAGCTCCGACCGAATCTTCCACCCCGCATCCGTCCGCCGCCACATCGCCAGATATGCACCGCCATAAGCCACGCGCCCATCCCGCAGCTTCCCCACCCAGCGCCCATGCTCCGCCGCCAGCGGAGCAGCCGCCGAAAGTTCCACGCGCTCCGTCAACCGCTCAAACCGCACCGCATCAGCATTTCCAAAATTCCGGGCAAACGAACTCAGCGTAACCTCCCGTGGCGAAAAGACTCCGTTCCCGCGAACCATCACATAGTCGTCGCACAGGCTCGCCGCAAACGCGGCAACATCCCCCTCCGCCATCGCCCGGTTCGAAGCCAGCCTCAAACTCCGAATCTCATTCTCATCGCTCATTCCAGAAACCGGCGACTCCAGCGGTTGCATTGCATCAGGAAGCGAATTCATGCGCCCATCCTAGCAGCAGCCCCCAAAACATGAGCAAGGCTTTCGCTCAGAGCGCACGTCCCAACGCGACCTAGAAACTGGATCAAGCCGTCAGGTGAAACCCATCCTGAAGCACGCAAGCACTCACCAGCAGCATCAACACCTGATCGTTAGCAACACGCGAGCCTTCATCCATGGTGCCCAGGCTGTCCAGTAGGCCTATCACCTTCTTGCGGTCAAAAAATGGAATGGACGCCAGAGCCGGACCGCGCAGCGTATCGTTCACCAGCGTGCTCAGTTTCTCTTTGGGATTCAACGTAGCCGGCGGGCTCAGAAACGGATGCTTCTGCCTGCGATAAACCGTATCCGTAATAACATCCCGGACCGCCTCGCGAAGAACATATTTCTCCGTCATCCCATGAATCTTCTGGCTCACCGGCTGCGAGCGGATCACTTCGACAACGCGATGATCCAGAAACGGCACGCGTCCTTCAATGGAGTGCGCCATCTCCATGCGGTCGCCAAGCATGGTCAGGATGTAGTTGGGCAGCATCGTCTTCGACCACAAGTACAGCGACTGATGCACCGCGTCCCGGCCTTCGAGTTGTCCGCGAATGTCGATCCCGTTAAGCAGAGCGTGATAACTTGCGCGCTGCCCAAACTTCTCGGTAAACTCTCCCGCCAGTAAGCCCTGCATCTTGGCCGATCGCGCGGAAAACGTCTCAATCCACGACGGAACAAACCCCAGTTGTCGCCGCACATTTTCCAGCGGCCTGGCCGCGCCATGCGGCATCAGCAGCCCACGCGATACGGGATTGCCCCTCTCCAACTCCGCAAGAAGCGCCGCAACTTCATCCGCATTCTGCCCCTCCTGGTTGTACAGAAGCATGTCGCGGCGAAAATGCGGATAACCGCCCAAAACCTCATCCGATCCTTCCCCCGTCAACACCACCTTATAACCGGCCTTCCGCACAGCGCGGCTCAAAAGGTACTTCGCCACGCCGTGGGCATTGATGCAGAAAGCCTCCGCCTGCAGAATGGCATCGGCAAAATTGTCTGCAAGATCGTCCTGCCGAATGGGAATAGGGAAAAACTCCGCGCCCGCCTTCGCCGCCATCTCCTTCGCTTCTTTTTCCTCATCGTATTCGGCGCGGTCAAACGTCAGCGTGAAGGCGCGGATCGGATCAGCATGGTGTTTCGCCGCCAGCCCCAGGACAGCGCACGAATCCAGTCCACCGCTCAGATAGCAGCCAACCGGCACATCCGCGCGCAGGCGTAGACGCACCGCTTCCTCCAGCGCATCGCGAAGCTCCGCGCTATAGTCGGCATCCGAGCGCTGCGATTGAACGGCATCCGCGCGGGGATAATTGAAATCCCAGTATTGATTGATCTGGATGTGCTTGTCGGTCGCCAGCACATAATGGCCCGGCGGAACCTGAAAAATTCCATCGAAAAGCGTGCGCGTCTGGTGCCCGCCGCCATCGATCGCGTCGAACACCGACTCGGCATCCCAGCGCGCCGGCACGCCCGCGGCAAACAGAGCCTTCACCTCCGAGGCAAAGTACAGCGTCTCGTCGTAAAACGCATAGAACAGCGGCTTGATCCCAAACCGGTCCCGCGCGGCGAACATCGTCCGGTTGGTCTCATCCCAGATCACAAAAGCAAACTCGCCCCGCAGTTGATGCAGGCAGTGCATGCCGAAATCCTCATAGAGATGCAGAGCAATTTCGCTGTCCGACCGCGTACGAAGATGATGTCCCGCCTGTTCGAGTTTTTTTTGAATGGCTTCATACCCATAGAACTCGCCATTCACCACAATGTGCGCGCGTTGATCTTCGCTCGCAATCGGCTGGTCCCCGGTCGTAAGGTCAATAATGCTCAGCCGCGCATGCCCCAGCGCAACCCGATGGTCCGATGAGATCCATTGCCGTTGCCCATCCGGACCGCGATGATAAAGGCTCTTCGTGGCCCGCTGCACCGTGGCATCGGAAATCGGATTACGGCGCGAAAAAAACGCAACAATTCCACACATTCTGGAATCCTCCAAGGTTCATTTGTTCTGGTATCAACAGACAGGGTCTACGCTTCGGAGAAAAGCGAATAATTCGCCCGCCCGATTATAGACTGGCCACACAACCTGCATCCTCCACGCGCCCTCGCGCCTCTAAACTGAATAAGAGGACATTCATGCAAACCAGAAAACTCGGCCACTCCGATCTTCAGGTCGCCCCCCTCATGCTCGGAGGCAACGTCTTCGGATGGACCGCCGACGCCGCCACCAGCTTCGCCATCCTCGACGCCTTCGTGGACGCAGGCTTCAACTTCATTGACAC
>JBARHV010000327.1:0-1957 GCA_049799415.1 Silvibacterium sp.
CCCCGCCGTCACCTTACGCGCTGCATCCAGCCATGCCGCCGAAGCATCCACTCTGCATCCGCCAAAGCGCATGTAATTGCACATCATGCGCGCCCCAGTCAGCGACTCAAACAGATCGAGAATCTTCTCCCGCTCTTTAAACGCATACATCAGCGGAGTGCCGCTTGCGCCCATCTCCTGCAGCAAAAATCCAATCGCTGACGCATGATTCTGAATGCGCGTCAGCTCCGCCATAATCACCCGCAGATACTCAGCCCGTTCCGGAACCGCTTGCCCTGCCAGCTTCTCCACCGCCAGCGCGTAGGCCCAGTTATTGGTCATCGAGCAGAAATAATCCAGCCGGTCCGTATACGGCATCGACGCCAGATAACTGGCCTTCTCGGCAATCTTTTCGTGATTGCGGTGCAAATAACCAAACACCGGCTTCAGCTTCACCACGCGCTCGCCGTCCAGCGCAACATCCATTCTGAATACGCCATGCGTCGAGGGATGGTGCGGCCCCATCGACACTTCGAGCAGTTCGCCCTCACCCTCCGGCTCAATCACCGGTGGACGATTCCAGCCTTCCTGCCTCGCGAGCCGGATTGACGTTTCGCTCACTGTCCGGCTCCTTCTGTCGTCGCGGCCTTGTGCTCCTTGGCGCGCGCCAGCACCTCATCGTGCGCCGTCGGTTCATACTCAAAATCGTCCGGCTCCACGTAATCGCGACGCATCGGGTGGTCTTTGAATTCGTCCCACATCAAAATCCGCCGCAGATCCGGGTGCCCCTTGAACACGATCCCGTACAAATCGAAAATCTCGCGCTCTTGGAACTCCGCCGCCCGCCACACCGGCGTGAGCGATGGCAGTTCCACCCCGTCCGTCCGGTTCGCGGTGCGCATGCGCAAAATCACCGGCCCATGCTTCTTCGCCATTGAGTAGAGGTGATACACCGTCTCGAGATATCCCGGCTCCACGCGTTTGCGCGTCTCTTCTACGGTCTCCTCGACAGTCTGCTCCGCACCGTCCACCGTTTTCACAACTTGACGCGTTACTTTAACTTTTTCCGCAATCTCTTTGTCCAGCCAATCGATTCCGGTTGCATTGGATAGGAAATCGAGCCCCAACTCCGTGTCATCGCGCAAGAACTTCGCGATCGCGACTGCATGCTCCGGAGCAACGCGTAGCGAGTGCTGCGCGCTCGGGCTGGGGTTCGTCACAATCTCCACCCCCGCGCCCGGAACCGCTGCCTCAATCGCCGCCTTAATTTGTTCGACCGTTTGCAATCTCTAGTCCTATTCCCTGGTCCCCGATTTTGCTGTTGTCTTTGTCTTTCTGCTCACTGTCCACTGTTCACTGTCTTACTTAATCGTGATCGGCACCGGCCACACGCCATGGTTCGACGTCGGCTCCAGATCGTGCTCGCCCTGCACCGGCACCGGGAACTCGCCTTGAGCTTCTGCATCGAGATGTCTTGGGCGCTGAGGGCCTGTGAGGGCCTGCGCGTCGATCTTTTTCTGCAACGTCATCAGCGCCTGCAGCAGCGCTTCCGGCCTCGGCGGACACCCCGGAATATGCACGTCCACCGGAATGTAGCGATCGATCCCCTTCAGCACGTTGTATCCCTGCTTGAACGGCCCTCCAGAGATCGCGCACGCACCCATCGCAATCACATACCTCGGCTCGCCCATCTGGTTGTAAAGCCGCACCACCTGCGGCGCCATCTTCTTCGTCACCGTGCCGGAGATGATCATCATGTCCGCTTGCCGCGGTGACGGCCTGAAGATTTCCGCGCCGAATCGCGCCATGTCATAGCGCGCCATGGTCGTCGCAATCATCTCGATCGCGCAGCAGGCCAGCCCAAACTGCATCGGCCACACCGAGCTCCGCCGCCCCCAGTTATAGAGCTCCTGGAGAGACGTAACGAAGACGCCCTGCTTGCCCATCTCGATCTTCAGTCCCTCATCCACCATGTCGC
>JBARHV010000328.1:0-9656 GCA_049799415.1 Silvibacterium sp.
GGTTCCGGAGGCATATCGTGCTGGGCCACAACCTCGATCGCCACGTCGCCGTCCCGGTTCATCCTGTACCCAAAAGGGCCGAACTCTCCATACCGCCGCAGCATCTTTTTCGCATACGACACCGCGCTGTTCAGAACCTCGTTCGCATCCGCATGAATTTGCTCGTCCGTTGCCATCGTCTCAATCATTTCTTCCATAGCTGATACATGCAATGTTCATAACCTCGCCACAGCACCACTCGATCTACCGTCAAGCCGCTCTTCTCCGCAACCCGCCGCGATGAAACATTTTCCGGCCGGATCATTGAGATGATATGGTCGACGCCCAGCTCGCGAAAAGCATAGTCGATCACGGCCCTTGCAGCTTCCGTAGCCAAACCCCGATTCCACCAGGCGCGGTTTACGTGGTATCCCACCTCTAGCTCCGCGCCGCCGTCTATCTCCTGCCAGACCACGCCGCAATCGCCGATCAGCGCGCCCGTCTGCTTCTCCACCATCCCCAACAGGCCCGATCCGGAAGCATAGCGGCCCATCTGCCGTTCAATCCACTCTCGCACCTGCTCTCGCGTAAACGGCGCCGGATACCATCGCATTGCCTCCGCATCACACAGCACCGCCGCCAGCGCCTCTTCATCTTCCATGCCAAGCGGGCGAAGCATCAGCCGCGCCGTCTCAATCCGCGTCACACCTTCGCCCACATCGTCGCGCGCGGATCCTCCGGATTCAGCTTCGCAAACTCCCGCAAAATCTCCTTCGAACGTTCGTCCTGCACCTTTGGCACAGTGATCTCAACCGTTACAATTTGGTCGCCGCGCTTGCTCTCCTGCGTCGGCGAGGGAACCCCGCGCTCTCGCATCCGCAGCTTCTGTCCGCTCTGTGTACCCGGCGGAATCTTCAGTTGCGCGCGTCCGTCAATCGTCGGCACTTCAATCTTCGATCCCAGCGCCGCCTCCGCCACCGTCGCCGGAACCGTCACATGAATATCATCGCCCTGCCGCGTGAATACCGGATGCGTCCCCGCGCGAATAATCAGGTAAAGATCGCCCGCCGGCCCGCCATGCACGCCCGCGTTGCCTTTGCCCGCCAGCCGAATCCGCTGCCCGTCGCGCGTGCCCGGCTTAATGCGAAACTCAATCGGCTCCGTGCGCATCACCGTGCCTTCGCCGTTACAGGTCGAGCATGCATGCTGCACCTTGCCCGTGCCTCCGCACCGCGGGCATTGGATGTTGAATTTCATCCGTCCGCCCATCTGCGTTACCTGGCCCGATCCATGGCACTCCGGACACGGCTGCGAACCGCCCGTCGAAGCCTTGCCTTTGCACGTTGGGCAAACCTCCAGCCGCTGAATCTCCAGCCGCGTCGTCCCTCCGCGAATCGCCGTCCAGAAATCCACGTTGATCTGGTATTCCAGATCGGTCCCCGCCTGCGGCCCCTGCTGCTCGCGCCCGCCCTGGTTAAAAATGCCCGAAAAGATGTCGCGAAAACCGCCCCAGCCCGCGCTGCCCGCCTGCTGCTGCTGGCCGACCCCCGACTGGTTCGCAAAATCCGAAAAATCAAACCCGCCAAAATCGACGGGAACACCCTGCTGTCTGCTGCGCCCCGCTCCAGCCGGCCCATAACCGCCCCGCGCCGCGGCCTCCGCCTGTGCCGGGTCAATCTGGTCGGAGTAGAACCCTAGCTGGTCGTAAATCTTCCGCTTCTTCTCGTCGCTCAAAATATCGTTGGCCTCGGAGATTTCCTTGAACTTCTCCTCGGCCTTTTTATCGCCCGGATTCACGTCGGGATGATGTTTGCGCGCAAGTTTGCGGAAGGCCTTGCGAATCTCCTCCGCCGTCGCCGTCTTCTTCACGCCAAGAACGGCGTAGTAATCTTTGCTCTGAGTTGGTGGCATCGTTCTCTCTAAAATCTACGCTGTTGCTTGCTGCTTCAGCGCGCCTGTCTTGCGGTCCCGCGGAGCGGGATGAACCTCAGCGCGTATGCGCGGCAGCAGTTCTTTCTTTGCGATCCCAAGTTCATATGCTTTCTGCATATTCATCCAGAAATCCGGTGTCGTTCCAAAATATAGGCCCAGACGCATGGCCGTGTCCGCCGTAATTCCACGGCGCTCGCGAGTAATTTCCGAAATGCGGGTCACGGGGACACGCAGGGCAATCGAAAGCGCATTGGCCGAGAGCCCAAGCGGCTTCATAAAATCCTCCAGCAGAAACTCACCGGGATGCACGGCAACGCCACGGTCCGATGCTTTACGCGGAATAGACATAATTTCTCCTAGTGATAATCGACCAGACGTACATCCCATGCATCCTTGCCTTCCCATCGAAAGCACACCCGGTATTGGTCGTTTACTCGTATCCTGTAGTACCCATCGCGGTCTCCACGCAATCGCTCCAGGTGGTTGCCGGGCGGGTTTCTTAGATCCTCCAGACAAGTGGCAAAATCAATCGCCTCGATCTTGCGTAGAGCCGTTCTTGCAACATTGGCGAATCGTCGGCTATGACCAGTCAGATGTAAACGCCTGGTTTCCTCATCTGCATAGGATCGAATCACGGGTTGATCGTATCACGTTTAACGTTTAACGGAAAGCGTTAAACCCTCTGGCATTCCGGACACCAGTACACCGTCCGTCCGCCCATATCCTGTCTCTTGATTGTCGCACCGCAAAGGAAGCATGGCTTCCCATGCCGCTTGTAAACGTAATGCACCTCATCGTCCTGAGCAGCGCCGCGCGCATGAGGCCTGTCCTTCGGCCGCGTCGTCACAATCCGCCGGTCTTGCATCGCCGCCGCCATCAAAGTCTTTGCATCTTTCCAGATGCCCTTCATCGCCGCCCGCGCAACATCCTTGCCTGGCCGGAACGGGCTGGTCCGCGCTCGAAACAGCAGCTCCGTGCGAAGCTTATTGCCCACTCCAGCAAACACCCTCTGGTCCATCAGCAAAAGTCCGATCGCGGTCTTGCTCTTCTCAATCAAATCAAAAGCCGGATTGGGATCAACGCCCTCCCGCAGCGGATCAGGTCCCAACCTCGCCAGCAGAGCCTGCCACTGCTGCGCGTCAAAAATCGAGCAATCCGTAGCTCCGCGCAACTCCATCCAGTCCGTCTTCGTCCATATCCGCCACCGCAGCGCGCCCTTTTCAGCAGGCAGCGGCATTTGGCCTTCCCAGAAGTCGCCATACATGCCCAGGTGCACATGCACAATCAAGTCGCGCCCAAACACATACCCCAGATGCTTGCCCACCGCCTCCACCGACTTAAGCACCCGCCCATCCAGAATCGCTGCATCCGCAAACGCCCCATTCGGCGAATCCGAGCGCACCTTCTTCCCGGCAAAAGCCGCCGCATGGCGCGCGGCAAACAGATGGATCTGATTTCCTTCAGGCATCAGGCTGATCTAATATCTCGACCTTCTATGAGTGTTCGGTAGTCATAACAAAGCAGAATTAGATTCATAGTATCTGCGTATTAAAGGTTCATTTGGCTTATTAGGAGATTGGCCTTGATTTGTTTGTACTTTGTA
This sequence comes from Silvibacterium sp., assembly GCA_049799415.1. GTDB lineage: Bacteria > Acidobacteriota > Terriglobia > Terriglobales > Acidobacteriaceae > Silvibacterium. The sequence goes on from JBARHV010000328.1 coordinate 3,515, forward strand.
AAGTTTGCGAACGAGTTTTTCTAGGCCGGCATAAATACCATTGTCTGTCTGCGCGTTACGCTCCTCTTTTATGAGGACCTCTAAATCAGCGTATAGATGAATAATTGGGTCATAAAATGCGCACCACATGTCGTCGGCACTCACGTATCCTTTCTCTGCAAGCCATGCCACATGCTCAAAAAAATCCAATAATCGATAGGCATCTGCGGGTGCATTTGATTCTGTTAATGGGGTTTGTTTCTTGATTTGCTGTAGCCTAGCCCGTGCTAGGGATTGTCGAGTTTTCAAGTACATTGCTCCGTCAAACCACGACAATAATTCTTGCAAGTTTTCAATGCGCTTTAGTTCTTTGGCCTGTCGTACTTGTTCCAAGCAAAAACCAGTGCAATGACTCCTGTAATAGCCAAAAGCCAAGTTGCTAGTGTCAATGACTGTTCTCCCAGCAGCCGATGGAACAAGCACATAGAAGTCGCACCTCCCTCTTCAGTTCCAAACCATCTTCGCCAGCACAGGCTCCAGCCGCCAGAACAAGTCCGGAGCATTCCTCTTCATCTGCGAAAGGAAAGTCTCCGCTTCCTCCTTCGTATCGAACAGAATTTTGTCCAGAACCTGTCCCGCCCGCACCTGCTCGCATTTCCAAACCGTATCCGTCATTGCACATCCTTTCATCGCTGAAAGTGAAGGGGCACCCCATCAGGACGCCCCTCATAACAACGCGCTTGTTCTCGCGTTATTTCTTCTCGTCCACGTCCACGTACTCCGCGTCGATCACACCTTCGTCCTTCTTCGCCTCTTCCGTGGTTCCGGAAGCGGTGCCAGTAGCCCCTGCGCCGCCATCTCCCGTGCCAAAGTCGGTGGCCGCACCCGGAGCAGGCGTGTTCGCCTTATACATGGCTTCGGCCAGCTTGTGCGAAGCCGCGGTCAGTTTCTCCCGCGCCGCATTCAGATCAGCCGCGCTCGGCTGTCCCTCAAGCGTCTTCTTCGCGTCCGCCAGTGCCGTCTCCACATCGCTCTTCTCGCTGCCGGAGACCTTATCGCCGTTCTCCTTCAGCATCTTCTCGATGTTGTAGACCATGCTGTCCAGCCCGTTGCGCGCCTCGATCTCTTCGCGTTTCGTCTTGTCTTCCGCCGAGTGCGCTTCGGCCTCCTTCGCCATGCGCTCGACTTCTTCCTTGCTCAAACCAGACGACGACGTAATCGTCACCTTTTGGTCCTTGTTCGTCGCGTTGTCCTTCGCCGTCACATTCAGAATGCCGTTCGCATCGATATCGAACGTCACCTCAATCTGCGGTATGCCGCGCGGCGCCGGAGGAATCCCGCCCAGCTTGAACTTCGCCAGCGTGCGGTTCTGTCCCGCCATCGAGCGCTCGCCCTGCAGCACATGGACCTCAACTTCCGTCTGGCTGTCCGCCGCCGTCGAAAACACATCCGTCTTCTTCGTCGGGATCGTCGTGTTCCGCGGAATCATCGGCGTCGCCACGCCGCCCAGCGTCTCAATCGACAGCGTTAGCGGAGTCACGTCGAGCAGCAGCAGGTCCTTCACATCGCCTGCCAGCACGCCTGCTTGCACCGCCGCGCCAATCGCAACCACCTCGTCCGGATTCACGCCCTTATGCGGCTCTTTTCCGAACAGGTCCTTCACGATCTGCTGAATCCGCGGCATGCGCGTCTGTCCGCCCACCAGGACCACTTCGTCGATCTTGCTCGCGTCCACGCCTGCATCGGACATGGCCTTCTTTGAGGGCTCAATCGACCGCTGCAGAATGTCTTCCACCAACGACTCCAGCTTCGCCCGTGTCAGCTTCTTCACCAGGTGCTTCGGCCCGCTCGCATCGGCGGTCACAAACGGCAGGTTGATCTCCGTCTCCATCGCCGTCGACAGCTCGATCTTGGCCCGCTCCGCGGCATCCTTCAGCCGCTGCAGCGCCATCTCGTTGCCCTTCGAGCTCAGGTCCAGACCCTCGTCCTTCTTGAACTCCTCAATCAACCAGTCCACAATGCGCTGGTCGATATTGTCGCCGCCCAGGTGCGTATCGCCGTTGGTCGACTTCACCTCAACCACGCCTTCGCCGACTTCCAGAATCGAAATATCAAAGGTGCCGCCGCCAAAGTCGTAAACGGCAATCGTCTCTTCCTTCTTCTTGTCCAGCCCGTAAGCCAGCGCCGCCGCCGTCGGCTCGTTCACAATGCGCTTCACGTCCAGACCCGCAATCTTGCCCGCGTCTTTCGTCGCCTGCCGCTGCGCGTCATTGAAGTACGCCGGAACCGTGATGACCGCTTCCGTCACCGTCGTGCCAAGGTAGTCTTCCGCCGCCTTCTTCAGCTTCTGCAGAATCATGGCCGAAATCTCAGGCGGAGTGTAATCCTTCCCCTGGGCCTCAACCACAATGTGGTCCCCCACCTGCTTCACCAAGTAGGGAACCATCTTCATCTCGTCCGACACTTCATTAAAACGGCGGCCCATAAACCGCTTGATCGAGTAGATCGTGTTCTGCGGATTGGTAATCGCCTGCCGCTTGGCCACCTGGCCCACCAGGCGCTCGCCGCTCTTGGTAAAGCCCACCACCGAAGGCGTAGTCCGGCCGCCCTCTTCATTGGGAATCACCTTCGGCTCGCCGCCTTCCATCACGGCTACGACCGAGTTCGTCGTGCCTAAGTCAATTCCAATAATCTTTGCCATTTTTGCTACTCCTGAAGATCTGTGGGTGCCGTGCTTATTTATTCCAGAACCAGCTTCGCACCTTGAGTGAGTTATTGTCAATCTATCTGATGCTGAAAATGAATACCGAGATGCAAATCCTCTCCACATCTCTGCATCCCCCACCCGCCTCCATGGATCCAATTGAAGAATCAAGCCTTCGGGGCAGAACCCAGCCTTCCCGGTTTCCCTGAAAACCCCTTATTTCCGCCCTGTAAAGCCCGGGAAAATGGCAGAAGATTACGGTCAGGAAGCACAAACCGGCGGCGTAAACCCCTGGCTCATCGCTATTTCGGTGATGCTGGCGACCTTCATGGAGGTGCTCGACACCGCCATCGCCAGCGTCGCCCTGCCCTACATCGCCGGCTCGCTTTCCGCCTCCACTGACGAAGCTACCTGGGTGCTCACCAGCTACCTCGTCGCCAACGCCGTCATTCTCCCCGCCAGCAACTGGTTCTCCCTCAAGTTCGGACGCAAGCGCTTCCTCATCATCTGCGTCATCATCTTCACCATTTCCTCCTTTTTCTGCGGAGCAGCCCCCTCGCTCGCCTTCATTCTCATTGCCCGTATTGTGCAGGGAGCAGGAGGCGGCGCGCTCCAGCCGCTCTCCCAGGCCATCCTGCTCGAAAGCTTCCCGCCCCGAAAGCGCGGCATGGCCATGGCCCTCTTTGGCTTTGGAGTGGTCGTGGCTCCCATCATCGGCCCCACCCTCGGCGGCTGGCTCACCGATACCTATAGCTGGCGCTTCGCCTTCTACATCAACATCCCGGTCGGAATCCTGGCCGTCTACATGATCAGCCGCTTCGTCAAAGATCCGCCCTACATCAAGAATGCCAAGGTAGGGAAGTTCGACAACCTCGGCTTCGGCCTGCTCGCCGTCTGGACCGGCTGCCTCCAGATCATCCTCGACAAGGGTCAGGAAGACGGCTGGTTCGGAGCGGTATGGATTCGCTGGGCCGCCTTCTTCTTCATCCTCGCCTTCACCTGGTTCGTCGTCCACTCCTGGCGCAACCGGAGTGCGCTCGTCAACCTGCGTATCTTCAAAGACCGCAACTTCGCCGTCGGCTGTCTGCTCATCTTCTTCTTCGGCGTGTCCATCTACTCCACCATCACCGTGCTGCCGCTCTATTATCAGGAGCTGCTCGGCTATACCGCGTTCACCGCCGGACTGGTCGTCGGCCCGCGCGGATTCGGCGCCATTGTGGCCATGCCTCTCATCGGCTATTTAACGAACAAAGTCGATGCGCGTTATCTGCTCACCTTCGGCTTTGTGGTCTTCGGAGCCATGTCGCTCGTCTTCGGCAACGTCAACCTCGGCGTCAGCATATGGACCCTCTTCTGGCCGATCATCATTACCGGATTCGCATTAAGCTTCGTCTTCGTTCCCATCACCACGCAGTGCTACGCCACCCTGCGCAATGAAGAAATCGGAAACGCCAGCGGCATCTTCAACCTCATCCGCAACATCGGCGGATCCATTGGGATATCGGTGGCCCAAACCACGCTCACCCGTCGCGCCGCCCTGCACCAGAACCAGATCGTCGGCTCCATCCCCCAGTCCGGCTACTGGTTCCAGCAGCGATCCGCAATCCTCTCGCGCTACCTCGATCGACAGTTCGGCCACGCCAACGGACTGATCGCCGGACAAGCCGAAATCTACCGCGAGATCGGCCAGCAATCGCTCCTATGGGCCTTCGTCGATGTCTTCCGCTGGATCGCCCTCCTATGCTTCGGCTGTGTAGGATTCGTCTGGCTCTTCAAAAAAGTAAAACCAGGCAGAAAAGCCCCCGCCGGCGCCCATTAATTAACGGTTGTCATCCTGAGCGAGCGAAGCGAATCGAAGGACCTGCTTCTTGCTTCGGTTGCCAGGAACGTGGGTGCCCCACATCTCGCTCTTGAGATGTGGGGGGAACAACATCAACCAACCAGATTGTCATTCTGAGCGAAGTTTGGCGCATGAGCGCCAAACGCAGTCGAAGAACCTGCGGTTCCTTCCGGTCGCCACAAAAGCAAAGTGTGCGATGTCTTGAGCAGGCAACCGTAGAATCCGTCCATGCTCGCTCAACTGCTCCGCAAGCTCCGTCACAGCAACTGGCCCGAAACCACAGCCGAAGTCGAGATCTGCAAATACTATGGCATGGGCAACCCCGAAAACCTGGGAGATGCACCCTTCTACGCAGTCGAATGCAGGTACAGCGTCAACGGCCAAACCTACGAGAGCGGTTTCATGTCCGACGTGGAAGTGAAGAAGGGCGACAAATTTCCCATCCGCTACAACCCTGCCCACCCCGAACGCAACAGCGCCGAGCCTTACGGAGACTGGGAAAAATACTACGACTTCGTATTCGTCATCATCGTCGTCGGAGGCATCCTCGCGTACTACTTCATGCACAGATAGAAGCCAGCGAAATCGATAGACCAGCAAATTTCCCAACAACCAATCAGGTTGTCATTCCGAGCGTAGCGAAGCGTAGCCGAGGAACCTGCGGTTCGCTTCGAGCGGCAAGAACATGGGTGCCCCACATCTCGAAGAGATGTGGGAACCGCAAATCTCAATAATCCTGCAATGCTGCCTGCGTATGAAGACACGGCTCATTTTTGCACTCTGTCTCTTTCTCGCGGCTTTGCCAGAAGCTCTCTGCTCGGTCAGAGTAGAACCTATACCAGAAGCGATGCAAAGACCGCGAATCACAGTGCTGCTGAACGGAACGCCCGTGGCAGGTGCAAAGATCGAGATATACAGATCCAGTAACTATCCCAAACACGCCAAAAAACTACGATTCAGGCTTGTCACGGATGCCAAAGGTCAAATGCTGTTACCTGAACTACCTCTCGGAGTGTATGGCATCGTTGCACACTCAGAACCGAATCTCACTGCCAATCTAACTCTGCGCTTCTCGCCCGGCTCGGCAGGTAAAGAAGGCTTGTTCTCCATGGAGCTACAATCTCTTCCCACGCGCGAGCAGATACTAGCTGCAGATGAAAAATTGCCAATCAGAAAGATTGCAGCATTTCATGGCGTAGTTCAGGATGAAACCGGCGCTCCAATTCCCAAAGCATCCATTGAAGTTACGGATATGGGAATACAAGGGATGCAAAACACCACCCATCTCCATTCCAATGCAAAGGGAAAATTCTCAGTAAAGCTGCCGAATGGAGACTACATAGCTACTTTCTACTCTTCCGGCTTCAAACAACGGGTTCTACATCTGGTGATCGTGAAAGCAGAGAACGCGAATGATCTCTCTGTCGAATTGCAAATAGGTGATGCAACTCAGTGAAGCAAAGCTGCGATGGACACGGAAGTTAATTTTCATCCGACTCTCTCAACTTAGCAATCACAGCAAAATCCTCAAGCGTAGTCGTATCGCCCTTGATCTCGCCATTCGTAGCCAGCTCCCGAAGCAGCCGCCGCATGATCTTCCCCGACCGCGTCTTCGGCAG
>JBARHV010000329.1:0-7330 GCA_049799415.1 Silvibacterium sp.
CGGTAGGCTGCGCAACGCGTTAACCAGTGGTTCGCTGCCGTTGCTACCCTTCCTTCATGACAGACGTGCTTGAGACGGAGCGTCTTGTGCTTTGGCCGCTGCGGATTGAGGATGCGGCGCGGGCGCAGGTGCTTTTTCCGCACTGGGAGATTGTGAAGTTTCTGAATGCGATTGTTCCGTGGCCGTATCCGACGGATGGCGCTTTGACCTATTACCGCGAGGTGGCGCTGCCTGCGGTTGCGCGCGGTGAGCAATGGCACTGGACGCTGCGGTTGAAATCCTCTCCCGAAGACATGATTGGGGCGATTGGCCTGATGCAGAAGGCGGTCGATCATCGCGGGTTCTGGTTGGGGGTTACGTGGCAACGGCAAGGATTGATGATGGAGGCGGTTGAGGTTGCCACCAGTTACTGGTTCGATGTGCTTGGCTTCAGCGTGCTGCGTGCGTCGAAGGCGGTTGGGAATACTGCTTCGCGGCGCATCTCTGAGATGACGGGCATGCGGCTGGTGGGCACGGAGATGCGGGATTATGTTTCGGGGCGCTTGCCCGGTGAGATTTGGGAGATTACTGCGGAGGAGTGGCGCGTGCGGCGGCGGCGATCGTTATGATTGGCGCAGAGTCCTCCGCGAGCCGTGGTAAACGCGCAGCACAGTCACTGTTTTTTCGCTTACGGTGAAAAGAATGCGGTGAGATTGGTAGATGAGGTGGCGTACTCCGTCTGCGAAATCCATTCGCTAACGAATGAGCGGACACCGGCGAGGCATGGATTCCAATGAAAAAGCGCATCCATCAGACCATTCCACCAATGAACTGCGTATTTGAACTCCTGCTGGTCGCCTTGAAGGAATCAAAAATACTCCTCTGCGTCGGATAGGGCTGTGTCAGTTATCTCTACGATGTACTGCAAGTTTCGTACCCAGGTCCTTCAGGGCTTTCCGCGCAGGCTGCACTCTTCCTGACTTCACATCTTCAAGACCTACACGGATTGCGGCTACGACCTCAAGCTCTTCGAGACGGTCGAGTAAACCTTGGTAACTGGCGGCGTCCTGCACTATGAGCTCCGCGCGGCCATTTACGGTGAGAACGAGAGGCATTCCCGACTTCTTGAGCTTGCCGACGTACTGTTTGGCGTTTCTCTGGAAGTCGGTTACAGAGCGGATTTCGCGCAAGTCGATCATAGACTCCTCGGCATGAAAAAAGCATAGCATACGCATGGAATTCAATGCTATCAAAACTACAGACGTGACGACGATTCGGCGGTTGGTTTCGGTCTTACCTTCCCACCCTTGCCGCGACTCTTAGAGAGTCTGAGATCAGTGCCTCCCACATCTCTTCGAGATATGGGGCACCCATTGTCGTGCCGCTCGGAAGAAACAGCAGGTCCCTCGGCTCGCGTTGCTCGCTCGGGATGACAACGTTAGGGTGGTTACTTACGCCGAGAAGGAGGTGCCGCAGCCGCAGGATTTTGTGCTGTGGGGGTTGATGAAGTTGAAGCCCTGGCGCATGACGGTCTCCTCATAGTCGAGGACCATGCCGTGGAGGTAGATGAAGGACTTGGGGTCGATGAACACCCTTACGTCGTCGAAGTTGAAGACGCGGTCGCGCTCGCGGGGCTGGGAGTCGAAGCGGATGTTGTAGGAGAGCCCGGAGCAGCCTCCGCCCTGCACGCCGAGACGCAGGCCGCCTTCGGTGGGCGAGACACCCTCCTTGGCCATGGCGATGCGGATGCGCTTGAGGGCGCGGTCGGTCACCTGGATTCCCTTTTGCGCGGGAGCCTGGTTTTCGGCGTTGAGTACTGTCAGCTGGTCTGTGGACATGGGTTTCAGCGAGTTTCCAGCTTTCAGTCCCCAGTTTTTAGTTTCTGGAGACTGAGAACTAATGACTGAGAATTACCGCGCGGCGGCTACTGTTTCGGCGTGGGCCTCTTCGCCTACTCCGTTTTTCTTCTTCCAGTCGCCGATGGCGGCGCGGATGGCGTCTTCTGCGAGTACCGAGCAGTGGATTTTTACCGGCGGGAGGGCCAGCTCCTTCACGATATCGGTGTTCTTGATGGTCATGGCTTCGTCGACGGTTTTGCCCTTGACCCACTCGGTGGCGAGCGAGGACGAAGCGATGGCCGAGCCGCAGCCGAAGGTCTTGAACTTGGCTTCTTCAATGACCTGCGTGTCGGGGTTGACCTTGATCTGGAGGCGCATGACGTCGCCGCACTCAGGCGCACCAACGAGGCCGGTTCCGACCTCGTTGCTGGATTTGTCGAGTTGGCCTACATTGCGGGGGTTGTTGTAGTGGTCGATGACCTTGTCACTGTATGCCATTTTGTTTCTCCTTACTTCCTAAACCCTGAAAAAATCTTCTGCTATGAAGCGTTTATTTTAGTGCGCTGCCCATTCGATCTTAGTCAAGTCTATTCCTTCTTTGACCATCTCGTAGAGCGGGCTGAGTTCGCGGAGCTTCCGCACGACGTCGATGATCTTGTCGGATACGTAATCCACTTCGGCTTTGGTATTGAAGCGGCCTAAGCCGAATCGGATGGAGCTGTGGGCTACGTCGTCGCCTAATCCGAGAGCCTTTAATACATAAGATGGCTCAAGTGTGGCAGAGGTGCAGGCCGAACCGCTCGAAACCGCTATGTCGTTGATTCCCATGAGCAAAGATTCTCCCTCAACGTAGACGAAACTCATGTTGAGGTTGCCGGGGAGGTGGTGCTCCATGTTGCCGTTGACGTGGACGTAGTCGAGGGCCTTTTCGAGCTTGTTGCGGAGATAGTCGCGGAGCTCGATCTCGCGCTTGCCTTCGGCTTCCATCTCCTGGCCGGCGATTTCGCAGGCTTTGCCGAGGCCGACGATGCCGGGGACGTTGAGGGTTCCGGAGCGCATGCCGCGCTCGTGGCCTCCGCCGTTGATCTGCTCGGAGATCTGGACGCGGGGGTTGCGGCGGCGAACGTAGAGCGCGCCGACTCCTTTGGGGCCGTAAATTTTGTGCCCGGAGAGCGAGAGCGCGTCGATCTGCATGGCGTTCACGTCGACGGGAACTTTGCCCACGGCCTGGACTCCGTCAGTGTGGAAGAGAATGCCTTTCTCATGACAGAGCTTGCCGATTTCGGCGACGGGCTGGATGACGCCGATCTCGTTGTTCGCGATCATGATGCTGACGAGGATGGTCTTGTCGTCGATGGCGCGCTTGAGGTCTTCGATGTCGATGAGTCCGTCGGCCTTTACGGGCAGATAGGTGACGCGGCAGCCGGACTTTTCGAGGCGCTTGCAGGTGTCGAGCACGGCCTTGTGCTCGGTGACCTGAGTGATGATGTGGTTGCCGCGCTCACGGTACATCTCGGCGATGCCCTTGAGGGCGAGGTTGTTGGACTCGGTGGCGCCGGAGGTGAAGATGATCTCTTTCGCGGTCGCGCCGATGAGTTTGGCAACCTGCTCACGGGCCTTATCGACGGCAGCTTCAGCCTCCCAGCCAAAGGAGTGGTTGCGGCTGGCGGCGTTGCCAAAGACCCCGGTCAGATAAGGCATCATGGCTTCGAGTACGCGCGGGTCGAGTGGCGTGGTAGCGTGGTTATCCATGTAAATGGGCAGATGGACGGCTGCCGGGACGGGAACGGTTCCAACTTCAATTGCGGTGCTCATTTTGCTTCACTCCTGCGTCTTGCCTGCTTCAAAAGCTTCGCCTGGGATCAGGCGTTCTGGGTTTGGCTCTGGATGGTGACCAGATCCTGCACGGTGGTTCTGGGCCGGCCATGCGTGGGGTCGGACTCGACCAGGTCGGAGATCCGAATTTTCTTCAGCACGTCGGAGATACTGTCATTCACGCGGGCCAATGGTTCTTTGATGGTGCAACTGTTGGTCAGGTCGCATATTCCGCTGTCAGTTACGCAAGAGGTAATGAAAAGCGGCCCGTCAATAATGCGGATGACCTCAAATGCCGTGATGGTCTCCGGCTTGCGCGACAGGGTATAACCGCCGTTCATGCCGGCATGGGAACGGAGCAGGCCTTCCCGGGCGAGCAGTTGGAGGATTTTGGCCAGCAACTGCGGAGGGATGTGGTAGGCCTCGGCGATGTCTTTGGCGCTGAGCGAGGCTTCGTCGGGGTGCTCGGCGAGAAACTTGAGCGCCATAAGCCCGTAATCAGCCTTTTTGGTGAGTCTCAGCATGGGTTGAGACCGGCTCCCCGGCCCTTCTATATAGTATAGGACTGAAATCGTCGGGATTCAATGGGACTGGCCAGCCAAGCAGCGGCTTCGCGTGTTCTTCTGGTTACCTGGTTACCAGGAGCCGGCAGAGATGCGCGAGCAGGATCAAGGGTCAGGGCCGGGTCTGCTGTCCCGGTAAAGGGTATTGGCTTCCTCCTTCGAGCAATAAACGGTGAAATTTAATGAATTGCGATTGACAGACGGGTCGGCGTGGATACAATCTTTGCGAGAATGTCTGAATTTCGCATCAAAAACCATCATCAACAACTTTTTACGCCCTAAAACCGACATGGACACCCCCTGCAAACACCCCAAAGTGCGCGTTGTGGCGCGCGAAGAGGACGCTGAATTCGTCGAGTGCCAGGAGTGCGGCGAAGTCTTCGACTCGGATGAATTTCGCGATATGGCGATTGAAGAAGCTCCGGAAGAAGACGAGGACGGCTAGGATCCCATAAAAGGGAAGCTCCCTAGCTGCTTACCGGCCCAGCCGGGGCACTGAGCCTGCGCGTGATTAACCACGAATAATGAAAGCCGGACGCTACGGTAAAGACCACGGTGGCGACGAGCGACCAGTGGCGCACCAGGACAACCAGCGGCGGCGCGTAGAACATGCAGAGAAGCACGGTAAGCAGAGCGACAATCTGCGCAAGCGTGTTGGCCTTGCCGAAGAGGCTGGGGCGGAAGTCCTTTATGCCGACGCTGGCGTAAAGGATGGCCGCGACCATGATGATGCCGAGGTCGCGTCCGAAGACGAGCACCGTAACGAGGAGTGAGATCAAGCCTTCGTGATGGAGCACCAGAAAGAGCGTGCTGAGCAGCAGCTTGTCGGCCATGGGGTCGAGATACTGGCCGAGCACCGTGCGCTGCTGGAGCCAGCGGGCAACCAGGCCGTCAAGGCCGTCGGTGATTCCGGCGAGAATGAAGAGCGCGAAGGCGGTGCGGTAGTGATGGTCAAAGATGGAAAGAACCAGAAACGGAATGATGCACAGCCGCAGGAGCGTGAGCTGGTTGGGTGCGGCACGTAACTGTCCTATTTTGCGCGGGTTCATGTTCCGAAATCATGGCCCGGGGATGGCCTGGAAATCTACTCTCCTCTTCTTACTACTAACTATAAGACGTGAGCAATGGATGAGCCAGCATCATCCATTGGCAGAGGATGGAATTGCTCTCGCCAACGCTCTCAGGATTTGGGATTGAGCGTTCCGAAAAGAGTCGCAAGCGCCGCTTATCAGGGCGATTGGAGGTCATTTCCCATAAGCCGGCTTCTTATTAGTAAAACCAGCTTTCACATCGACCAGATCTGATGCAAATGACGTGATGTCAGCTAGTGATTCCGGCTCGTACTACACCGATGAGTCTTCTGAAGGCTTCATCCTCGGATGCACCTTTCCAGCGATTAGCGAACTTGCAAGCGACCTGGAGATTGCCGCGCTCGTAGTGCCCATTGGAATCTATTCGGTCTAATGAGCAGCGGAGTTCGGAGTCGCCTTCAAAAGTATCCAGCAACATCGCAAGACCAGTCAGGGCGCAAATACCCTCCTGGCTTTCGATCAACTCGATCGCATACGACTCAAGTTCTTGTTTCGTCATGAAACCAGCTCTCTTGTCTTTCGCTAGCACAGTCGATACTTTGCCGCTCTGTGCGATGGTTTGCCACGCAGTGTCCGCCATCCGCACCGCCGTTAGCTCTATGGGAGTGAAGACCTTTACCGCGCCTTTCCCTGAGCGGTCAGCTCTAACCTTCCAACTTGGCTGTGAATGCCACGAGGAAAGATCATCGCTGTTTATTAGAGCTTGAGCATAAAGCGCATTCTCTGGGTTTATTTGCTGGCAGGTTCCCTCGGTGAACAGAAACTCCTTTGCCTTTGGATGCAATGCATCCCAGAGTAATGAGCCGCCTTTCCGTGTTTTATTCAACCAAGGATTGCAGAGCTTGTGATAGACGTAAATTTGGTTCGGCGCACCGCGAGGCATAGGATCGACGACTATTTCGGAGGTCGCTGGCTGATCAAGAGATTGTGTCCACCAGACCTGTTCCTTTTCGCGGTGAATCCAGAGGTCGCCCGTGGTTTGGGTCATGATTGTGGGGACATGGAACCAGCGAGTCGCAACTCCCCTGATGGGTGGTGTTCCGGCTTTGCTCTGAAGCACTCTCATTGCTTCGGCAATGTATCCCTCTTGGTCGCCACGCTGCCAGAACGGATGCACGCGAACATCATCCATTACCGCAATGGTGGACCGTTGAAGGCAATCCTTCCATGCCCAATTACCAGCCCCGAAGTTAGCAATGAAGACTTTCATGATTGTTTACTCGGGTTGATCCTCTTCCAGGTGCCTGCATATGCAAGACGACGAGATGCCAATCTCGAGCAGACAATCAAGAAACTGATGCGGCAAGAGATAGGCCAGCCTGAAACTTGAATGTACAGAGCATCCGTAATCATAAACGCGCATCTCGTCAGTTACCACCTTTCAACTGACGAGATGCCGACTTCGCGGTACTCATCCCTTGGCGCCCTCATCGCGCGGCGCCCTTTCGCCGTCGCTGCTCGCTCTCCCGCATCATTTCGCTCATGTCGAAAGCTGGATGTATCTCGAACAACGTCCCATATTTCAGGGCCGGATGCTGCGAGATGAGCTGAATGGCATGATTCATGTCCCGTGCCTCCAGCACGAGAATGCCGCCTAGCTGTTCCTTGGTCTCCGCATAGGGACCGTCGGTGGTCGCGACTTTGCCGTTCTTCCAATCCACGGTCAACGCGGTTTCACGAGGCTGAAGAGCTTCTCCACCTGCCCAGTGCCCGTTGGCGCGCAGATGATCGTCGTACTCAAAGCATTCGTCGAACATTGCGTTTCGCTCGTCCTCGGTCATGGCCGCGTGTTTTGCCGGCTCGTAGTATCCCAAACAGATGTATTTCATCGCTCTTCTCCTCTTGGTGGGCGCAGCGGGTGCAGATTTTTCTGTCACTATTTCAAGTAACGAAGCGCAACACATCCTGATTTAAAAATCTTTGACTCAACAAGGTTTAGTTGCAGTTTTTCCGGCAGATTAACACCTTCGAACAATCGTCTTCCTTCTCCTACAACGGTTGGCCCAACGGCAAAACGATATTCATCAATTAGACCAAGCTCTAT
>JBARHV010000330.1:0-1648 GCA_049799415.1 Silvibacterium sp.
GAACTGAGCTAGTCGCCCGGTCCTGAATCCTCCGCCTGAACGGTGTTGTGCAGCTTGCCGATGGGCTCGATGCGCACCTCAACGTCCTGTCCGGCCTGAAGCATCGCCCTGGGCTTTCGCTGCCAGCCAATACCCGCCGGGGTGCCCGTCTCGATCACATCACCCACCTCCAGGTCGACGTAGTCCGAGATAAAGCTGATCAGCTGCGCTACCGAGAAGATCATGTCCTTGGTGTGTCCCTCCTGGCGCAGCTCCCCGGCCACCCTGGTCTCGATGGTCAGTGACTGCGGATCGGGAATCTCGTCTGACCTGACCAGGTGCGGCCCAAGGGGGGCGAAGGTAGCCATGCTCTTGGGCAGGGTCCATTGCGCCATGGAGTCCTGGACGTCGCGGGCGGTCACGTCGTTGGCCACGGTGTAACCGGCGACGTGATTCAGGGCCTGCTCCACCGGAACCCGACGGCCCTCCCTGCCGATCACAACCGCCAGCTCCCCCTCGTAGTCGATCGCATCGGCGTGCTGGGCCGGGAGAACGATGGCAGCCCCATCTCCGATCACCGCCGAACTCAGTTTGACCCACACCACGGGCACCGTCGGGGCCTTCGCGCCGCTCTCTTTAGCGTGAGCCAAGTAGTTGCGGCCAATGGCGAATATCCGGTTGGGCGCGATCGGGGCTACGAGCGGGAGTTCGGGCCAGATTTCCGGACCGAGCCTCGGCCCCTGGCCTCGGAGCAAAGCATTCTGCAACTCCGGTGTGGCGAGCCCGAGATCGAACCAGCGATGTCCCTCGCCAGGCGCTTGGACGGGGTCGGCAGCGGCGAACCGGACCCCCTCCGGGGCGGCAAATCGGGCGATTCGCACCTGTGCTCTCTCCCCAACTTTGGACGACCTCATTATCCGGCCAGGGTCGCCGGAACGCTCCTACCAATTGCTAGGATCGGGCGGTGATGGTCGGCGTCCGGCCCGAACTCCGCCCGGCATCCGACCTTTCCGCGGGCGGCGGCTCGGACCGGCTCCGGTTCTGCGAATTGAGGTGATCTCGTGAGCGAACCAGACCTGTCGGGAGAGCCGCAGTTGCAAGACCGCCTGTACCTCGGCGGATCCTGGGTCGCATCCACTTCAAAGGACCGGATCAACGTTCACGAGGCGGGCACAGGCGAGGTCATCGCCAGCGTCACCGACTCCTCTGAGCTGGACATCGACCGAGCCGTCCAGGCCGCCGCCGAGTCCCAGCCCGACTGGTCTGCGACAGCATCTGCCGAACGAGCCGATTACCTGCGAGCGATCGCACACGGCATCGCCGAGCGCACGGAGGAACTCGCCAGGAGCATTTCCCGAGAAGTCGGCACCCCGATTCGACACTCGCGGGCCATCCAGATCGGCAATCCAATCCAGATCATCGAAGGCACCGCCGAGGTGCTCCAGGAGTTCGCTTTCCAGGAGGAAATTGGCAACGTACTGGCGGTGCGGGAGCCGATCGGAGTAATCGCCGCCATCACCCCTTGGAACTACCCCCTGCAGCAGGTGGTCGCCAAGGTTGCTCCGGCGCTGGCAGCGGGATGCACGGTAGTGCTGAAGGCCAGCGAAGTGGCACCGCTGACCGCCTTCGCGCTGGCGGGAATCGCCGACTCGGTGGGCCTGCCCCCGGG
>JBARHV010000331.1:0-4011 GCA_049799415.1 Silvibacterium sp.
GGTGAGCTCCTCTACGGACAACCCCCAACCCCCCGCGCCGTAGAAGGCTTGCCCAAAGAGACCGGTAAAGAACAGCCGGAATTCTAGCCTCGGATCGTACCAGTCAGACTCTAGTCACTCGCCACTAGCCACTGCCTTCCTAACTCTTTTATTTCCGTTTTTTTATTTTTCTCTCATTTGCATTTTCCCCTTGCAATTTAATTACCTATATGGTAAGCTAGCTTTAATATTATCGGCTTCCGTCGCAGCCAGGTCGTCGGAGCCGCCAACCTGACGTAAGTCTAATCAAACACAACTGCATAAGGAGATTCATTCATGGCCCTCTATGGCATGCCTCCCGCCCTTCGCCCTCGCAAAGGAACACCGGAGGCCATCATCCTCGAACAACTGGAAAGCCACGGCGCTCTCCACCAGAAGCCGGCAAACTCCGCTCCCGCAAGGCGCGCTGAAAACACGGACACTGAAAAGAACGGCCAGCCCTCAGCCGAAACCCCAAACCAAAATCCCGATCCAAATTGCATGTCCAAAGAAAACTCAAAGGAGAAACAACAAATGCCCGCCACACCCGTTACTCGCGCCAAAGCCTCCCTGCGCGCCTCCAAACTTGTTCGCCGTGGCGAAACTGCCCGCCGAGGCGGCTCCAGCGCCAAATGCAAATCCCGCACGGCCCCCGACCCCAGCTTCGAGCGCCACCGCCGCAAATGCTCGGTCTGCAATCATCCCCACCGCGAAGCCATCGAGGAGATGTTCATCAACTGGCATAGTCCTGAGTCTATCCGCGTCGCCTTGGGCGCATATCCCCCGCTCGATTGGTCCGCCATCTATCGACACGCTCGCGCCACCGGCCTCTACGCCAAGCGCAGCAAAAATCTTCGCGCCGTTCTCGATCTCCTGCTCGAAAAGGCTGGTGATGTCCAGCCCACCGCCCAGGGAATCATCGCCGTCGTTCGCGCCTATTCCTGCCTCACCGACGCGAACCAATGGATCGAACCCGAAAAGCGCGTCCACATCGTCAACCGCGTCTACCGCCACGATTCACCCGCCGTGTCGGACGTCCCCGCTCCCGCCGCAGCAACTGCTTCCGCCACATCTGCCCCCGAACCCTCCGTCGATCTCGTCTCCGTCACCGCCGCCCGTCGGCAAGATCAGTCCCCTTCTGCGCCGCGGGCAGATTCTTCGGCTTTTGCTGGCTCACCACTGACCACTGATCACTGTCCACTGCCTTTTCCTAATCGCCAACCCGCGGAATTAGAATCTCCGCCAACTCGCACATAACAAACGGCGAATGAATTTCTAATCGCCAACTTTGGAAGGTTCATCGGCTGCAATTCAAAAGGAGGAACGGACGGAAAAAGCAAACTCACAATTCGATATGTTCCGGTGTAAGGCACGGCACAGGTTGCCACTACAGCTCTTGCTAGATGGGTGCATTGTGCGCAGAATGTGGGCGCTTTCCCTCGAAAGAACGATGTGGCTGTGGAATCGGTGTTGGCCTGCCTGAAAAGGAGGATCGAATGCTGCATCTCGATACTGGCAACACGGGATTCATGATTCTGTGCACCAGCCTGGTGATGTTGATGACGCCGGGTCTGGCATTTTTCTATGGCGGGCTGGTCGGTCGAAAAAACGTTCTGGCGATCATGATGCAGAGCTTCGTTTCGATGGGCTGGACGACGGTGATTTGGTACGTGTACGGCTTCTCGTTATGCTTCAGCGGCGACTGGCACGGGATTATTGGAAACTTTCACAACGTGTTTTTGCGGGGCATCAGCCTCTCGACGGCGTCTCCGAACGTGACGATTCCGATGATGGTGTTCGTGGCGTATCAAATGATGTTCGCGATTATCACCCCGGCGCTGATCTCCGGCGCGTTCACCAACCGCGTGACGTTCAAGGCGTACATGGTGTTCCTGACGGGCTGGCTGACGTTCGTTTATTTTCCGTTCGTGCATATGGTGTGGGGCGGCGGCATGCTGGAGCAGTGGGGCGTGCGGGATTTCGCCGGCGGAATCGTGGTGCACAATATCGCAGGCATCGCGGCGCTGGCTTCGGTGCTCTACGTGGGCAGACGCCGCATACGCGACACCGGCCCGCATAGTATTCCGCTCGTCGCGCTGGGCACGGGGCTGCTGTGGTTCGGATGGTACGGGTTCAACGCGGGCAGCGAAATGCGCGTGGATTCGGTGACGGCTACCGCGTTTCTGAATACAGACGTGGCGGCTTCGTTTGCGGCCATCGCGTGGCTGGTGGTGGCGTGGGCGCACCAGAAGAAGCCCAAATTCCTGGGGCTGCTGACCGGCGCGGTGGCGGGACTGGCGACGATTACTCCCGCGGCGGGTTATGTTTCTCCGACGACCGCGGTGATCATCGGCGTGGCCGCGGGCGTGGTGTGCTATTACGCCGTCGAGCTGAAAAACAAATTGCAGTGGGATGACGCGCTGGACGTTTGGGGCGTGCACGGCGTCGGCGGCTTTCTCGGCATCGTGCTGCTGGGGCTTTTCGCGAATCAGCAATTCAATCCGGGCGGCCCCAACGGCCTGCTTTATGGCGATGCGAGTTTCTTCTTCAAACAACTGGCGGCGGTGCTTTTCTCGTCGGCATGGGCGTTTATTTTTACGTATGGCATGTTGAAGGTGATCGACCTATTCACCGCCGTGAAGGTGGATGCGGTGAGCGAACAAGCTGGCCTGGATGAATCTCTGCACGGCGAACACGCGTACGAGGAGTTCTAGGCGGAGGTTTCAGAAGTGAAGCACCCGGGACGAGGGGGGAACTCGCCCCGGGCTTCCCTGTGGGTTGGCTGCTTGGGGAACCCTAGTTCGAGCGCGCGGGGCCTGCGAAACGAAAGCGAAGGCGCCCGAGCACTACGTTGATCGGATTGCACCGGTGCAGAAAAGTGAGCACCGGTTGCCGCCGCACTCCGATCCTTTCCAGCGCCCGCCGGATGCGAAAATCGCGTCCCGCGGACACCATGCCTTTTTCCAGAACATCGATCGCGTCCGAAGTTCTACCTGCTTGCGTGTAGACTTCCGCCAAGTTCAGGTAGAGCTGGGCGTGGTTGCATTTCAGGTTGAGGGCCTCGCGGCAGAGCGTTTCCGCGTCGCCGTAACGCTTATCCGCCATGGCCGCCAAGAGTCCGGTATAGGAGAGATAAAACGGATTCTTTGGCGCCGCGCCCAGAGCCCGCCGCGCATGCCCAAGGGCGTCTTCCGGATGCCCGTCACGCATGTGTTTCAGGCACTCTTTGAACTCGACCATTCCCGCATCCACCGCCGAAGGCCCTGCTATTGCGCCTGCTGCCATCGCATAGGACATTTGCGCCATTCCCGCATCCTTTCGCCCGCGCTGCTCTGCGAGTGCTGCAAAATCGCTTGCCACGACAGGTGCTGACTGATTGGTGACAAGACTAGCGCCGGCGGGCAACGGTGACTACTGGGCGTGCGTACAGTTTTGGTGCTATGCAGCGGCGACGGGCGCGCTTTACCCTTGCGGACAGGCAAAAAAATGTCACCGCGCGTGGAGGCGAAGTTTTTTGTTGGATTTGCGGGGACTTAGGGGGAGTTTGGGCGCGGGCGAGGAAGCGAAATTTGGCTACTGATTTGGAGAGCCTGAGCAAGCGATGCGCTGAGCCGTCACATGAGCGATCCGAGGAACAAATGTTCCAGCATCAAAATGCGGGTGCGCCCAGCCACGGAGTTCGTTTCCTGATTTCTCGAGATCAAGCGTCACACCGACAAAACCATCGGTCCATGATAATTGCAGTTGTGATAGAGAACGAGCCTGCCAGAACGACGATTCCCTGCTTCCTGCGGGCGGCTGTTGAAGCGGGATCGCGCGGATGAGGAGTTCGCCCTCCTCGAAGCCGCGAGTGCCGCGCTCCATGCGAAGCTGGATCCGAGCTGGCGGAATGACATAACCGTTCTCATCGCCAAATCCCCAGGGCCACCACCGGCCGAGTTTCACCTTGTAACAACCAGCAAAAGACGCAGCGTGTATATCTGGTACCTGAGC
>JBARHV010000332.1:0-7107 GCA_049799415.1 Silvibacterium sp.
GTGAAGAAAGCCACAACGCGGAGAGTGCACCGGGCCGTTCAACAGCCTTCTGTTCAATCCCAGATTGAGGACCTTCGTAAAGATATGGACGCGCAGCGTTCGCAGATTGACTCGCTTAAGCAGCAGCTCAACGAGCGGGACTCTGAACTCCAGCAGGCACAGCAGGCAGCCGCTGCAGCCCAGACAGCTGCACAGCAGGCGCAGCAGGCAGCGCAGACCCAGCAGCAGGCGATCGATACCAACAACCAGTCGGTCAGCAGTCTGCAGACTGCTGTCGCCAGCCTCAAGACGGATACCAATGCCGCGGTAGCAACTGTCCAGACGCAGCAGACAAAGCTCAAAGGCGAGGTTGAGCATCCCGACGAGATACATTACAAGGGTGTCACGCTCTCACCCAAAGGAAGCTTCATTGAAGCGGCCACCGTCTACCGTAGCGCGGCCACCGGCGGAGGCATCAACACACCGTTCACCGGCATTCCGCTTGAGTACGCCAATGGCGCCCAGTTGAGTGAATTCTATGGTTCTGGCCGTCAGTCGCGGCTCGCCCTAACCGCTACCGGCAAGCTCGATAACATGAAGCTGACCGGCTATTACGAAATGGACTGGCTCGGTACCGGCATCACCTCCAATAACAACCAGAGCAACAGCTACGTTCTGCGCCAACGCCAACTTTGGGCGCAAGCCGCGCTGAACAGCGGCTGGACCTTCACTGGCGGCCAGATGTGGTCCCTCGCAACCGAGACTACACACGGGCTGGACAACGGTACGGAAATCCTTCCCGGCACCATCGACCCGCAGTACACCGCCGGCTTCGTATGGACCCGTCAGTACGGTTTCCGAGTAGCCAAGGACTTCGGCAATAAGTTCTGGATCGGTGCTTCGGCCGAAAATGCCGAGACTCTCAACCCGGCCGGCAGCAGCCTGCCTACCAACCTCCTAATCGGGTCGGCCGGTGTCGGCGGCGGTCTCTATGATCTGGAATCCAACTACTCCTTCAACATCGCTCCCGACATGATCGCCAAAGTAGCTTTTGAGCCGGGCTGGGGACACTACGAAGTCTTCGGCATCGCCCGCTTCTTCCGCGATCGCATCTATCCCAATGTGACGACCTCTGCGGGAGCTTACAATGACTCGACCCTGGGCGGCGGCCTCGGCGGCAGTTTACGCGTGCCCTTGGCCCACAAGCGATTTTCGGTCGGTCTGAAAGGGCTGTGGGGTGATGGCGTTGGGCGCTACGGCGATTCCACCATTGCCGACATCACCCTTCGTCCCGACGCCCAGATTGCTCCTCTCCACGCCTTCTCGGCGCTCAGCACCGTGGAAGGCAATGTGACCAAGCGCCTGAGTTTCTACCTCAACTATGGCGGAGACTATGTCGCTCGCGATTATTTTGGCAAGATCGGTTACGGCTCGCCGCTCACCAACATGTCCGGCTGCAATACCGAGCCGGCCCCCACCGCGTCCTTCACCCCTGCCACTCCAGCTAATTGCGGCGGCAACAACAAGGACGTTCAGGAGTTCACCTCTGGATACTGGTATAACTTCTATGCCGGTCAGAAGGGGCGTCTCCGCATGGGAATGCAGTACAGCTGGATAGACCGCAATCTCTGGTCCGGTGCGGGCGGCACGACAAATCCCGGTGGCGGAGCACAAGGCAGCGACAACATCCTCGAAACCTCCTTCCGGTACTATCTCCCGTAACTTGAATCTTTACCCGAACGGCGAAGAAGGCATCCAAAGTTGGATGCCTTCTTTTTTCTTTTAGAAATCGAAAGTAACCGTGGGTAATTCGATGAGACGGTAGTACATTGCATGCATGCTGGTTTGTAACCCTAACAACTCTATGTTTTCCTGAGCTGTCTGGAAACTATATTACCTTCGCCCATAGAATCCCTTGCGCGAATGGAAGTGCCTGAGTAACTTATAGAAATTGATTATGAATCCAGAGCATTCGCCCTGGCCTTCGTATGAAAATTAGTACAATCAATTCAATTGTTCCCCATGCATTGCGCTACAAATAGCATCAATAAAGGACTAAAAAATGAGCCGTGAACATATTCTCGCAGCTATCGATGAAGAAATCAGCAAGCTTCAGCAGGTCAAAAAACTGCTGCAAAGCTCGGGTGGAAACAGGCTGGTTTCAGGTTTCTCCAAAGGCGGCAAGCCCCGCGCCAAGCGTGTACTCAGCCCTGAAGCCCGGCAACGCATTGCTGCCGCGCAGAAGCGCCGCTGGGCGAAGCAGAAGAAAGAGGCTGCGGCAAAGTAACTCGATACAATCAACGCAATGCTGAAAGTCAAATTACTCCACCCTGAAGCCCAGCCGCCTACTGTTGCATATGCTGGCAGCGACCTGGGCTTCGACCTCTACTCTATTGAAGACATCATCCTTGAACCTGGTATCCCTGCCAAGGTAAGAACAGGTATCGCCATCGAAGGCCCACCCGGATGGGGGTTTGTTCTCGGCGACCGCTCTTCCATGGCTGCCAAAGGTGTAACGTATGCCGGAGGGCGCATCGATGCTGGGTATCGAGGTGAAATACTTGTGTGCCTTATCAACGTGAACCAACCGAATTACTTGTTACGGACGGTTTGCGATGCGAATGGATCTGTAACGGAAGTTTTGTTAGAGCGATCCGACGTAAGCGTGACGATTCACAAGGGAGACAAGATTGCTCAAATATCCCCTTTTGAAGCTCACACTCATTTGGAAGTAACAGTAGTCGAAGAGCTCTCAGCCAGCGGTCGCGGCTCAAAGGGTTTTGGATCAAGCGGGCGCTAGGCAACGTTAGACAAGCTCCAGGGCAGGGCGCTCCATAGGATTGCCCTGCTCGCCCGGGACTATGCTTATGCTCTGCCCTTGGTGATCAACCGTAGGATGAAGGTGAGAATCACTGCGCCAATCACGGCGACAATGATCGTGTAAATCATGCCGCCTGAACCGTGGAAACCCACTGCGCGCATGAGAAAACCGCCAATAAGAGCTCCAACGATACCGATCACGATATCCATGAGCGCGCCATAACCGCCGCCCTTCATGATCTTGCCGGTAATCCAGCCTGCGATCAGACCAACGATAATCCACCAAAGAATAGTGAACATTACCCCTCCTGATACTGCGGAAATGAGTTTCTACAACCCCGTGAACAGAGTCAAGTGATAAATTCAGTTTTCTTCCTGCTCAAACATCGCCCTAAGATGCAGGTTCGGCGTAAACGCGCACATAATCCACGAGCATATCCTGTGGAAAAACGGTCGTCTTATCCGGTGATCCAGGCCACGCTCCCCCAACTGCAACGTTCAGAATAAAAAAGAACTTGCCAGTATCGAAAGGCCATACCGCCCCTGGCGGCAGGCTGGATGGCGTATACGTCGCGTAAACGTTCGTCGGATTGTCCACATAGAACTGGATCAGCTTAGGCGACCACAAGATACCGAAAGTATGAAAAGCATCTCCGAACTTTGCATTGTTCGCCAGCGTATATGCCGTGCCAATGGCCGTGCCGGTAAAGCCCGTTCCATGAATGGAGCCATGGTTGGTCGAGGGTTCGCTGCCAATGTTTTCCATGATGTCTATCTCACCGCAGGCTGGCCATGGATCGCCTGCAATGTCATCGCCCAGCATCCAGAAGGCTGGCCACATGCCTTGTCCCTCAGGCATTTTGACGCGCGCCTCAATGCGCCCGTATTGGAAACTCTGCAATCCCTGGGTCTTCAGCCGCGCCGACGTATAAACGCCACTCGAAGGATTCTGCGCCACTATATGCAGATAACCGTCCGTGCCGACATAGGCATTCGGATTCTTCGGGTCACACGGAGCCGTCGTCGAACCATATGCGCAGTAAGTCTCAAGCTCGTTGTTACCCCACTTACCTGCTCCCGTGTCGTAAGTCCAGTTCTGTGGATTGGGCGCACTCGGTGCCGTTGCACCATTGAACTCATCGCTCCACACCAGAGTTTCCTTTGTAACGGTGCTACCGCTGGAAGAACTGCTGCTGGTTGATGACGCTGTTCCCGCAGTCCCCCCACAAGCGGCCAGCAACAGAAGAACAGGTAGGCATATAAGTCGATGTGCCAAAGTTTTCATTTCAGGTTATCTACTCTTCCTCATTTGTCCGTGTCAATTGCTTTGTCTACTCAGCTTGAAAAGCATGTCCCGCTGTTAACCGCTCTGCCCGCGGAGATGCCTATGTGTTATCGTATGCCCCAATATGTCCTGGACTCGAGTGCTATTGGCGGCCTTAGCTGGCGGCATCGCCGCGTCGATGACGGACTGGCTGTCTATGGGCGATTGGCTATACAAACGCTACGACCAGCACCCGGAGATCTGGCGGGTTACTGCACAAAATGAGACAAAAGCTATCCTCTGGGCGAGCCTGCTTCCTTTTCTTACATGTGCGGCATTCGCCGTCACCTGTTCATGGCTGCATCTCCATTCATTCAGAGCAGGATTTCTGCTCGCTATAGCGGTGTGGACGATTGCTGTTCTTCCATTGATGATTGCCAACTCCCTCTTCATGAAGTTAACCCCGGCAATTGCAGTCTTCCACGCTCTCGGCTGGCTCGCAAAACTCATCATCGCTTCGGCGGCCACGGCCTTAATCGTTCGCTAGCATCCCGCCGATGCTTCGCCGCAATGTAAAAGGGACGCGCCGAAGCCCGTCCCTTCTCCACCACATACCTGGGATTGACTAACCGCAAATACACTCTTCCTGCCCGCAATACGAACAGCAGGAGCAGCACCCTCCGGCGATCGATGGAATCACCAGCACCTCATCGCCGTCCTTGAACGCATACTTCTCGTTGCCTAGAAAACGAATGTCTTCATCATTCACGTAGAAGTTAATAAAACGCCTTACCTGCCCCTGCTCATCGCGCAGGTGCGGACGCAGCGCCGGAAAGCTGTTCTCGATCTCGGCAATCAACTCCGGCAGGTTATGCGCCTTCGACTCAATCTCGCGCGCGCCATCAGTGTGTTTTTGAAATGCATTCGGCAACAAAACCTTAACGGACATTGGCCCCTCCAACAAGTTCACGATCCCCACTCTGTTCATCAACGTAAGCCTCAAAATCGGCCAGCCGCGGACGAATCGCGCGCTCCTCGTCATAGGCACCGGCAAGCGCGTCCGTCGTCTTCAGCCCATTGCCTGTAATGCAGGCCACTGTCAGCTCATCCGGATGAATGCGCCCATGCGCATACAACCGTGCCGTTACCGCGGTCGTAACACCGCCCGCAGTTTCGGTAAACACGCCTTCCGTCTCGGCCAGTTCCTGAATCGCCGACACAATCTCTACGTCCGACACGTCCTCGGCCCAGCCGCCGCTCTCACGTATGCAGCGCGACGCATAAGGGCCGTCCGCCGGATTCCCAATTGCCAGCGACCGCGCAATCGTCGACGGACGCTGCGGTTCAATATTTTCCGTTCCCGCCTTCACCGCCGTCGAAATCGGCGAGCAGCCCGTAGCCTGTGCTCCAAAGAAGCGAACTTCCTTCTCCTCCACCAGGCCCAGCGTAATCAGCTCGCGGAAAGCTTTGCGAATCTTCGTAATCAGGGACCCTCCCGCCATAGGCACAACCACGTTGTCCGGCAGGCGCCATCCCAGCTGCTCCGCAATCTCAAAACCCACCGTCTTCGATCCCTCCGCATAATAAGGCCGCAAATTCACATTTACGAATCCCCAGTTGAACCGCTCCGCGATCTGCGAACAGAGCCGGTTCACGTGGTCGTAATTGCCGTCAATGCGGACCAGCTTCGCCCCATACACCTGGGTATTCAAGATTTTCGCGGGTTCAAGATCAGACGGGACAAGAATATAAGTCTTCAGTCCAAGGCGTGCAGCCTGCGCGGCAACAGCATTGGCCAGGTTTCCAGTCGATGAACACCCGACCGTGTCGAAGCCAAAAATCTGCGCGTTCGCCAGCGCCACCGACACCACGCGGTCCTTAAAGCTCAGCGTAGGCAGGCATACCGCATCGTTCTTGATGTAAAGATTATTCGCGCCAATGCGCTTTCCCAGTCGCGGAGCCTGCAGTAGTGGAGTCCATCCCGCCGGCGTGGTCGGAACATAATCCTCCGGCACGGGCAGCAGCGCCTGGTAGCGCCACATGCTCGAAGGGCCTTTCGCAATCGCCTCGCGCGTAAAAGTGCTGCGGGCAGCGTCGAGGTCGCACTGCACCTCAAGAGGAGAAAAACACTCCTCGCAGATGGAAAGCGGAGTGTTCGGATACGTCTTCCCGCATTCCCGGCATCGCAATTCGTAGGCAACAGCCATTCGGTCCCTCTTTCAGGAGGGGCGTCGGGGTACAAATACACGGGCGCGTGTGACGAACTCTACAACGTGTTACGGTACTGCCACTACAAAAACTGGATTTGGCGAGATGCGATCTTGCGTTGCACCCCGAATCTCATGTTCCCCGTTACCAGGAGAGAGTTGACACCGATGTCTTAGATTGCCTAAGCCGGTTGTCGTGGCGTCACAGGGCCCGTCCCTCAGCCACTCTTCATAAGATTCAGGCTCGCTCCAAAGAGCAAACTTGAATATTCAAGTTGTAGCACAGCCTGTTTTCTGATGCAAGTAGGAGACGTCAGACTGCGGCTCCCGCGAAAAGAAAGGCCATGACGAATTGCCATGGCCTTTCTCCTGTCGAGTAACTAAATACAGCAAATAGTTAACGCCCCGAATGCAGCCCCGCTAATTTCGGCCTTCGCCAAAACCCGACTAGATCGCCGCCCGCACCGCCGTCAGCAATCCTTCTCGCGTTGCATAGTCCCTCGGCTCAATCGGCGCATGGAAAACAACCCTCACCACACCCGGATGCACCTTCAGGCTTCCCTTCTGCATGAGCTTCTCTGTGCCGACAATCGTTACCGGAACAATCGCCGCACCGCTCTCCATCGCCAAATAGAACGGCCCCTTTTTGAAAGGGAGAAGCCGTCCATCCGGCGAGCGAGTACCTTCAACGAATGACGTGACATGAACCCCCGCGGCCAGCACACGCACCGCCGCTTCCACGCTCTGCCTCGCGCTTTCCTTTCGCCCATCGCGGTCTACGGGAATGAAGTTCGCCAGCCTCATCCCGTAACCGAGTGCGGGAATCTTCATCAGCGA
>JBARHV010000333.1:0-6520 GCA_049799415.1 Silvibacterium sp.
AAAAAACGCGACTCAGAATCAAATGCGTTTGGATGGAAGAGCATGGGTGGGAGTTGGAAGTCCCAGCCTGGTTCTCAATGCGAAGGATCCATTTAAGGTCGAGACGCGGGTTGTCGTACTTGGCAAAAGCCCCGCTACCGATGTTGTCACTAGAATGGGAACTCGTCCTTTTCCAACTGATCACATTTTGCAACACTCCGATCTCGTACTTGCCCCATTGCCAATCCATAATGGAACTGCTTATCCCGGGTCTTCTTTTCCAATTAGGGAGACGGGCATTAATCCAATTACACCTAAAGAAAAGACAATCATAGGGGAGGTTTTGGACAAAAGGGCCGTCCTCTACTTCTTTGGGGAGATCACTTACCGGGACATTTTTAAAGTTCACCACTGGACACATTTTTGCTATGCGATCCCGACCGGCGATGTCAACGACATGATTCCATGCACGATTTACAACGACTCCGACGCAGATCCAGATACAGGCGAGTAACCAAAACGTCAAAACAATTAGAACGCTACCTGACACCCCTCCGGCACTGTTTTTTGGGCAGTTGACACGGTATACTTAGTTATTGTGACTGCTACTACACTTGACACCTCCTCTACCGGGTTCGGGACCGGCTCTACCCCTGCTGAAAAGCGTGTTCTTTTGCTGAAGCCGCGAGGCTTTTGCGCGGGCGTGGTGCGCGCTATCGATGTGGTGAATATTGCTCTGGAGACGTTTGGCGCTCCGATTTATGTGCGCAAGGAGATTGTGCATAACCGCTTTGTGGTGAATGAGCTGGCGGAAAAGGGCGCGATTTTTGTGGACGATATCGACCAGGTTCCGGCGGGAATGCGGGTGATTTATTCGGCACATGGTGTATCGCCGGCGGTCCGGGAGCACTCTAAAGAACGAGGGCTTAAGGTGATTGACGCGACGTGCCCGCTGGTGACGAAGGTGCATGTGGAGGCGATCAAATTTGCCAAGCAGGGGTATTCGCTGGTGCTGATCGGACACCGGGACCATGACGAGATTGAAGGCACGCTGGGCGAGGCTCCGGATGTGACGCAGGTGGTGTCGAGCGCGGAAGAGGTGAAAGCGCTGGAGGTTCCGGACCCGGAGCATGTGGCGTACCTGACGCAGACGACGCTGTCGCTCGATGAGGCGCGGGATATTATCCACGCGCTGAAAGCGAAGTTTCCGAAGATTGTGGGGCCGCACTCGCAGGACATTTGCTATGCGACGGAGAACCGCCAGGTGGCGGTAAAGAACGTGGCGCACAACGCGGACCTGGTGCTGGTGGTGGGATCGAACAACAGCTCGAACTCGAACCGGCTGGTGGAGGTTTCGCGCAACCTGAGCACGAACAGCTTTTTGATCGAGAACTCGAACGCGATCCATCCGGAGTGGCTGCAGGGCGTTTCTACGGTCGCGGTGACGGCGGGGGCTTCGGCACCTGAGGTCCTGGTGGAAGACGTGGTTGCGTACCTGCGGGAGCGCGGGTTCGGATCGGTTGAGGAAGTGGAAGTGATGCCGGAGAATGTGCGGTTCGGGCTGCCTCCGGAGATTGTGCAGGCGATTCAGCCGGCTCCTTCGAGCGCGGCTTCGGTTTAAGTGAGTTTTCCAGTTGGCAACTTGCAGGTTCGCGGTTGTTGGAAACGGACAGCATGAGCACATTTGGAACGGCAAAATCCGGTTCTTCTGAAAAAAAGCAGGTCAAGTTCGGGCGGATCGACGCAGATTTAGGCGACGTCGAGGCCGCGGCGGCGCGGTCGCGCGAATTCCTCTTTTCGCAGCAGCACCCTGAGGGGTACTGGTGCGGCGAGCTGGAGGCCGATGCGATGCTGGAGGCCGACTACATCTTTGCCCACGTGCTGCTGGGAACGGGCGATGAAGGCAAGATGCGGCGCGCACTGACGGAGATGCTGCGCTTCCAGAATGAGGACGGCGGATGGTCGATTTATCCGGGCGGGCCGTCGAATATCAGCCTGAGCGTGAAGTGCTACTTTGCGTGCAAGCTGATGGGCATGATGCCGGAGGATGCGATTCTGTCGCGGGCGCGGACGTGGATTCTGGCGCATGGCGGCGCGGTGAAATGCAACACCTTCACAAAAATCTACCTGTGCTTTTTGGGGCAGTACGAATATGACGCAGTGCCGGCGGTCCCGCCGGAGATTGTGCTGTTTCCGAAGTGGTTCTACTTCAACCTGTACGAGATTTCTTCGTGGTCGCGGGCGATCCTGGTTCCGCTGTCGATTGCTTATGCGAAGAAGATGTTCAAGAAGATTCCGGCGGAGCAGGGAATTGACGAGCTGTTTGTGGGTGGGAGAGAGAACGCCGACCTGCATTTGCCGTGGGACCGCACGAAGCTGGTGAACTGGCGGAACTTCTTTCTGCTGTGCGACCGGATGACGCATTGGCTGGAGCGGATCCATATTCGCCCGCTGCGCACGGTGGCGCTGAAGAAGGCAGAGAAGTGGATGCTGGCGCGGTTTGAGATGACGGACGGGCTGGGAGCGATCTATCCGGGCATTTTGAATTCGATTATTGCGCTGCGCTGCCTGGGATATTCGCTGGATGATCCGCAGGTGATTCGGGCGATGGATGAGTTCGAGAAGCTGGGCATCGACGAGCCGAACGGCACGGCGGACTGCGACGAGCCGACGTTCCGGATGCAGCCGTGCGTTTCTCCGGTGTGGGACACGGCGCAGGCGGTGTTTGCGCTGGGCGAGGCGGGCGTGCAGCGGAACGATCCGCGATTGCTGAAGGCCGCGGACTGGATGCTGTCCAAAGAGGTCCGGCACAAGGGCGACTGGGCGGTGAAGGCGCGCAGAGCGCAGCCGGGCGGGTGGTACTTCGAATTCAACAACGAGTTTTACCCCGATGTGGACGACACGGGGCAGGTGCTGCTGGCATTGAACAAGGTGGAGAATCCACGCGAGCGCTACCAGTACGATGTGTCGCAGCGGGCGATCGACTGGGTCTTCGCGATGCAGTGCAAGAACGGCGGATGGGCGAGCTTCGATAAAGACAACACGAAGATGATCTTCCAGTACATTCCCTTTGCCGATCACAACGCGATGCTGGATCCGCCGACGGTGGACATTACGGGAAGGATTCTGGAGGCGCTGGCGGCCTATGGCTACACGCGCAGCGACAAGCGCGTGGCGAAGGCGATCCAGTTCATTTTCGATGAGCAGGAGGCGGACGGAAGCTGGTTTGGCCGCTGGGGCGCGAACTATCTTTACGGGACGTTCCTGGTACTGCGCGGGCTGGAGGCGATGGGCGTATGGAACCATGAGCCGCAGATCCAGCAGGCGGCGGAGTGGATCCGCATGGTGCAGAACGCGGACGGCGGCTGGGGCGAGAGCTGCGGCAGCTATGACGACCCGAACCAGCGCGGCATCGGCGCGAGCACACCTTCGCAGACGGCATGGGCGCTGCTGGGGCTGCTGGCGGCTGGCGATACACGCAGCGACTCGGTAGCCAAGGGGATTCAGTGGCTGTTGGCGCGGCAGGTCGAGGACGGATCGTGGGACGAGAGTTTAAGCGAGGGCTCGGCGCGGCAGGCGATTTATACAGGTACGGGATTTCCGCGGGTGTTTTACCTGGCGTACCACCTGTACCGGAGTTATTGCCCGCTGCTGGCGCTTACGACGTACAAGAAGGCGCTGGAGCAGAACGCGGCTTAGAGAGCGGTGAGCGGAAAAGCGGCCTGCTATGAAGCGGTCTGCTGGTGGGATTGAAGGATGTTCAGGATTGATGGTCATCAAGTTTTGATTCGGCGAAATTTGCCGGGAAGGGTTTAACAAGCATGGCAGTACCGATATCCCAGGCATGGACGGTTGCCACGTATGTGCTGAAGCAGAAGCTGAGCGGGCGCAAGCGCTATCCGCTGGTGCTGATGCTGGAGCCGCTGTTTCGCTGTAACCTGGCGTGCGCGGGCTGCGGCAAGATTCAGTACCCGGCTCATATTTTGAAGGCGGAGCTGACGCCGGAGGAATGCTTCCGGGCGGCGGAGGAATGCGGCGCGCCGATGGTCTCGATTCCGGGCGGTGAGCCGTTGCTGCATGCGCAGATGCCGGAGATTGTAGCGGGGTTGGTAGCGCGGAAGAAGTATGTTTATATGTGCACGAACGCGCTGCTTCTTAAAGAAAAACTTCATCTGTTTAAGCCGAGCAAATACCTCTCGTTTTCGGTCCATGTGGATGGGCAGCGCGAACACCATGACTTCTCGGTGTGCCGCGAGGGCGGATACGACATTGCGATGGAGGGCGTGCGGGCGGCGGTAGCGGCGGGTTTTCGGGTGACGACGAATACGACGCTGTTCGACGGGGCGGACCCGAACTCGGTGCGCGCGCACTTTGACGAGCTGATGGCGGCGGGCGTGGAGAGCATGATGGTGTCTCCGGGCTATACGTATGACAAGGCGCCGGACCAGAACCACTTTCTGGGCAAGGCGCGGTCGCGCAAGCTGTTTCGGATGATTCTTTCGAACCGCAAGAAGAGCTGGCAGTTCAATACGCATCCGCTGTTCTCAGAATTTTTGATGGGCAAGCAGCACTTCGAGTGCACGCCGTGGGGCATGCCGACGTTCTCGATCTTCGGCTGGCAGAAGCCGTGCTATCTGCTGCAGGACGGATACGCGGACACATTTGCGGAGCTGATGGAGGCGACGGAATGGGCCAACTACGGCGCGAAGAGCGGGAATCCGCAGTGCGCGAACTGCATGGTCCACTCGGGACACGAAGCTTCGGCGGTGGATTACAACTTCAGCTCGCTGAAGGGGTTCCTGGTGACGGCGAGGAAGTATATGTTCCCGTCGATGTATCCGGACGCGGATGCGCAGAAGCTGCTGAATGAATGGCGGCCGGAGCATTCGGGGCCGCTGGTGCAGATTCAGTCGCCGGTCAATGCAGCGAACGGCAGCCTGACAGCGAACGACAGCCTGCAGACGGTGTCGGGAGATTAGGCGCGATGGCGACAGAGCAACAGGAACGGCTGAAGATTGAACAACTGCGCGGGCAGAGCGCGGACGAGCTGGAGCATATTGCCGGACGCGAGCGGGAAAATCTGGAAGGATGGATTCCCAGCCTGGCTTCAGACGAGGCGGTCCGCGAGGCGCTGGAAAAGGCGTTCGATTATCGCGGCGATATTACGCTGACGCTGAAGGACGGACGGTCGGTGAACGGCTATCTGTTTGACCGGCGATCGGGCGCGACGCTCCAGGATTCGGCGGTGCGGTTGATTCCGGCGAATGAGCGGACGAAGGTGACGGTGGCTTATTCGGATATTGCCGCTGTGGCCTTCACGGGACGCGATACGGCGGCGGGCAAGAGCTTTGAGGCCTGGGTGAAGAAATACTGGGAGAAAAAGGCCGCGGGTGAGACGGGGATTGCGATTCATCCTGAGTCGCTGGAAGACTAGACAGTATCGACACATAAGAACAGTAGAAACACTCGATTTCCCGAAGCATGGAAGCCAACAGAAGCCAACCGCAGGTCCCCTTCGGCAGGCTCAGGGTAGGCTTTCGACTGCGTTTGGCGCATAACCACCCCACGGACGAAGACCTGTCCGCGGGGACCCCGGTCACGCGCCAAACTCCGCTCAGGATGACATCTCTTATTTATTTGGTGAAATCAGTAATTTAACAACCAGCTATATGTCGATACGAGCTAGCCTCTTCGACTCCGTTCGGGCAGACGCTGAGGCGCTTCTGCTTATTTCCAATGCAGGGAATAGACCTGGGTGACGCTGGTGTCGCTCATGAGAGCCGGCTGACCCTCGGCGGTGAGGCTGATGTAAGAGTCAGGCGCGAGCCCACGCAGGGTTACGCCATCCATTCCATTGATCCTGGTCCACTTTCCATCGGGAATTGTGAGCTGATAGATGCCGTTGCCGCCCAGCGTGGAAGCCATATAAATTGACCTGCTGTCGCTGTTCCATACCCAGTATCCCCAGGACGTATCGAACTGCTTGAGGTCTTTCCATTGTTTTGTTTCGGCGGAGTAAAGAACCATGCGCGACGGGTTCTGAGCAATCGCGACGAGGTATTTGCCGTCAGGCGACCACGAGGCAACGTAATAACCGACGGATCCGGGCATGATCGCGATCTTGCGTGTTGCCAGATCGAAAACCTGAATACCTTTGATGGGCTGGCCGGGATAGGGAAAGTTGTTGAAATAGATTGACTGGCCGTCGGGCGACCAAGAGGGCGCCACCTGATCGCCGTCGCTGGGCGGAATAGTCTGCGGAACGCCGCCATCGGCAGAGATGATGTAAATCTTTTTCCAGTCCATGTACGCGATCAATTTTCCGTCGGGCGACCATCTCGGCCAATAGGCAGGAGAATCGGTCAATTGCACGCGTTCGCTGCCGTCGAGGCGGCTTTTCCAGAGATTCATGGTTGGATACTCGGTGTAGACCATCGATTGGCGATCCGGCGAGACGGTGAGTTCAAGTGCGGAAAGGCCACCAAGAAATGGCGTGAACTTATGTGCATGGAGGTCGAGGGCCTGCATTGCGCCTTGATTG
>JBARHV010000334.1:0-3712 GCA_049799415.1 Silvibacterium sp.
CTGCTGGATAAGGCGGCGGCGCTGAACGCGGCGCAGGCACGGGCGCTCAGCCTCGCCTGGGATGAGCTCTGGCACGCCGAAGGCTCCCCTGCGCCTGCTGCGCTGCGCCGCGCGAAACAGGCCGCGACGCAATCCGGCCGCGACTGGGAAGACGCCCGGCGCCGCGCCTGGAACCTGGCCGATTCCGCGCCGTGGCCGTCGAGTTACCAGATCCGCCGCGGCATCTCTGACGCCGGGCACGCCATCCTGGCCGCGGACCTGATCAGCGTGGCTGACTACGCTGCGCTGCGCGCCCCCTGGGACCAGGTGACGGGACAGGCGCCCTGATGTCAGCCGTCGTCCAGCCCGTCCTGGCCTGCTGTTTCCAGGCCGGCGCGTCCGGCACCGCCATCACCGCCGGCGCCGGGTTCAACGCCAGCCTGGGCGCCGCCGATGGTGCCCAGTTCGACGCCGTGTCCCTGTCCGGCGCGTCCACCCTGGACTACAGCAGCGCCTTCGCCCATTCGGGCACCCTGTCCTGCCAGGTGTCGACGCCGTCCACCGGGGCCTGCTACCTGATGTGGAACAGCGCCGGGCTCCTGATCACCACCGCAGCCCAGACCTGGTTCCGGCTCTACCTGTACCAGGCCGCCAACCCGGCGTCGGTGCACCAGCTCGCCGGCCTGTACGTCTCCGGCGTCCGCAGCGGCGACCTGGTCATCAATGCCAGCGGCACCCTGTCCATGCGGGACTCCGGCGGCACCGCCCGCATCACCACCGTGAACAAAGTTCCCCTTAACGCGTGGTATCGCGCCGAAGGGTTCGTCCTGTCCGACGCCGGCGCCGGCCAGCTTGAGGTGAAGCTGTTCGACTCCCCGGACAGTACGACACCGACGGAGACGCAGACTTCGGCCGCGGACCTGAACACTCTCGGCGGGAACATCAACCAGGTCCGGTTCGGGCCGTCCTCAACCGGCGTGGCCAGCCTCACTTACTACATGGACGACGTGGCCACGTCCACCTCAGGGTATGTCGGACCCGGCCCCGTCGTGTTCCACATGGCCGCTGGCGCTCCCACCAGCACCGGGTTCACGGTCTGCTCCAAACCGGTCGGCGGCACGTCACTGCGGCTCAAGGTCGCCACCAATTCCGCGCTGACCCAGAACGTGACCTACGTGGCCGCGGTCACACCGGATCAGTACGGCTACGTTCAGCATGCCGTGACCGGTCTCAGCCCTTCCACGGTGTATTACTGCCAGCTAGCCGATACCCCACCGGACGGCACCGAGGCACTGTGCGGCCCGGTCGCCCAGTGCGCGACCCTGCCGGTGCCCGGATCGGCGGCCAGTTTCACGGTGGCGTTCGCGTCGTGCATCAACACCGCCGACGAAACCCCCGACCCCACCGCCGCCCTCACCGACTGGATCAGCTGGGCTGCGGACCTGAACATTTTCACCGGGGACTACAACTACCAGGACCCCACCGAGACCACCGTCACCGGGCAGCTCGGCAACGTCGAGTACCAGTCCATGTACTATCTGGGCACCCCGCTCACCTCGTCGGCGTGGGGGTATTCGTGCCGCTCCGACCACGACTCCACCACCGATGGCGGCGATTCGGACAACACGTGGACCGCGGCGAACCTGCTGGCCTTCCAGGAAGCCTTTCCTTACGTCGCCAGCCTCCCGGACCCGAACGACCCAGTCCACGGCCTGTACCAGTCATGGGTGACGGGCCGGGTGCGGTTCATCATGACCGACATCCGCAACACCGACCGGTCGCCCGTGGCGAACCCGGACAACGCGTCCAAGACGATGCTCGGCGCCGATCAGATCGCCTGGCTGCAGGAACAGCTCGTCATGCCCGAACCGCTCAAGGTGATCATCACGGACACGTCGTGGATCGGCAGCAGCACCGGGGAGGACTCCTGCGGCCCGTCGTGGACGTACTACACCACTGAGCGCGCCGCGATCCTGGACTATATCGCCGCTAACGCCGCCCAGGTTCAGGGCGTGCTGCTGTGGCACGGCGACGCGCACGGCGTCGCCTACTGCACCGCAGCGGACAACCCGGACGGCGGGTTCCCGGTGTACTGCGCTGCGCCGATGCGGCAGACCGGTGCCGCGTTCACCCCCGTCGCGGCCACATTCACTGACAGTTACAACAACGCCGGCGGCGAGTGCAGGTTCTACGGCCGGGTCACCGTCACCGACAGCGGCCAGCAGATCAGCGTGAACTTCCAGGGGTGGGACGCGGTCAGCCAGGTCGCGCAGGTCGAGACCACCGACACGTTCGCCGCCCCCGCCGGCGGCGCCATGATGATGACTTTCCTGGCCCAGGCAGGGTAGGAGGCCACGTGAGCACCTACTACAGCGCCACGGGCGAGGACGACGCCCTCACCGGCACGTCCGGGGTCACGGGCGGCGGGGCGTACATCTCGCTGCACACCGCCTCCCCTGGCACCACGGGCGCGAACGAGGTGACCGGCGGCTCCTACGTGCGGGTGCAGACCACGTGGGGATCGGCGTCGGGCGGCAGTGTCGCCGGCTCCCAGGTGACCATCAACGTCCCCGCAGGCACGACTATCACCAACTTCGGCATCTGGTCTGCGCCCACGTCAGGTACCTACATCGGCGGCGGGTCACTGGCATCCAGTCAGGCTTACACCGGGGCCGGGCAGTACGCGATCACGGTGACGCAGACGGCCACGGGCTGATGGCCGTCTACCTGACCAACTCGTTTGAGTTCGGGGGAACCCACCAGGGCAGCGGCGCCAACATCACTGCGGGCAACTCTGGCGGCGGCAACGATAACGCTTTCGACGTCGTAACCAATTCGACCTCTAATACCACCACTTACAGCAACACGGTGGCCCATTCGGGCACCTACAGCATGGCAATGACGCTGGGCAGTACCGCAGGAATTGATTACGTGCAATGGTCAACCTCGCTGACCGGTTCCTCGCTGGCCCAGGCATGGTTCCGGGCCTACATCAACTGCAACGGCGCCTATCCCGCGGCCAATATCAGGGTAGCCTCATTCTACGATGGTGCCACCGTCGCAGGCGGCATAACCCTCCTCGCCACCTCCGGGAAAGTCGAGAGCTTTGACACCGCCGGCACCGTGGCCCCTGTCTCCACGAATCCAGTGAACCTGTCCGGCTGGACAAGACTGGAAGGCTATGTCAAAGCCTCCCTCACCGCCGGTTCCATCTCGTATTCGATCTACCTCACTCCCGACAGCGCCACCCCCACCGAGACGGAAACCACCGCAACCAACCTGGCCACATCATCCGGCATAACCCTCATCCGCCTGGGCAACGCGCTCAGCGGCGCGACAAGTTACACGTACTACCTGGACGACATTGGCGTGTCGGACACCGGCTACCTCGGCCCGTCTCTGTATACCGGCACCGGCACCGGGGCACTCACCCTCGCGGCAACCTCAACCGGAAGCAAGCCCAGCGGCGTGAAGGCGCGCGGCTTCCCGGCCGTCATCCCCGTCCTCGAAGCCGCAGACCTCATCTAGCACAGGAGACCGCACATGCTGTCCATCGGCCAGGTCACCGCGGGCACGGCGTCCACCCACCTGTGCACTATTCCCGCGGGCCCGTGCCTGGTGACCATCACCAACGACTCGGCCAGTGCCGGGAGTGCCTACGTCGCCATCACCCCTGCCGCGGCTGCGGGCACACTCGCGACGTTCACGACCTCCAACGGCATCCCGGTTCCCG
>JBARHV010000335.1:0-16952 GCA_049799415.1 Silvibacterium sp.
CGCCTGGAACATGCTCGCCCTCGCCATATCTCGTTTCAGGCATTTCCAGTTTCCCGCTAACGCTCACCTTCACGCCCGCAAAAGTGGGCGAGCGCAGCGCAGTGTTGACCGCAACGAATACGGCGACCCTGAGTAGCGGGACGGCAACAGCTTTCGGTGTAGGTCAAGGCGCCATGGTTACGCTTGACCAGGGAAACACCCCGACGGCATATACGGGCTTTACCAGCCCGGCAGGCATCTCGGTGAGTGCGTCCGGCAACCTGTTTGTAGCTGATACCGGCGCAAGCACGGTGGATGAAATCGCTGCGGGCACGACAACGTTGACTTCGATTGGCTCAGGATTCAGCAGCCCCACGGGGACAGCGTTGGACGCGAATGGAAATCTCTATATTGCCGATACCGGAAACAACCGGATCGTCGAAATTGCTCAACCGGGCGGCGCATCGACCCAAACGACGTTGGTATCCAGTTCGACGAAATTCGATGGAACTGCGCTGAGCGGACCGACGGGGCTGGCCATAGGTCCGGATGGCGTACTGTACATCGCAGACAACGGCAACAGCCGCGTGGTGACTTACAACCCGGCAAATGGCCTCACCGGTGTTCGCGCAAGCGGACTCAGCAATCCGCAAGGAATCGCCGTGGATGCGGCAGGAAGTTTGTACGTTGCGAATGAAGGAGTCGGCGGCAGCGGGAGCAGCGTCCAGGTCTACTCGGGTGATGGTGTCGTCACAACCTTGACGCCCTCGGGTGTAACTGCGCCTGTAGGCATAGCGGTCGATGCATCCGGAAGCCTATTGATTGCAGATCAACCAACCGGCAATATCGTGAGGGTTCCGAACAACGCTGGAACTCTGACCTCGGCGGATGCGACCGTCGTCGAGAAAAATCCACAATCCGGGGCCGGACTTGCCTTGGACGCCGCAGGCAATCTCTACACAACCGATCCGGACGGAGGAACGGCGTATGCCATTCAGCGCACGGCTTCGACCGTCAATTTCGGCACTGTCAATGATGGCGCTTCCAGCTCCGAGGTAACGATCGATGCGGAGAATGCCGGTAATATGTCGCTCGCACTGGCGTCCGGCATGTCGTCTTTCCTGACTCCGCCTACATCCACCCTGTTCACTCTGGCAGCCGGCTCGCCCGTCGATTGCACCACGGCAACTTCCATCGCTTCCGGAACCGCCTGTGAATTCGTGGCGCAGTTTTCTCCGGCCCTTGGAACCGCCACAGGCACACAAAGCGCCACTGCGGACTTCAACTCAACGGCCCTGAACACGGCATCGGCACCGATTACGCTCACTGGCAGCGCCGTCTATCAACCATTGTTGTCGCAGACCATCAACTTCACCGCGCCTCCATCGCCGGTCGCTTACGGCTCTGGACCCATCACGCTTTCAGCGACTGCGACCTCCGGGTTGCCGGTGACCTTTAGCGTCCTCTCCGGCCCTGGCAGCGTCAGCGGCGACGCATTGACAATTACAGGAGTAGGCACCATCGTCGTTGCGGCAAATCAGGCGGGCAACGCCGACTACACAGCAGCGCCGCAGGTAACACAAAGCGTGGTTGTCACTCAGGCATCGCAGACCATCAACTTCACCGCGCCTCCATCGCCGGTTACTTACGGCTCTGGACCCATCACGCTTTCAGCGACTGCGACCTCCGGGTTGCCGGTGACCTTCAGCCTCGTCTCCGGCCCTGGAAGCGTCAGCGGCAACACATTGACAATTACAGGAGTGGGCACCATCGTCGTCGCCGCAAATCAGGCGGGCAACGCCGACTACGCGGCAGCTCCGCAGGTGACGCAAAGCGTGGTTGTCAATGTGATCGGCGCGGTCGCCGCTCCCACCTTCACCCCGGCAGCTGGCTCCTATTCTTCGGTGCAGTCCGTCACTCTCGCCGACACAACCGCGGGAGCAATGATCTATTACACAACGGACGGCTCTGCTCCCACGACCAGCTCCACCCTCTACAGCGGCGCAATCACCGTGTCGTCTACTGAAACCATCAACGCCATTGCCGTAGCTGCCGATTATTCCAATAGCCCGATTGCTTCCGCTGTTTACACCATCAGCCTGATATCGCCGAGCTTCAGCATCTCTATTGCTCCATCGTCTCTCAATGTGACGGCTGGCGGCAGCGCGCAGACTACGGTTTCGGTGACCCCGCAGGGCGGCTTCAACTCCGCAATTTCCTTCAGTTGTTCGGGATTGCCTGCTGGCGCAACCTGCAGTTTTTCTCCGGCAACGGTGACGCCGTCGGGTGCTTCGACCTCGACAACACAGCTCACAATTGCCACAACCTCAGCGTCGGCAGCCCTTCACCGCGAATCCAGCCCCTGGTTCCCTGGAGGGACCGTGCTGGCTTGCGCACTCTTTGGTTTCCTGGGCTTTAGGAAGCGCCGCGGCTTGCAGTGGATGCTTCTGCTCGTCGTGGGCATAACCGGCTTCAGCCTGGTTACCGGCTGCGGAGTATCTACTCCTCCCAGATCGACAACCGTTACCGTGACCGGGACGTCTGGATCGCTGCAAAGCAGCGCTACCTTCACGCTTACAGTCAAGCAGTAAGGCGCTCTACTATTGGATTGCCGTCACAATATGTGTCTGCATGTCTGCGAAGCCGGCTTCGCAACATGAACGCCGTAAAAGCGCATTGCGGCGCTTCGGGAAACTCACGCCAGTTCTGCAAGACGAAAGCTGCTGACCGAAATTCCGGATAACTTCGCTCTCCACATGACCCGCGGAGATGCGAAGTTAAGGTCTAGTGCGTCTGCGCTCCGTGAACCTGGCCGATACTAACGGGAGCGCACCGGCTCGGAAAAATCCGTTGGTTCTTGCTGCATTTCAACCTTACCCGGCTGGATCCGGCCCGGAAGGGGTGTAAATTGCAAATTCATCACGAAAACAGCCAACTCTACCCTGCTGCCAATTCCTATCTTCTCGAAGATGCGAAACAGGTTGTTCTTAACCGTATGCTCGCTGATATTGAGGCTTCTCGATATCTGACGATTGCTCTTTCCTGAAGCGACAAGAGTCGCTATATCGAGTTCTCGCTTTGTAAGGCTCAATGCAGCGCTGGTTGGAACATGGAATGGCGCGGACTCTGAAAAAGCATCCAGCACGCGTCTGAGTTCCCGCGACCCCACCCAAACCTGTCCCTGATGAACAACCTTAATGCACTTGATCAGGTTGTCGATCGGATCAGCCCTGAAGAACACTCCGCGCGCATGCGCCCGAAACGCATCGATAACCAGGTCGCAATCGATCTCATCCAGAATTACGACGACCGCACATTGCGGAAGCATGCTCTGCAAAGCAGGCAGCGTTTTGAACCCGGCGAGTGGGCCATCCTCGAGGGTAGCGCTTATGAGCGCTACCTCCGGCTGGCATTCCTGTGCAACTTTAAGGATGTCAGCGCTGCTGGTGGCATGTGCGTCAGCGTTGGCATGTTCGATATGACCGACAAGGGTCCGAGCAAGAAGTTGGCAGCCAAGGGGTGTCTTATCAGAGATCAATACACGGGGAGCTTGTGAGTTATCAGTTTTTGTCAGGAGTTCCATAAGGTACCTTTGATGTATCTTCGTAATTTTCTAGTACACAGTGGAAGCGAACTGGGGCGTGACGCTTCGTTCAGCAACGGTCTTTGCTGTGCCCTCGAGAACTCCATGAAGATGACCTAGGGGTGGTCACCTGAGCAAGCAGCAGACTGAATCATTCGTGAAATTAATAATGCTGCAAAACTTGAATTGCAGACGGCAGACATCAAAACGGCAATTTAGAGAGGGACGTCTCTAGTACATGGGTTAAATGACCCCATTCAATTGGACGTTCCCAGGCAGTATGTCTCTCCTATCAGGAGAGACCCAAACTGTAGCATATCCCGGCCAACGATGTCAAAGCCATTGATTTTAATGAAGATCAGCTCGAATCGGATATCCTCAGAAGAATTATTCCAAAAGGAGAAGATCGACCCCTTGTCCCGATTCTCTTTAAGGCTATGATGGGCTTCATTGAATCAATATCAGAGGCGGATTAAAGATCACGCTTCCTTGTGGCTTCACATTTTTTAAGACTTTTGCCGTGGTTCGCTCAACATCCTGAAATCCTGAAAATTGTTCATGTAAACACCTTGATGCTGTTGAGGATGGCGAAGCCTTGGAATAAAGGACATTCCTATGACTTCTTGTAGCTTGACTGAGACAGCGTCGCCCCTGCCGGCAGTATTGCCAAGCGCTATAAACGACGATTCCATGCACTGGTATGCCGTTTATACCTGCGCCCGCCACGAAAAAGCCATCGCCCGGCATTTCGATGAACGCGGCCTCAGCTATTTTCTTCCCCTCTATCAGGTAGTTCACCGCTGGAACAAGCGGTCATGCAGGGTCTCGCTTCCCCTGTTTCCCGGATATGTGTTTGTGCAAACCTCTACGCAGGACCGCTATAAACCGCTTCAGGTTCCAGGCGTGTTGCACTATGTGGCCACAGGCGTAGCTCCGTGCCCGATCGCCAACGAAGAAATTCAAGCCCTGCGAAAAATACTGATCAATGTCACGGACGTGGGCCCGCATCCCTATCTCTCCAGCGGACAGCGCGTACAGATTGCCGCCGGGCCTCTGGCCGGATTGAGCGGTATCATTCAGCGCACCAAGGCCGGCAACCGCTTTGTCGTCTCTGTCGAAATGCTCAAGCAATCCATTTCGATCGAAATCGATGGCTTCCAGATCGCTTCCCCTCAGCACTCCCACGGCCTGCACGGGCAGAATGCTATGCAACTGGTCGCAGGATAGGAAGATCCATGCGTATAGCCAAAATAATCCGTCCGGCATACCTTCTCGCAACACTATGCTTATGTGCTGTTGTAAGTGCCCCGGCCCAGACAAAAAATGTGGACGCTTCTCTTAGCAAGAGTGACTCGCCTTCGTTTCACCAAAGATATCCGAGATATACCTTGCGCTCAGGAGACAGCTTCGACGCGAACTTTCAATTCTCCCCTGAGTTCAACCAGACCCTCAAAGTGCAGCCTGATGGGTATATATCACCGCGTTCAATCGGGGCCATCCATGTGGCCGGTCTTACCTTATCTGAAGTTCAGCAGTTATTAGTAACGCAGTATGCGAGCATTCTCAAGCAGCCGGTAATCTCGATAACTCCCGTAGACCTTGAACAGAGCTACTTTATTGCGACGGGAGAGGTGATGAAGCCGGGAAAATATGACCTTCGCGGCCCGATTACGGTGACGGAAGCGCTTGCAATCGCAGGGGGATTAGCGCCCGATCGGTCTAAGCTCTCCGAAGTTGTGCTCTTTCGGCGAGAAGGCGACACTCTGGCTCCGGGCCAGGTAATAAACATCAAGAAAATGCTGAAAAGCAGAAATATGAGCGAAGACATCTACGTAAAGCCCGGGGACCTCTTATATGTTCCGCAGAATGCATGGTCCAAGCTTCGCCAGATTCTTCCCACGCCTGGCGTTGGCATGCAGGTAATACCTGGCGCTACCTTCTAATGAGGCTATTATGCAATCCGCTTTAGTTATACAGCCCGCGCAACAGGCCGTCTCCATGAGAGACGTGGCGTCTGTCATGTTCCGCCATAAGCGGTTGCTGGTCATTTCCTTTTTTTCCGTTGTATTTATTTCCGTCGGCATCGCCCTGCTTCTGCCTCGTAAATATGAGTCGTCCGTTAAGCTGCTCGTGGAGCGCGAGCGTTCGGATACTGTGATGTCCCCGGGTCAGGGTAATGGCTATCAAGGCCCTCCTGAAGAAGTAAGTGAAGCAGATCTGGACTCAGAGCTGGAACTCATGAGAACGGACGATATACTGCGCAATGTCGTCATACAAACCGGGCTGGCCGGGCATAATCCCTCGGGGAAAAAGATTGATAAGGTTGCCGCACAACTCAAAGTGGATCTGCACATTGAGCCGATAAGCAAGAGCAACATTATTGGCGTCACCTACCGTTCAACGAACCCCCGCATAAGTGCCGGTGTCCTGAATACACTTGTCGCCCTGTATCTTGAAAAGCATCTCCAGATCAATCGCTCCGGCAGTCAATACCAGTTCTTTAACCAGCAGGTGGAAATCTATAAGGACAAGCTTGACCAGGTCGAGAAGCAGCTCGCCGCAGTCAACATTGTGTCGCCCGCACTTACACTCGACCAGATGGTGCAGAAGCAGACGGATCTAAAGGCGGCTGCATCGGAAAACAGCGCTGAAATTTCGGAGACGCAAAGACGGATCGCAAGCCTGCAGGAGTTGGAAAAGAATACGCCGCAGCGCCTCGTCACGGAAAAGAAGACTTCGGACAATCCGCAATTACTGGAGGGTATGAAGGGGACCCTGTTGTCGCTCGAGCTGGAGCGCGACCAACTCCTCGCAAAGTACCAGCCTACCTATCGTCCGGTAGTAGATATCAATAAAAAGATCGCAGATGCTAAAGCGGCCATCGCCCTCCAGGAGAGCGAGCCGATCCGCGAAGAGACCACGAACCAGAACACCGCTTACGACTGGATCAGAACGGAGATGGCGAAGTCGCAGGCCCAATTGCAGGGGCTGCTTGGAAAGCAGAACGCGGATGAGAGCATTCTCTCCTCCAATAACCAGGATCTCCACACTCTTGACGCAAGTGCTATCGCACAGCAGGACCTGCTACGCGAAGCCAAAACTGCGGAATCGAATTACATGCTCTATCTGCAAAAGCGGGAAGAAGCGCGTATCTCGCAGCAGCTGGACGCTGAGAAGCTTCTAAATAT
Organism: Silvibacterium sp.; assembly: GCA_049799415.1. GTDB lineage: Bacteria > Acidobacteriota > Terriglobia > Terriglobales > Acidobacteriaceae > Silvibacterium. The sequence goes on from JBARHV010000335.1 coordinate 6,751, forward strand.
TGTAGTTGTTCAGAGTGCGGCTGTTCCAACCATACCCATTCATCAACGCACAAAAATTCTTCTGGTCGGCGTCATTGCCGCTGCACTGCTGAGCCTTGCTGTTGTACTTTTCTCAGATTTCTTCGATCCGCGCTTCCGAAGCCTTCACGAGCTCGCCACTTCGTTGAATGTGCCGGTGCTTGCAGCCATCCCCAGTCCACACGAACTAACTAGAATTAATCCGGCCCTGAGGCAGGACACCTTACCCGAAGGCAGAACCGTCTAACTGCAATTTACAAGCGCGCTTTTCATACTCATATATGCATGGCAGTTACATTCCATGCCTACGTTACTCCCCGTCTCAGAAGTTCCGTACCCTACGGCGAAGTTTAACAACCCCTTGGCGCCTGTCTTCGTCGCGCATGAGTGGCGCTACCTGATCCAAGTCGATCAGGCGACGCTGAAACCTAACCCTTAACCATAAAAAAGGTAACTTATGACTACGACGCTAACCGCCCCGCAGGAACTGCAGAACGACTCAGTCGGAACCTCAATTCCGCAAACCATCAACGGCATGATCGGCGATTTCATGGCCAACCTGCCCGACCCTAAACACCTCACCAGCATCGAGCGGCGAGGAATCATTGCACGCTACACCTCCGTGCTTGAGGCGAATTTCATCTACTGGATGACTGCAACCTATCTCGCCGTCCAGGTAGATGCTGCGCGCCCGATCATCATCGACAACCTGACCGAGGAAGTACGCGATGCCCACCCTGTAATGTTGCGGAAGTTCGCGATTGCAGCGCACGCTTTTCCGGAGTCAATGGATTGCTTTGCCGTTGACGAAGACCTGACAAACATGCGCCTGTTCCTTGGAAAGCTTTCCGGGGTGCAATCGATCGCCGCCATGGCTTTCTTCGAGGGCTTCATCCAGAAGTTCATGCCGTATCTGGCGGAACTTGCGGCTGCCCAGGGTTCGTCGGAGATGGAATATACCGACGTGCACGGCGAATGTGACATTGCGCACACAGCCGGACTTTTCAACGCGCTCGAGAAAGAGATGGCAGTCAATCCTCTGCCCCCGGATGAGGACCTTTTTGAGGGTGTCATCCTTCTTCGCACACTTATGCACGCCATCGTCTTTGGCCGGGCATACTCAATTGCTGCCTGATCGTTCGCACGAGGCATTGCAGATGCAAATCCAGGTTCCAACAAGAATTGAAGCTCAGGAGCAGGCTGGATATTTCCCGGTACCTGGTGCGCACCTTTACTCGGTGCTGCACCAGGTAACCAATCCAGTCGCGCGGGTCCTGCTTGCTGGACCCTTTGCTTCCGAACGGCAGTTTTCATACAACCCCTGGGTACGCTGGGCCCGATATCTTGCCGCACAGCAAATTGAAGTTCTTCGCTACGACTATCGCGGCGTCGGCGAAAGCACCGGTACTTTCACCGAGATGACTTTCGAGCATTGGCATGAAGACATTGAGCTTCTTGCCAATTGGATTGCAAGCCGGTCGCCCAGCGTGCCGCTTTTGCTGCACGGCGTCGAGATGGGAGCCATCCTCGCCGCCAAGTGCTTCAATCACGGACTGGGTAACGCGCTGCTTTTATGGTCGCCTCCGGCCAACGCAAATCAGTCGCTGCGCGCCATCCTGCGACGCTGGGCGGGGATGGAGCAACTTTTTGAGTCTCCGGACAACCGGAAGCCCGCCAATGAATATATCCGGGAACTTGAACAGGGATCTTCGATCGAGGTGCATGGCTATGAATGGTCAAGCCGCCTCTGGCGCGAGTCTGCAAGTTTTCACATGCCTCCGAACATGGCGGATGTAACTTCATCGCTTAGCGATGACGACAGGCCCATTAAGATCGTCACTTTTGGCAAAGATGCAAAATCCCTGGTCATGCCTTTCAGAAGATACGAAGAGGGTCAGGACCTTACCGGGCTTTATTCCTCTACATTTGAGTGGATCTCCGAAGTGTTAGCGCTGAAGACTGGAGCGTCCTATGCAGGAAGCCATTGACGGGCGCGAGCTGATTGTTCTGGACGATCTTGAAGTTACCGTCCGGGGCACGTATCACAAGCCTGTCTGGGACAACTTAGCGGAACAGCTGCAACCCGATACACAAGATCGTGTCGGAGTGTTGTTTCTCAATGGCCTTTATGCCACCAGGGCTTCAAACGGAGACTCAGCTGTCTATTGGGCAGACTCGTTCGCAGAGTGCGGCTATCCATGCTTTCGCATTGATCTGCCGGGATATGGCGACTCGGACGGCGATCCTCCCGCGGATTGGCTTGGCTTCATTAATACAGGCGGCTATGCTTCCATCGCAGCCGCCGCGATGAAAAAGCTCGTTGCACGCTTCCACTTGTCAGGAATGGTCATTGTGGGACACTGTGCAGGTGCGGTTTCTGCGATCTACGCTGCTGCAGCCAGCGAAGAGTGCAAGGGTCTTGTTTTAATGGACCCCTACTTCCACCTGCCCCAACCGTCGTCGCCGAGTATTCGCCAACAGTTGCGCATGTGGGCGCTGCAGAACCGCATTGGCGGATCTCTGAGCAAAGTATTTGATTTTCTCAAGCATATTCGCCTGTTATTCCATAGGAACTCCCTTCCTGCAAATGCCAACTCCGCACTCCTTCGCTGTTGGAAGGGCGTGGCGTCCACCGGCCTTCCGATCCTCTTCCTCAAGGCTCCGGCCCGAAGAGCTTCCGGCGTAAAGGCCAGGGTCGGCGAGTTTGACTACCTTGAGCACATCCTGAAATTGGCGGGTCGAAAAAGCAGGATTGCCGTAAAAGTGATGGAAGGCGCCAACCACTCTTTCTCGAATAATGCTGGCCTGGTTGCCGTTCGACAGAATACCGAGCTCTGGTTGAAAACTTGTTTTCCAATCGTGCAACCCGATAAAGAACCTTTGACGGTTTCGCATTGCGAACCTGGCGACGGTGACCGCCGCAGCTATCGCATGCATGTACAACCGCTATCCCAAAAGGTAGAAAACTAACAAATATGAATATCCAAACCGAAATCGCAGAGCAATTCCGCCAAGTAGCCCGCGAGCAAGGCAGAGAGCTGGCGCCGTTAAACGATCAGCTGGAACTCCTTGACTCAGGTCTCGATTCCCTATCGTTCGCCATCATTGTCGCCCGGCTTGAGGGAGTGCTTGGCGTGGACCCTTTCAGTACCTCCGAAGATGGGTTGTTTCCCGTAACCTTTGGCGAACTGGTGGAATTTTATGAGAAAGCCTCAAAACAGCCGCAATAATTGGACCTCGCTTTGGCACGCACTCAGTGCCGCAGGCGGTTCTTCCGAACGCTTTGTCGCAGGTGCAGAAGCAAGCATCTCCCTGAGGGACCTGGTTTCAGCGTCCGCGCTCTTCAACCGGGGCGACGAGCTCTGCGGGCGATCCGTGCTGCTTGCAACCACAAGCCAGTTCACCACCGCATCGGCGCTGGTCGAACTCGACGGCATTGCCCGCCGCATTATTCTTTGCCCGCCTGATTTCCCGCTGGAGCATCTGCCCTTTGTCATAGAGACAGCGGACGTGGACGCTATTGTGTCCGATCGCACCATTCCCAATTTACGCAACTCCCGCCCCTTGATTTTCTGCCCTTGCACCGAGAAGGTCGCTCCGGCAAATTTCGACAGGAATGCGCAATTCCAGACGGAATGGATTCTGCTTACCTCAGGCACCACGGGGCTGCCCAAGCTGGTCGTTCATACCCTGGCGAGTCTTGCTGGCGCAATTGAGCCCAGTGCAACTCCGGCAGCGCCGATGGTCTGGAGCACGTTCTACGACATCCGGCGATACGGAGGCCTGCAGATATTTCTTCGTTCCATCCTTAACGGGACATCGCTGGTGCTTTCAAACGCAAAGGAATCAACCGGAGATTTTCTGGCCCGTGCTGCTGCGCGCGGGGTTACCCATATTTCCGGAACACCCTCCCATTGGCGCCGTGCGCTGATGAGTCCCGCGGCGCACCTGATCTCACCCGAATATGTCCGGACGTCTGGAGAGATTGCGGACCAGGGGATTCTGAACTATCTCCAGTCCACATACCCTCAGGCCCGTGTTGTTCACGCCTTCGCCTCGACAGAGGCCGGCGTTGCCTTCGAGGTAAAAGATGGACTTGCCGGTTTTCCTTCCGATGTACTGAAGCAGACGCCCAATGTTGAAATGAAAATCGAGAATGGCTCGCTGAGGATCCGCTCGGCGCGTGTCGCGAATTGCTATCTTGGTGACCATGCGCCTGTCCTGAAAGACGCGGACGGCTTCGTGGACACAGGCGATATGCTCGAAATGCAGAATGACCGCTACTACTTCGTAGGGCGAAGAGATGGTGTGATCAACGTCGGCGGTCTTAAGGTGCACCCGGAGGAGATTGAGGCTGTTATTAATCGCCATCCGGCAGTGCAAGTGTCGCTGGTCAGGGCGAAAAAGAATCCGATTACTGGCGCGCTTGTTATCGCCGACGTAGTTCTGCAAACAACGCCGCAATCTCTCAGCTACGACAAGCGCACGCTCCAGGACGACCTTCTGCTGCTCTGCCGTGAGGTGCTTTCCGCCCACAAGGTCCCGGCTGCGATCAATTTCATTCCCAGCCTGGCTATGTCTGAATCAGGTAAAGTGCTGCGTCGCGATGCGTAATGTAATCGTGACCGGCGGCAGTCGAGGAATAGGGCTGGGTATAGCTCGTAAACTAGCTGCGTCTGGATATCGCGCTATCGTCATCGCGCGCACGCAAAATGAGAACTTCGCTGCAGCAATGCAGGAGGCTGAGACCGCTGCGCCTGGTTCCCTGCAATTTATCCCATTTGATCTTGCCGAGATCGACGGCCTTTCAAATCTGGTCAAAAAACTGCGCAAGGATTTCGGCGCAATCTACGGCCTCGTGAACAATGCGGGCATCAGCTTCGACGGCTCTCTCTCGCTCATGCCCATTGCTCATATAGAGCAGTTAATGCGGGTGAACACGCTATCGCCGATCGTGCTTACCAAGTGCGTCATAGGTTCCATGATGGCCGATGGGGTGGGGCGCGTTATCAATATTGCATCTGTGACAGCTTTTACCGGTTATAGCGGACTCTCCGTTTACAGCGCGACCAAAGCATCGCTCATCGGCTTTACGCGTTCACTCGCGCGCGAAGTTGGCCGCATGGGCATCAACGTAAACGCGGTAGCTCCCGGCTTTATTAACACCGATCTGACCCAAGGCATTAAGGAAGAGCAACTCCAGCAGATAACGCGCCGCAGCGCCCTCCGGCGTCTTGCTGAGGTCGATGACGTGGCAAATGCGATTGAGTTTCTGCTCGGCGACAAGGCAAAAAATATTACAGGCACGGTCCTCACCGTGGACGCGGGTAACTCGGCTTGAGTCAACTTCTCACAATGGAACCCGTGGACACCGGCTCTACTGCCAAAGCATGGCTGCGCGCGTTGGAGCTGACTGCTCCTATCTCCCGCAATCGCGATCGGATCATCTCTACGGTAATGGAAGACCTGGCCGAGCATTCAGGCGATGCGCCAGCCTTACTGTCCGACCGTGAGTCTCTTACCTATAGCGAACTAGTCGCGCGGCAAAATCAATATGCGCGCTGGGCGCTCGATCGGGGCGTCGAAAAAGACGACGTCGTCTGTCTCTTGATGACGAACCGCCCGGAGTACTTTGCCGTTTGGCTTGGCATCAGCAGCGTTGGCGGCGTTACCGCACTGCTCAACACCAATCTTGCCGGCCCGTCGCTCTCCCATTGCATCAACGTCGTCCGCCCCAAGCACATGATCGTGGCGGCGGAGTTCATCGAAGCACTGACCACCGCACTGCCCGGCCTCACGGCACAGCCTGAGATTTGGATACACGGCGCGGACCATCCTGTATTCCCGCGCATCGATCCTGACATTGACCAGCAAAGCAGCGAAAAACTGAGCAGCGTTGAACGGCGGCAGACGGCCATCGAAGATCGCGCGCTCTGCATCTTTACGTCCGGCACCACAGGCTTGCCCAAAGCGGCCAACGTCAGCCACGCTCGCATCCTGCAATGGAGCTATTGGTTCGCAGGCATGCTGGGCGCGCAACCCGATGATCGGATGTACAACTGCCTGCCGATGTATCACAGCATTGGCGGAGTGTTGGTTCCGGGCGCGACCCTGGTCGGCGGCGGCAGCGTTGTGATCCGCGAAAAATTCTCAGCGAGCCAGTTCTGGGGCGACATTCTTCGCTGGGACTGCACCATGTTTCAGTACATCGGGGAGCTTTGCCGGTATCTGCTACTCACCACTTCGCCCTCCGACGCTTCAGGCCATCGCATACGCACAGCTTGTGGGAACGGCATGTCAGTAGACGTCTGGAATGAATTCAAAGACCGCTTCAATATTCCTCGGATTCTCGAGTTCTATGCTTCTACCGAAGGTGGCGTATCGCTGTTTAATGTAGAAGGCAAACCCGGTGCTATCGGCCGCATTCCTCCCTACCTCGTGCATCGATTCTCTCCGGCGCTGGTGCGGTTCAATGTGGATATAGGCGAGCCAATCAGAAATGAACAAGGCCTCTGCATTCGCTGCGCGTCCAATGAAATCGGAGAGGCCCTCGGAAAAATCGTAGACGATCCCTCTGCAATAGGTAGCCGATACGAAGGCTATACAGAGAGTGCAGCCTCCAATGGCAAAATTCTCCGCAATGTTTTAGTGCCTGGAGACGCCTGGATTCGAACTGGCGATTTAATGCGCAAGGATGAGAAAGGCTTTTACTATTTCGCCGATCGCATCGGTGACACCTTCCGGTGGAAGGGTGAGAACGTCGCCGCTTCTGAAGTGTCAGAAGCAATCTGCGCATTTCCGGGAGTACAGCACGCCCAGGTTTATGGCGTGGCCATTCCTTCCACAGAAGGCCGTGCCGGCATGGCAGCATTAGTTGCAAAAGAGGATACGGACCTGGCAGCCTTGCGGAAGCATATGATCGGCCGCCTCCCTTCTTACGCGCGCCCTGTCTTTCTGCGCCTTCGCGACGATCTGGAAGTAACCGGAACCTTTAAGTACTCCAAAACTGATTTGGCGCGACAGGGCTACGACCCTGCCGCCACCACCGATCGGATTTATTTTGACGACCCCGAATCCAAAACATTCGTTCAACTCGACAGAACGCTGTATGACTGCATCCAGGGCGGGCAGTTTCGTCTCTGACGTCCAGTAAAAAGGCTACGCATGGTAATCGATCAGCTCCGAAGCGATTTTGAAAGGCTGCAGGAAGATCTCCAGCAGGCTCCTATCCTTCCGAATGTAACTGCGGAAGAGATCAGGAGCCATCTCGCTTCCCGGTATGACTTCGGAAAAAAGATGACTCTCGATGAGGTCATCCTCGACGTGGAGCAGATGTTACGGAAGTGGCAGGTGCAAGTAACGCACCCTCGCTACTTCGGTCTTTTCAATCCCAGCGTAACCCTAGCATCGGTCATCGCAGACACCCTGGTAGCAATGTATAACCCGCAGCTGGCAAATTGGCGGACCTCGCCTGCAGCGAATGAAATTGAGCGTCACACCCTTGGCTGGCTCTCCCGAAAATTCGGCCTGCCTGCGGAGAGTATTGCCACCTTCACCAGCGGTGGAATGGAAGCCAATCTTTCTGCGGTAGTGGTCGCGCTCACCAGCGCTTTCCCTGACTACGGCGAAAACGGAATTCGATCCATCAGCGCAGCGCCCGCGATCTACCTTACTGAAGAAGCTCATCACGGCTACAACAAAATCGCGCATATTACCGGGCTTGGAAGGCGCGCCATCCGCACAGTGGCAACGACCACAGATCTTAAGATGGACCTCGCCGACCTCGAAAGACGGGTAGCGGAAGATCGACGCAATGGGTTTGCGCCGTTCCTCGTTGTCGGCACTGCCGGAACAACAGGAACCGGCGTGATCGACCCCCTCCCTGAAATTGCAGACTTCTGCCGCCGCTCCGGCCTCTGGTTTCACACGGACGCAGCCTGGGGAGGCGCAGCCATCCTCTCGCCGAAACTCAAGCACCACCTCGCCGGAATTGAAGCTTCAGATTCGATCACATGCGATGCGCACAAATGGTTCTCCGTTCCCATGGGGGCCGGAATGTTCTTCTGCCGCCATCCGGATGCCGTCGCACAGGCCTTCCGCGCTGACGTCACATACATGGCCGGAAAAAAGACCGGGCCCGTCTTCGACCCGCTCACAACATCGGTTCAGTGGTCTCGCCGCTTTATAGGCCTCAAACTTTTTCTCGCGCTTGCGCAGCATGGCGAATCAGGCTACGTCGACATGATCGAGCACCAGGCTTCTATGGGAGACCTCTTGCGGGAATCGCTGATTGCGTCCGGTTGGCGCGTTCTCAATCGCACCCCGCTGCCGCTCGTCTGCTTCACCCGCGACGGACTCGACGTTCTGCGTTTTCTGGAAAACCTCCGCGAACGCCAGATTGCCTGGATGTCGCCCGTAGAAGTCGGCGGCATTCCCGCCGTGCGTGCCTGCGTCACCAGTTTTAGAACCACTGAAAGCGACGTCCGTCAGGTCGTCGATGAAATAAACAGTCTCAGTTGCCTTGATTCCGCTGAAGTTGTGTCTCACGTGTAGTCCGGAACTGAATACATAGAGCGCCTAAGGCCAAGCCCGCGCGGAGAGTTGCAGAACGAGGTTAAACTCGTCGTCGCAAATCACACGCGCAAGAACAGGAACAAGTTTGTTATCGCAGAAGAGTATGAAGCGAGAAACGATCGCGATTCACGGTGGCTATGATGTCGACCCGGCAACCAAGGCCGTAGCTGTACCGATTTATCAAACTGTCTCCTACGCATTCGACAGCGCAGACCATGCCGCGGCGCTGTTCAATCTTGAGGCCGAAGGTTTTAGATATACCCGCATTGGCAATCCCACCACGGCTGTGCTGGAACGTCGAGTCGCCGCGCTGGAAGGCGGACTGGACGCGCTGTGCGTTGCCAGCGGACAGGCGGCGGTCCACTACGCCGTCGTAAATGTCACCGCAATGGGACGCAATATCGTCTCCGTCCCTCAGCTCTACGGAACCACCCACACTCTCTTCGCTCATATTCTGCCAAGCCAGGGGGTCCAGGTACGATTCGCGGAATCCGACCATCCTGATGCCATGGAGAAGGCGATCGACGATAAGACATGTGCTGTTTTCTGCGAGAGCGTCGGCAATCCTGCAGGCAATATCTGCGACATCGAGAAATTAGCGCAGGCAGCACACAGGCATGGTGTACCGCTGATCGTTGACAACACCGTCGCAACGCCTATCCTGCTGCGGCCCATCGAGTACGGTGCCGACATTGTCGTGCATTCTCTTACCAAATACCTTGGCGGTCACGGAACAACCCTGGGTGGAGCGATTGTCGACAGCGGAAATTTTCCCTGGCGGCAGCATGCTTCACGGTTCCCGATATTCAATGAGCCGGATCATTCCTATCACGATCTTGTCTACACCGATCACTTTGGAAAAGGCGCTTACCTGGGGCGATGCCGTAGCGTCTATCAGCGGACCATGGGAGCTGCTCTATCGCCTTTGAGTGCCTTTCTGCTTCTGCAGGGGATCGAGACCGTCGCGCTGCGAATTGATCGTCATGTTGAGAATGGCAGAGCCGTAGCCGAGTTCCTGCGCAATCATCCAAGGGCGGACTGGGTCAACTACACGGGCTTCCCTGACAATCCGTATCATTCGCTTGCGGAAAAATATCTGGGCGGTCGTCCCTGCTCGCTGATGACCTTCGGCGTTAAAGGAGGGTATTCCGCGGCGGTGAAATTCCACGATGCGCTGAAGCTGGTGACGCGGCTCGTCAATCTTGGTGACGCAAAGTCGTTGGTTTGCCATCCGGCGTCCACTACTCACCGGCAGATGTCCGCCGACGAGCAGCGAAAAGCCGGCGTCAAGCCGGAGATGGTACGGCTCAGCATTGGAATCGAGCATATAGATGACATTATCGCGGACTTAAGCCAGGCGCTCGACGCCACGGCTTAAATACAGCGATGGTTATCGGGTAATTCACACTACAGTTTCATGGAGACACGCAGATGCCGGCTTTTTTAAACACAAATCCATCTTTTGATGATCTGCCACCGCGCAACACCTGGCCGTCGAGCAAAACTAATACGAGTTTTCTGGATCCTTCGGCTGCGCAGCTCAACATCGGGTTGATCAACAACATGCCGGATGGAGCGCTCGAGGCAACCGAGCATCAGTTTCTCTCGCT
>JBARHV010000336.1:0-4779 GCA_049799415.1 Silvibacterium sp.
CATTGACACCGCCGACGTCTACTCCCGCTGGAAGCCCGGCAACCACGGCGGCGAATCCGAGACCATCCTCGGCCAGTGGTTCGCCCGCTCCGGCAAGCGCGGCAAAATCATCCTCGCCACCAAAGTCGGCATGGACATGGGCGACGGCAAAAAAGGACTCGCCCGCAGCTACATCCTCAGGGCCGTCGAAGACTCCCTCAAGCGCCTGCAGACCGACTACATCGACCTCTATCAATCGCATCAGGACGACCCATCCACGCCCATCGACGAAACCCTCGCCGCCTATCAGCAGCTCATCCAGCAGGGTAAGGTCCGCCTCATCGGAGCCTCCAACTACAAAGCCCCGCGTCTCCGCGAAGCCATCGAAATCGCCAGGCGCGAAAACCTGCCCGTCTACCAAACCCTCCAGCCCGAATACAACCTCTACGATCGCCAGCAGTTTGAAACCGAGCTCCAGCCCACAGCTAAAGAACTCAACCTCGACGTCATCCCCTACTTCTCGCTCGCCAGCGGATTCCTCACCGGCAAATACAAATCCAAAGAAGACTCAAAAGGTGCCAACCGCGAATCCCGCGTCGCAAGGTTCTTCGATCATCGCGGCTTAAAAATCCTCCAGACCCTCGACGAAATCTCCAAAGAAACCGGAGCCGCGCAGCCCACCATCTCGCTCGCCTGGCTTCTCGCCCAGCCCACCATCCTCGCGCCCATCGCCAGCGCCACCAGCACAAAACAGCTCCACGCGCTCACCGCCGCGCCCGATCTCAAACTAAGCGAAGCCCAGATCGCAAAACTCAATCAAGCCAGCGCCTATTAGGCGCGAATTTCTTCCTGCCGCGCGATTTGACCTGCTTGCGGCGGGAGAAATGGCTTACCATTCTTGGCATGCCCGCGCGACTCATCTTCCGTGCTCTCTTCGCAGCGGCTTTTCTGCCGCTGCCGCTCATCGCTCAAACTGCTCCGCAAACATCGCCGCCCCCCGTTTCTACGTTCACAGTCCTGCACGCCGCCCACCTGCTCGACGTGGAAAAAGGCGTGCTCGTCTCTCCCGGCGAAATCCTCATTCAGGGCAATCGCATCGTCGCTGTCGGCTCCAGCGTGCCGCATCCCGCCAACGCCTCCGTCAATGATCTCGGCGCAGTCACCCTCATGCCCGGCCTCATCGACGCGCACGTTCATCTCTTCCTGCATCCCGGCCTCGACGAAAACCTCCAGACCGTCGAGGAGTCGGTCCCCGAGCGCACCATCATGGCTACCCTCAACGCCCGCGCCGACCTCATGGCCGGATTCACCGCCGAGCGCGACATGGGCACCGAAGGCGCTGGCTCCGCCGACACCGCCGTCCGCAACGCCATCAACGCCGGCCTCATCCCCGGTCCGCGCATGCGCATCACCGGCAACGCCATCAGCATCACCGGAGGCCACGAGGACGCCATCGGCTACAATCCCGCCGAGCACATCTCCTCCAACGCCACCTACGCCGACTCCACCGATCAGCTCATCCACGTCATGCGCGAAGAGATCAAGCAGGGCGCAGACATGATCAAGATCTACCAGACCGGACACGACACCCTCGTCCCCGATTCGCAGGGAAAAGACAAGCTCATCGCGCCTTACCAATTTACTGAGGCGCAGCTCGCCGCCGCCGTAGCCGAAGCCCACCGCATGGGCACCAAGGTCGGCGTCCACTGCACCACCGAGCCCGCCGCTCTCTACGCCGCCCAGGCCGGAGTCGCCACCATCGATCACGCCCTCTATCTCAGCCCTGAAACCGAAGCGCTCATGAAGCAGAAGCAGATCTATGCCGTCCCCACCCTCACCATCTTCGAGTACTTCGCCGACCACGCCGACAATCCCGCCGCCGCCGCCCGCGAGCGCGCTCTCTTCGATTTCCACGCCGCGCAGTTCACAAAGCAGGTCGCCGCTGGAGTCCCCATGGTCGTCGGCTCAGATGTCGGCCCCTTCCCGCACGGCACCCAGGCCCGCGAATTCGTGCTCATGAATAAATTCGGGATGCCTGCCGCCGACGTTCTCCGCTCCGACCTCATCAATGGCGCACGTCTCCTCGACTGGCAAGGAGAGATCGGCCAGCTCAAGCCCGGCTACTTCGCCGACGTCATCGCCGTCGATGGCGACCCGCTCACCGACATCTCCGCCGTAACCCGCGTCCACTTCGTCATGAAAAACGGCATCGTCTATCGCAACGATTATTTCCACATATAGCCCAACAAAAAAGGAGACCAGCAGTGAAACGACGCCCACTCGCCGCTCTGCTCATCTGCACCCTCATCCCGGCACTCACCATGACCGCATCCGCACAGAACTCCGCACGCACCCATCGCTCCGCAACCGCGCACTCCAGCGACCACACCGCCGCCCCCGTCCACAAGTGGGCCGTCGTCCTCCATGGCGGAGCCGGCGTCATCGATCGCTCCTCCATGTCTCCCGACGCCGAGCGCCAGTACCGCGCCGGACTCGATCAGGCCATCACCGCCGCCGGTGACGTCCTTAATAAAGGAGGCTCCGCCCTCGATGCCGTCCAGGCCGCCATCGAAATCCTCGAAGACAATCCGATCTTCAACGCCGGTCGCGGAGCCGTCTTCGCCGCCGACGGCACCAATCAGATGGACGCCGCCATCATGGACGGAGCCACCATGCACGCCGGAGCCGTCGCCGACGTCCAGCACACCCGCCATCCCATCGACCTCGCCCGCGCCGTCATGGAGAAGACCCAGTTCGTCATGCTCTCCGGCGCCGGAGCCGACGAGTTCTCCATCGAGGCCGGCCTCCAGCAGGAGCCGCGCAGCTTCTTCTTCACCGAACTCCGCTGGCAGTCCCTCATTCAGGAGCTGCGCAAGGAAAACCTCCCCATCCCGCCGCGCCCTCGCGGAGTCCCGCCCGAGCCATCCCACCGCGCCGCCTTCTTCGAAACCCCCGACAACCATAAATATGGAACCGTAGGCGTAGTCGCTCTCGACCAGCACGGCAACGTCGCCGCCGGGACCTCCACCGGAGGACTCACCGCCAAGCGCTGGGACCGCATCGGAGACTCACCCATCATCGGAGCCGGAACCTACGCCTCCAACGAATCCTGCGCCGTCTCAGGAACTGGAACCGGCGAGTACTTCATCCGCTACACCGTAGCCCGCACCATCTGCGCCTTGGTCCAGTACAAACACATGCGCCTGCAAGCCGCAGCCGACGAAGTCATCCAGCACCAGCTCAAAGCCATCAACGGAGACGGAGGAGTAATCGCCATAACCCCGGACGGCCAAACCGCCTGGAGCTTCAACACCCCAGGAATGTTCCGAGCCAAACTAAAACAAGGAGGCAAACCAGAAATAGCCATCTACCACGACGAACCATAACGAGAAGACCATTTGTCAGGATTTATCAATCTTTTCTACTGAGGAAGGCCTACTTATTGCCGGGTGCCCCAACCTTGCGGTGCATTTCGCCGCAAGAACGGGAAAGGCCGAATCTACACCGGAACACCAAAAGCCTCGCGCCAGCGAGGCCAGGCAGAAGCACCGGGCTTTAGCCCGGTGAATCAAGCCCACCCTAAAAGGGGCTTTAGCCCCGGCCAGCGCAAAAATCAAGATTACCGAAGGAATCACAACATTCCCCACACTTCGCGATACACTCCTCGCGAATGCCGCTCGCGCCACAGGAAGTCCGCACCTTCTTCGTCACCGCTGTCACGGCGAACCGCCGTCCGCTCTTCAACGTCGAATCAAACGCCCAACTCCTCATCGCCATCCTTCAGGAAAACTACTCCAAAGGACGCCTCCAGCTTCACGCCTGGGTCATCATGCCCGATCACATCCATCTCTTGCTCACTCCTTCGCCAGATGTCTCTCTTGAAAAGGCAATGCAATTCGTTAAGGGCAACTTCTCATTCCGGCTTCAATCAAAACTCGCCGTCTGGCAGCCAAGTTTTACATGGCACAGCATTAGAGACGCGCAGGATTTCAGATCCCACCGCGAATACATCCACCAGAATCCCGTTCGCGCTCGCCTATGTTCGAAAGCAAAAGACTATCCATACTCTTCCGCGCAACAACTCATCGCTTGGCTGAATAAGGCACCCACTCGCTCCGCCATCCCAGTCATGAACAAACTCGCACCGGGCACCCACCCTCGCGGTGCATTTCACCGCAAGGGTGGGAGAGGCAGAATCTATGCTGGAACACCAACAGCCTCGCGCCAGCGAGGCCCGGTAGAAGCCCCGGACGATCGGGGCCCCCGGCGCGTGGTCTTTGCGTGCTGGGGTGATCTTTAGTCCGGGGATAAAAAGCCCGGCTCGAAGAGCCGTACCTTGCTGCCGCAGGCCCGAGCGCAGTCGAAGACGAAGCGAGCCGCCCACCCCCCAAAACTAAGCCGCCAGCGGCCGCACCTTACGCCGCTTCTTCTGCGACTCCCGCCAAAGGTCATACTGCAACTGCGCCTTCGCAAAAAAATCTGGCGAAAGCGACAGAGCCTCGCCCAGACGAATACTCACATCCACCGTCACCGCATTGCGCCCATTCAGAATCCGCGACAACGTCGCCCGCGCCACGCCGATATGCGCCGCCAGCTCTGAAATCGTCCGCTCGCCCATGAACTCCCGCAGCAACTCACCCGGGCTCGCCGGGTTATACATCTTCGCCATCTCACCCTCCCTCAGTGGTAGTCCTGGTAGTCCACCAGAATCGCGTCCGAACCCTCAAATGCGAACGTCAACCGCCAGTTCCCGTTCACCGTAACCGCCCAATGATCCTTCAGGCTGCCGTGCAGCGGATG
>JBARHV010000337.1:0-6419 GCA_049799415.1 Silvibacterium sp.
CTATGGGGCGATGGAACCCGGACACTCACTTCGCACCTGGCTCCAGGACCTCAATGGCGGTCGTCCTCGCGCTATCTCGCCCGAAAACGTGGTCGGGAATCAGGTTTCACCCGATGGCAAGTGGCTGCTCGCCGAATCGATATCAGACCCAACCCAGCGGCTCACCCTTCTGGTGCCCATCGACGGCGGAGCGCCCATACCCATTGCGGGCCTCAAGCCTGACGATAATCCGATGGCATGGACCAGCGACAACCGCCTTTACATCGCACACGATCGCAAACCCGGTGCCGCCACAGTTTCGATTGAGAAACTTGATCCCCGCACCGGAGCCCGCACTCCGTGGCGCGACATCCCCGTGCTCCCACTCGCAGGCATTCGTTCCCTCCATGTCACCTTGATTACACCCGACGGATCCAGCTACGCCTACGGCTACGTCCTCGGCCTCTCCGATCTCTACACCATCACCGGCGCACGCTGATCCAGGGACCCCTGCCTGATCTTCGACTGGGCGCCACCCGAAGGCGGAGGAGGCCCGAGCTACGATGACATGTGAGGACGCACCGCTCAAGCACACGCTCTGCTTCTGAATAAGTGCTTTGCCCTGTTTTCAGCAATTGGCCCCTGGGGATCGCTGAGTTTGGGCCGTGGCGACAGCGTCCTGATCTCCCGAATGTAAATTTCCAGCCATCTTTGCCGATGGTAGTATTGGACCGGTTTCCTCCCCACCAGACCCCAGCTCTCGGAGCTATATATGGCTCGCCTTCTCGTCCGACTCATTTGCGTCTCTGTATTTGCGGCTGCAGCAATGCAATGCATCGCCGCCGACCATGTTCTCTTCATGCGCATAGCGCCAACGCAATCCATCCTTTTCATCTCCAACGCCGACGGATCTGGGGAGCGCGCGCTCACGCAGCGTGACTCGCTCAACTACAACCCCGCCTGGTCTCCCAGGGGCACCTGGATCGCCTTCACGTCGGAGCGTGCAG
This sequence comes from Silvibacterium sp., assembly GCA_049799415.1. Lineage (GTDB taxonomy): Bacteria > Acidobacteriota > Terriglobia > Terriglobales > Acidobacteriaceae > Silvibacterium. The sequence continues at coordinate 987 of JBARHV010000337.1, forward strand.
GGCCCGCCAACCTCTTCCGCATGCATCCTGACGGCAGCGACGTGCAGCGCCTGACCCACGATGCGGCGTACGACGATCAGGCCGCATTCTCTCCCGATGGCGCGCAGATCGTCTTCGTCTCCACCCGGGCGGCGGGATTCGCGAACCTGTGGATTCTGGACGTCGCCTCCCGAAGACTGCGGGCCCTCACCACGGGACGGGGCGGTGACTTCAGGCCGTCGTGGTCCCCCGACGGCCAGTGGATCGCTTTCTCTTCAGACCGCGACAGCGATCTTCCCACCGCGAAGAGCCGTTGGGAGCGGCTTCATCTGGTCGATCTCTATCTCATTCATCCCGACGGATCGGGACTTAAGCGCATCTCCAAGCATGGGAACTTCTGCGGCAGCCCGCGGTGGACGGCGGACAGCAAGAGTGTGGTGACCTATTGCATGTCGGCGGAAGATACCTGGACGTATCGGACCAAGCTGCTCACGCCGTATGAGGCGGCCGCGGAAAACCAGCTGTACAAGATCGACATTGCGACTGGCGCGACCGTTCCCATAACCAGCGGCCCCGGCGTCAAACTGGCGCCTTCCGTCCTTGCCTCCGGCCAGATTGCCTATCTGCGCGGCGAGGGTGCAAAGATTGACGTTATCTCCAAAGACGGCAAAATCGGCCCGTCCGGCGACGACATCGCGCCGAATCCGGTCGCCTGGTCTCCGGATGGCGCGCACGTCGTCTACAGCCGCCAAACGTACCAGCTCAGTTCTGAGCCGGCGAAGCAATGGAGTAGAAATCCGAAGTTCGACCTCTACGCGACATCCGAGTTGCCGGCCTACGATCGAACCGGGACGCGCCTGGCGGTCTCCCACGTTGTCCCCGGTGGCATCACCAGTCTGGTGATCATCGATGGCGACAAGCCCGGGCGCGCAATTCTGAAGCGAAAGGATTTGGTTCTGGGTCCGCAGTGGTCGCCGGATGGCCGTCAGATCGTTGTCGGCGTTGGCAACTTTACATCGTTTCTTGACTTTGCGGCGGGCACCAAGAAGCCAATTGATCGCGTCAATGGAGGAGCGCAGGTGGCGATTATCAACGCGGACGGCACCGGCTTTCACGTGATCACCTCCGGACCGGACAACAACGCCTTTGCGTCTTTTTCGCCGGACGGAAGACGGATTGTCTATCGGACCGCCGGACCCGATGGACAGGGCCTGCGCATCATGAATCTTGCGGATCACTCTGTGACTGCATTGACCAGCGAGTACGACAACTTCCCGGTGTGGTCACCCCGCGGAGATCTCATCGCATTTGTGCGTAACATTGGCGGCGACTTTGAAGTAATGACGATTCATCCAGATGGTAAGGACGTGAGGCAGTTGACGCACACTCACGGGAATGAGGCGCACCTGGCGTGGTCTCCCGATGGGAAACGGCTGTTGTTTACGAGTTCGCGGATGGGATTCAAAGATGAAGCGCTTTTTACCGGAAGCCCGCAACCGTACGGAGAAATTTTCGTGATGAACTATGACGGCTCTCAGGTCGAGCAGCTTACCGATGATCAGTGGGAAGATGGCGGACCAGCTTGGCAGCCGCGAAATCCGCCGTCGACAGCACCACAAGTTGCGACGAAATAGCGCACCGGACAAGTCACGCTCTGGAATCGAGCCACTGTGCTCAACAAGTGCCAAATCGCCAATGCACTCATCGAGGTCTCCGCTTGGATCGCTAACAACGCGCTTGGGCTTGCTGAACTGGCCGCGAATATTGTCCACGACCAACCGTAGTGGCCGCGCGAATCGACCTGCCCGAACGCCATGTTCCGCGTTACCATAGGTCTTCCATTCCACACCAAGGTCCAACCCATGCCAAAAAACACCCGCCGCATCACCAGCCTCGCCGCAACCCTGCTTACACTCACCTTCACCGCCGCAGCCCACGCGCAGACCATCCCGCAATATCCCGACTACCCCAGCGAAACCCCCGTGCACTTCAACGCGCCCACACAGGGCATGGACTACACCCGCCGCGACGTCATGATCCCCATGCGCGACGGCGTCAAGCTCCACACTGTCATCCTTATCCCCAAAGGCGCATCGCACGCCGGAATCGTCCTCACCCGTACCACCTACAACGCCGACGTCCTCAGCCAGAACACCCCCAGCATGCACCTCGGCGCCGCGCTCTGGGGATACGACAACGCCGTCGAGCCTATCATCGAGGGCGGATACATCCGCGTCATCCAGGACATTCGCGGCAAGTACGGCAGCGAGGGCGACTACGTCATGAACCGCCCCATCCACGGCCCGCTCAACCCCACGCCTGTCGACGAATCCACCGACACCTACGACACCATCGACTGGCTCGTCAAAAACGTCCCTGAAACCAACGGCAAAGTCGGCGTCATCGGCATCTCCTATAACGGATTCCTCTCGCTCATGCCCATGATTCATCCGCACCCCGCCCTCAAATGCGTCATTCCCATGAACCCCATGGTCGACGGCTGGCGCGGCGACGACTGGTTCCACAACGGGGCCTTCCGCGAGCAGAACATGCCCTACATCTACGAGCAGACCGCCACCCGCGACAACAGCGCGCACTGGCTCAGCTCCAACTTTGATGACTACGACACCTACATGAACGCCGTCTCCGCCGGCCACCTCGGCGAAGAGCGCAACATGGACCAGATCGGCTTCTGGCGCAAGGTCACCGCGCATCCCGCCTATGACAGCTTCTGGAGCGATCAGGCCGTTGACCGCGTCCTCGCCGGCCAGCCCTTCACCGTGCCCACCATGATCGTCGCCAGCCTCTGGGACCAGGAAGACATCTACGGAGCCATCGCCGCCTACAAGGTCCTTGCGCCCAAGAACGAAAATCACGATCTCTACCTCGTCCTCGGCCCCTGGCACCACGGGCAGGAGATCGAGAATGCCTCATCGCTCGGAGCTATCAACTTCAACAGCGACACCGGGCTCTACTTCCGCGAGCATCTCCTCGCGCCCTTCCTCGCCCACTACTTGAAAGACGATCCGCCGCCGCTGGACATCGCCCCCGTCAACGCCTTCGTCACCGGAGCCGATCACTGGGAACAGCTCCAGACCTGGCCCTCCGGCTGCAAAGACGGCTGCGCGCCCAAGCCCACCCCGCTGTATCTAGAACCCAACGACCAGCTCGCCTTCACCGCGCCCGCCGCGGCCGCAACTCCAGATGACGGCTTCGACGAATACGTCTCCGACCCCGCTCATCCCGTGCCCTTCCGCATTCGGCCCAGCCAGCCCATCGGCTACACGCCCGATCTTTCCTGGGTGCGCTGGCTCGTCGACGATCAGCGCGAGTTCTCCGGACGCCCCGACGTCGTCACCTTCACCTCCGCCGTGCTCACCGAGCCGCTCAAGATCAGCGGCGAGCCCATCGTCCACCTCATAGCGTCCACTTCAGGCACCGACAGCGATTGGGTCGTCAAGCTCATCGACGTCTACCCGCCCGAAGTCGCCGGACAGCCCGAGCTCGGCGGCTATCAACTCGCCATCGCCATGGACATCTTCCGCGGACGCTACCGCGAAAGCCTCTCCAAAGCCGAACCCATCACGCCCAACGCGCCCCTGCTCTACAAATTCGCGCTGCCCACCGCCAACCACGTCTTCCTGCCCGGACACCGCATCATGGTGCAGGTGCAGTCCAGCTGGTTCCCGCTCTACGATCGCAACCCGCAGACCTTCGTGCCCAACATCTTCTTCGCCAAGGCCGCCGACTACCAGAAAGCTACCCAGCGCATCTACCACGAGTCCGGACACGAGAGCTACATCGACCTCCCCGTCGTCCCCATCCAGCCATAACCTCTCATGACAGGGTGCCCCATCCTTGACGCGGCCTCATCGCGGCAAGGGTGGGAAAGATCGCATCTCAATTTACCCAATGTCATCCTGAGCGGAGCGCAGCGAAGTCTAATCCGTCGAGGAAACTTCGCGTCGCGCTGCTCGATTGATGTCGAAAGCGATTTCCAGGAACCTTCTGCTTCCTCATGCTCAACCCACAGTCAGCAGCTCTTCGAAAAAGCCGCCAATCTCGCGCTCCCGGTCGACGAAATGAATCTCCAGGATCCAATGGCGCTTCTGGCCTTTTTCGTCGAGTGAGCGCATCAGTAGATGGCTGTCAGGATGAACATAAAACGTCACCTTATCTCCGGCAATCTTTTCGTGCGGAAACTGCCCAATCAAATGCCCCGCAATAGGGCCGCCATATTCCCAACCGAACTGTGCCGCAAGCAATTGCGCATGACCGAAAAGCTGGCTGCTGGTGATGGCAGGATTCTCGTTGAAATACCGCTTCCCCGCAGCAAAGGCCAGCCCCACGTCGTTCTTCAGCTTGAGCTTTGCCGGATCGGACCCAATCACGAACGTCCGTCCAAAATCCGCCTCCCATTCCTCGAAAACAGGCCCGAGATCGAGGAAGAGAATATCGTCTTCACCGATCATCAGGTCCGGCGGATTTTCAGCATAGGGCGCCAGTGTGTTCCTGCCCGCGCGAACGATTCGCTTGTGCCAGTACGTCGTGATGCCATACATCTCTTTGGCCAGGGCGTAGATGTCTTCATTCACCTGGCTCTCACGAACGCCGGAGCGAATCAGCCCTCGTGCTTCGATCTCGCGGAACAGCCGCTCAGCTTTGTTCTGCGCGACGCGGAGTCCCGCCACCCGTTTCTCTTCGAGCGTTTCCATTGCAACGGTCTCGTCGGACAATGTGCTTATACCTCACTATATTTATAGTGTGCCGGCTCGAGGAGCCGAAGCCGAATGCCTTTACGCTTGGATGAGGGGTCCTGCGGAAAGCCCGCGGTTCAGACCGCACTCGTGAAATAGAACTGGTAATGATTGCGGCAGCCGGGGTTAAACGGGGCATCACAGTGGAGACACCTGTGCCCGCTCGCCATATACTCCGCAATACTCAGTTCGCATCCGCAGGCACCGCAGAGCACAGCGGGCTGGTGGAATTCCGCCTGCGGCCAGACCTCGATCGGATGGTCTGCCAGGGCCTCGTGGCACTCCTTGCAGGCGTAATAAACGCCGCAACACTTCATCCGGATGGCAACGATATCGAGAGCGGTTCTATAGTGAGCACAGCGTGTTTGAACATCGAGATCGATCCCGCGAACTTCGGGGCGCGGCAGAGGCATAGAAATCAGATTACCGGAACCGCGATGGTCCTCAATATCTGTCAACCCCTCCACCTCTCGAAATTCCCGCAACCCACACATTCCAAACGCCAAAACCAAGCACCCAAAATGCAGCTGAATTATCCCGGCTTGGTAGAATAAGAATAGGTAGCAAAAAATTCCCGAAGAGGCGCAGCCCAAAGCTGTGCCTCTTCCTTTTTCGGAGCAAACCATGACCCCAGTTTGAAAAGTGCCCGCGACCAACGGAAGCGGCCACGCGAAGCCATTGCCCGTTGAGCCTGCCC
>JBARHV010000338.1:0-19397 GCA_049799415.1 Silvibacterium sp.
CACTTGCATGGCAGCACCTGGCGGCGCAACGGCAGTTGACGGGCGAAGGTGGATTGCTGACGGCGCTGCGCGGGCTGGAGGGGTTTGAGGCTCCGGCTGTCGAGTGGGAGCGGTCTTTGTTACCGCAGCGTGTGGCGAATTACGATTCGCGCTGGCTGGATGCGCTGACGCTGACGGGCGTGGTGGGATGGGGGAGGATTTCGCCGCATCCGGCGTTTGCGGCCATCGAGAGCGGCGGTCCAAAGCGGATTGTGCCGACGGGGATGGCTCCGATTACGTTTTTTGTGCGCGAAGAGGCGCTGTGGATGGATCTGTGCCTGGCGCAGCGGGAGATTCCGGAAGCGAATTTGACGGCTTCGCTGAGCGAGCTGGCGAACCGGGCGCGAAGTTATCTGGGTGAGCGGGGCGCGATGTTTCCGGGCGACCTGGCTCGTGCGCTGGTTGCTTCCGGCGAGGATGTGAGCCGCGCGCTTTGGGAGCTGGTGGCGGCGGGGCTGGTGACGGCGGATGGTTTTGACAGCCTGCGGGTGCTGGTTGAGCCGCGACGGAAGCAGATGTTTGCGGGGGCTATGGGTGCGAGAAAATCGACGCGGCCTTCGGCGGGGCGCTGGGGCCTGATGCGCGGGCCGGACGCAGCAGAGCAGAGTGCGGCGTGGCGCGAGGCGGCGGTGGAGGCGGCGTGCGGGGTGCTGCTGCGGCGGTATGGCGTGGTGTTCCGCGATTTGATGGAGCGCGAGACGGCGATGCCCAGGTGGCGGGAGCTGCTGGGAATGTTTCGGCGGATGGAAGCGCGGGGCACGGTGCGCGGTGGGCGGTTTGTTTCCGGGTTTGGCGGCGAGCAGTTTGCATTGCCGGAGGCTCTGGAGTCGCTACGGGCGACGCGTGGGCGAGATTTTGCAACCGATACGGTTACATATTCTGCGGCTGATCCTATGAACCTGGTGGGGTTGGTGATTCCGGGCGAGCGGGAGGCTGCGGTTCCAGGGCGAATTGTCACTTATCCGGTTACAAATGCGATTGAGAAGCCGGAGATTGAGGCGTCCGCGTCGATTTCGGCGAATGAGCTGCCATTTTCTGCAACGGTTGAAGGCGGTGCGCTTGCCTGAGGAATCGCAGCCTTTGGTTGAGGGCGTGGATTATGTGATGGAGGGGCCGTATCTGGTGTTTACGGCGGCTTACCATTTGAAGCGCGGGTATTGCTGCGAGTCGGGGTGTCGGAACTGTCCGTGGCGCGAGAAAGAAGAGGATTCCAGCGCGCAGGATTAACAGCAGATCCTTCGACTGCGATCACCGCACTCCGTGCGAGGATCTTCGCTCAGGATGACATCTCTATATAACTTCAATTTCCTGACGCTGGCTTTTGCGGCGCTGCGGGCGCGGGTGTTGATGCGACTGCTGCCGGATGAATCAGAATTGCGGTTCTTGGGAAGGTGAAGCTGCCTCCGGTGTCGTCGATTACGTTGATCTGGCAGGTGTATTGGCCGGGTTTGAGATCGCTTAAAGGTACATCGAACTGGAAGGCGATGGCGTTCCGGCTGGGTTCGTTGAGCTGGGTGGCCTGGATGAGCGGGGTTTCGAAGGCTTTGGTGCTGCCGTTGAGAAATTCGATGCTGGTGAGGACGCGCACCTTTGATTTGTCCTGGGGCGTTTTGTCCGGCGAGTAGACCTCATAGAGAAAATACAGGTGCTGGTTCTGGCGGAAGACGTGCGGGAGGTTGGGCACGAGTTCTTCGCCGTCGCGGACCATGGGGTTGTCGGCGCGTTTGGGCGCGGGGATGCGCTGGCTGGCGAGGACGACGGAGCTCATCTTCAGCGGCAGCTTGCGCAGGTCGGGGACGTTGATGTCAGTCTCGAAGGAGCCCATGCGTCCGGTTTCGTTTTCGCGGACGACAAATTTCAAATGATATTTGCCGATGGGCAGATTGAAGCCGGTGGTGTATTGCACGTTTTTCTGGCGGACCTGCTCGGCCTGATCGATGTTCAGCTTGACGGTCTGGCGAGCCTGTCCGATGACGTGTCCGGCGGAATCTTTGACTTCGCCGATGACGTCGAGTGTGGCTTTGTCCTTGTCTCCGCCTTTGACGAAGGGGATTTGCGAGCCGGGCACGACGATGGAGACGGGGATGTAGTAGTGCGTGTCGTCGGTGCGGAAGTACCAGGCCTGGAGATAGACGGCGACGTCGGTTGCGGGGAGATCGCTGGCGAGCTGGTCTTCGAGTTGCTGCTCGCGGTCCTGATTGTTGGAGTGCTTGAAGTCGGCGGGGGCGTAGTAGCCGGGGCGGTATTCGAGCTTGAGGCCCTGGCGGTTGAGTTTGACGCTGAGGCGGCGGTAGCGCCCGTCGCGGCGCGGGTCAGTGGAGCGGAAGCCGAGGACGTAGTAGGCGGAAGTATCGTGCTGGATGCGCAGGAAGGCGGGCGAGAAGTCATTGGAGTCGAAGAAGGATTTACCCCCGGTGTCAGACGAGAGCGTGGCCATGACTTCCTGCGTGTTGAAGTTGGAGTCGAGGTTGTTCTGCAGCGAGGTTCCGTTGTAGCCGTTGGCTCCTCTGAGGCTGCCGGTGGAGGCGTCGCCCAGCGGCCCGATGGCCTCGAGACCACGCGAGTCCACACTGTAGATGGAGAGGTTGGCGCGCACGGCGGCGTTGATGGCGGAGCGCAGGGATGCCTGATTCTCGATGCCGTCGCGCTGGATTCCGCCGGAGAAGTAGAGCATGGACTTCTTCTCGTTGATGTAAGCGAGCGATTTGGAGATGGAGGCGATGGCGAAGAGCTCGCGATCGGTGTTGAGGTCGTTGTATTCGCTTTCGTCGGCAGTGAAGGAGGTTGCGTCTTCGACCTGGTTGCTGGTGCTGGTGGCTCCGGCGGCGAAGCCCTGCGCGGAGGCGCCGGAGTAACTGTTGACGGCGTTGAGCAGCAACTGCTTGTTCTGCGTGAAGTCCTGATCGAGGGAGAGATCGGTGTCGAGCGAGACGACGGCGACGATATCGGCGGGCTGCATCTGTTTGTTGATGTAGTTGCGGGCCGCGTCCTGCGAGCGCTCGATGTCCTCGGGCTGCATGGAGGTGAGGTCGAAGAAGAGCACGATGAGGCGGTGGTTGCGCAGCTCGGAGGGGGCGGCGACTCCGGTTTTGGCGTTGAAGATGCTCTGGGCGGACTTGCCGCCGATCTGGCCGTTGATGGTGGCCTCATTGAGCGGCGCAGCCTGATCGACGCTTTCGAAATCGAAGGTGGAGATGTGCTGCGGCTTGCCGTTTTCGAGGATGGTGAAGTCATTGGCGGTGAGTCCGCGGACGACTTCGCCGGTTTTTTTATCGCGCACGACGACGTTGGTGAGGACGAGGTCGCTGTTGACCTTGAGCGTGAACTGAGACTGCGTGGTTGATGGCGGCTGCTGGGCATGCGCAGCGAAGGCAGCGAGCGTGAGCGTGAATGCGAGGGCGAGACTTGTTTTCTTCATGTAGGCAAGCCTCCTTAAAATCTGTAGCGCGCGAGGAAGGTGAACTGGCGCATGGCTGCGGCTGAGGTGACTTCGCCGTAGGTTCCGGAGCCGAGCGTGGTGTCTACCCCTGAGTATTGGACGGTGTTGAAGAAGTTGTCGATGGTCGCGCGGACTTCGAGGGTCTTCATTTCACCGAAGCGGTGGGTCTTGGAGAGCGAAACGTCGGTAGAGATGGTTCCCGGGCCGGGGATGGAGTAGCGCGAGGAGGTTCCGTAGGTGTTGGCCGGGGTGGCGAAGGCAGCCTTGTTGAACCAGTTGTTCAGCGAGCCTCCGCCAGCGGTGAGCGAGACACCGGAGACGCGGTCGGGGCGCAGAGAGCCGGTGCTGCCGCGGGCCACATCGAGGATGGCCGCTTCATAATTCGGCGAAAGCGGATTGCCGGTGGCGAAGTCGAAGCTTCCGGAGATGGAGAGGCCGTTGAGGGACTTGGAGAGAATGTTGCCCCCGGTGAGGTAGTGCTCGTCGGGGCCGAAGGGCAGCTCATAGACGAAGTATCCGTTGACCTTGTGGCGGACATCGAAACTGGAGTTGGATTCCTCGGCCTTCAGGTTCTGCCAATTCTGCGCGATGCCGGTGGAGGTTCCACCGTTGCCGCCGATGGAGGTTGCATTGTCGATGGAGTGCGAATAGGTGTAGGTGGCGCCGACGGCGATGCCGTCCTGCATGCGCTTGCGGAGACGCACGGCGAGCGCGTTGAAGTTTGAGAAGGCAACGTCGTTGTCGTAATCGTAGAGGACGCCGCTGACGGAACCGGTTGCGGTGCGGCCGGGGGCGTCGACGATATCGAGGCGCGTGCCTTTGGAGCCGTTGTAGCCGACGTTGAGGACGATGCCGAGCGGCAGGGTGTGCTGTACGTCGAGGAACCAGACCTGCACGTAGGGCAGGCGGTAGTTTTTGTTGACGGCGTAGTTGCCCTCCGTCTGTGGAGCGGGGAAGCCGTTGGCGAGGGTGACGGTGGGCGTGACTCCGCTGGTGTTCTCGTTGGTCTGCACGTCGGCGTAGGGCGGCTGGAAGGCGAAGTCCTGCACGAATTTCTCGTACTGGCCGTTGGTGTAGTTAATGCCGTAGCCGGTGCGGACGACGGTGTTGTGAATGGGGCTCCATGCAATGCCGATGCGCGGGGAGAAGTCGGTTTTCTCGGGCTCGACCAGGGTGCGCGGATATTTTCCGCTGAAGGGGCCGATGCTGTTGGGCGTGACGGTGGCTACTTTTGTGAAGCCGTCGCCGGTGTCGAGCGTGGAGAGACGATCGTATTTTTCCGAATAGGGCGAGAAGTATTCGTAGCGCACGCCGGCATTGATGGAGAGATTGGCCAGCGCGCGCCAGTCGTCGAGTGCGTAGCCGTCGATGATGTTTTCGCGCAGGTAAGACTTTTGATAGGGAGCCTGAAGGCTGGTTTGCTGCGGCGTTCCGAGAAGCAGGTCGGCGAGCGAGGAGCCGGTGGTGGCCTCGCCGGAGGGCAGGTTGGGGTTGGTGCCGGGCGCTTCGGTGTAGAGGCCGGTGAAGGTGTAGGTCCCGGTGGAGTTGGTTTCACCGAGCAGATCAAGATGGACGCGATGGATGTCGGCCCCGAATTTGTAGTTGTTCTTCTTGTGAATCCATGAAGTGGTTTCAGAGAGAGCGAGGGTCTGGTTGGTCTGGAAGTTGGGCTGCTGCTCGCTGACGCTGGTGAACTGATTGAGGGTGATATTGGGCAGGCCGTAGAGCAGCGGGTTGTCGGGCAGCCCGTCGAGTCCGATCTGGTTGGCTACGTCGGTCGCGCTGGTGAAGTCGTTGATGGTCTGGGAATCGCTGCGGTTCCAATTGAGATTGAGGCTGTTGGTGAGGCGGTTTTTGCTGATGGAGTAGCCGAGTGCGAGCGAATAACTGTGGCTTTGCGATTTACCGCCGAGGCCGGGGAAGATATTGAGGTTGTCGCTGGCGGCGTGGCTGTAGTTGAAGTTGGCGTTGAGATTCTGATGGAGTCCCTGGCTGGCCATGCCGAGGCGCTGGCGGATGAAGTTGCCGAGAGCGGCGGTGTTGCCTCCGCCGCCGAAGTTGTGGATGAAGCGCGCGCCGATGGTGGTGGTGTTGGTCTGCGCGGTGGAGATCTGGCGGTAGTTCTGGAACTGGCCGGGCAGATTGGCCGCGGGGACATAGTTCAACAGCCTGGTGGCCTGCGCGGCGATGCACTGGCTGGGGATGGTGTTGTCGGGGAAGGGCTGGCCGGCGTTGGGATCGCCGGGATAGCAGCCGGGATCGTAGATGGTGATGGGCTGGCCGCTTTGTGTCGTCAAATCCTGAAAGTTTCCGCCGCGCTCGGCGACGGTGGGAACGGTTCCGTATTCATTGAAGGGCGTGGAGGAGCGCTGGCCGGAGAGCGTGAGGAAGATGAAGTCGCGCGTGTCGTGCTCGATGAGGTGCGGGATGTAGGGCACGCCGATGAGTGTTGCGCCGAAGCGGTTGGAGGCGTAGGAGGGTTGATTGATCTCCTCGCCGCGAATGGTGAAGGGTTCGGCGTTGAGGGCAGAGTTGCCGCCGTTCCAGAAGATGGCCCCGTGAGGCTGGTTGGGGTTGAAGTGGCGGAAGTTGCCGCGTCCGCCGAAGCCGCCACCACCACCAAAGCCGCCGCGTCCACCGCCGCCAAAGCCGCCACGTCCACCGCCTCCTCCTCCTCTGCCGCCGCCACCGCTCCCGCTCAATTCGCTTGAAGCGTCGGGGCCGCCGGCGTCGAGACTCCGCTGGCTGAAGTCGATGCCGGCGAGGGGGCTGGTGTACCCGGTTTGTCCGGCAACGGCTACGGATTCACTGGAGAAGTCGCTGTTGTTAGCGAGCGTGGGAAGCTGCGCTTCCGCTCCGGCTTCGCTTCCGGATGCGGCGGCGATGAGATCGGATGCGGCTCCGGTAAGCGAGAGGCTTTGCGTGCCGCGCCCAGAGTACTGGCTGGCCTGCTCGGCACGCTCCTGCTGCTGTTCCTGCTGCGCGGCGCGCGAGGCGAGGACGAGCGTGAAGTCTACCTGGCGGTCGTGCGATGTGGCGTTGAACAGCGCCTCCTGGGTGGTCTCGCCGAAGGCGGCGAACTCGGCGCGGACGACGTAGCGGCCGTTGAGCGGGATGGTCATGCTGTAGCCGCCGGTGGAGCTGGTGGCGGTGGAATATTTCTTTCCCGTGAGTGAATTGCTGGCGGTGATGGTGACACCAGGCAGTGGAATGGTTCCGGACTTCACGGTGCCGTGAATCACGCCTCCACTTTGCGCAGGTGCGGCGGGGAGGGTTAGCGCTGCGGCTGGAGTTGGGGGCGACGTTTGAGCAGGAAGCAGCGCAAGCGCAGAGAGTTGCGACACGGCCAGCAGGAGCGAAAGTGTGAGTCGGCGGCTCGGCATAGGAAGATTACTGGTTGGGCTGGGAACCGGGTTGGGGCGCGGTTGAATTCGTAGCGGGATGCGGGCGGTATCCGTTTCCGCCACCACCGATGCCGCCACGCCTTCCGACACTGACCACAGTGGCGAGGAAGGCTCCCTTCTGGAGTGCGCCGCGCGCGGTTACGTTGTCTCCCACCTTAATGTCAGGAAGTGTGATGTCCTGACGGCGTTCGCGAAACGAGGTGTTCTCATCGACGGCGACGGTTTGCGTTATGTTGTCGGGGCGCTTGATGAGGATGTTGGTTCCGTTGATCGATTGCACTACGCCGGCGGTCCAGGTCTTGCCGAAGTCGGCGCGGGCCTGCGCATACTGTGTTTTGTCGATGACCACGACGAAGACCGCGCCCAGGGTTTTGGCCTTGGGGTCTTTTTCGCCGATCGCGGCGATCATGTCTCCGACGTGGACATCGCTGATTTTGATCTGGTCGCTCTGCTTGCGGAAGCGGGTGTTGGGGCCGGTGGCGACGGTGTAGACTTCGCCCTCCTCGTTTTTAACGGTGATGCTGTTGCCGGAGATGGCGGTGACGTCTCCGCGCACGCTGTGATCCTGAAGATCGTCCATGCTTCCGCCACCTTCCTGCTGATTTTGGTACCTGCCCATCGCGACCGGCTGCGGCGGCGGTGTGACCAGTTTCGTGTCCTGAGCGTAAATCTGAGGCAGGCAAAACACGGCCGCGAGCAGCAGAGCAGGGGTGTGGAGTAGCGATTTCATAGCCAAACCAGTATCTCTTAACTTTGGACGGGGCACGAATCTGGAAGATAGACGCCCGAAGCGAGGATTGGGACGCAAGCGAGAGAAATTCTGTAACTTCTTCACCGGGTTTTCATCCGATAGAGAACCGGTTTGACCGGCTTTCGATATGATGGGACGGCGGACGGGGGAATGCGGAGCCATGATGGGCCCTCGTAGGCAACGTAAATGCGGGATGACTCTCTAAGCAGAGGAGGATCACGCTTTGAAGAAGATTTTGATCGACTCGCCGCCCGCAGGACTAAGGCAGCATTTTTGTAGTGTGCGGCAGCAGACGGAGATGCTCTGCGAGCCGCTTTCCGCTGAAGACATGATGGTGCAGTCGTGCGCGGAGGCAAGCCCGGCGAAGTGGCATCTGGCGCATACGACGTGGTTTTTCGAGACTTTTCTGCTGTCGGAATTCCTGCCCGGCTACAAGCCTTTCCATCCGGATTTTCAGTGGCTCTTCAACAGCTACTACAACGCGGTGTCAGAACAGCCGGTGAAAAAACTGCGCGCTTCGTTCTCGCGGCCTTCGATCGAGGAGATTCTGGCGTATCGGCGGCATGTGAATGCGGCGATGGAGCGGTGGATTGAAGGCGGAATGCCGGACGAGGTTGAGCGCCGCGTTACGCTGGGCCTGCATCACGAACAGCAGCACCAGGAGCTGCTGACCTACGACATCAAGAATGCGTTCTGGTCGAACCCGCTGCATCCAGCCTATCGCGAGGGATTGCTGCCGGTGACTGATGAGGCTGCGCGGGTCGAATGGACGAGACATGAAGGCGGACTGGTCGAGATCGGCTATGGAGACGACGGCTTTTGCTTTGATAACGAGCAGCCGCGGCACAAGGTGTATCTGGAGCCGTTTGCGCTGGCTTCGCGGCTGGTGACGTGCGGGGAATATCTCGACTTTATACGCGGTGGCGGCTATGAGCGCGCGGACCTGTGGCTCTCAGATGGATGGGACACGGTGAAGGCGCAGGGATGGCGTGCTCCGCTGTACTGGTTTGAAGAAGAAGGCGAATGGCGTGTGTTTACCTTGCGCGGCGCGGTCGATTTGCGCGAGATGCTGGCGACTCCGGTGTGCCATGTGAGTTATTACGAAGCCGATGCGTTTGCGCGCTGGATGGGAAAGCGGCTGCCGACCGAAGCGGAGTGGGAGATTGCGGCGGTGGATGTTCCGGTGGAGGGCAATCTACTGGAGTCGGATTTTCTGCATCCAATAGCGGAAAAGGCAGGAAGTGGATTGCAGCAGATGTTCGGCGATGTGTGGGAGTGGACGGCGAGCGCGTACCTGGGTTATCCGGGCTATGCGGCGCTGCCGGGCGCGCTGGGCGAGTATAACGGTAAATTCATGAGCAACCAGATGGTGCTGCGGGGCGGGTCGGCGGTAACTCCGGCGTCGCACATTCGGAGCACGTACAGAAATTTCTTCCAGCCTGCGTCGCGTTGGCAGTTCAGCGGAGTGCGCCTGGCCAATCAACAGGAGTAAACGGGCCTTTTCATGCATATACTTTCTTCGACTCTCACTCTGCCGGAAGCGGCATATACTCCGGTGGGCGCGGAGGTTTATCGCGGACTTACGGCGACGCCGAAGTCGCTCTCGCCCTGGCTGTTTTATGACGGTGCAGGATCGCGCCTGTTCGAGGCGATTACGCAGCTGCCCGAGTATTATCTGACGCGCACGGAGCGCGGCATCTTTGCAAAATATGCGGACGAGATTCTGGAATATGCCGGTGATCGCCCGCTCACGATGATCGAGCTGGGAGCGGGCACGGCTGCCAAGACAGGGTTGCTGTTGAGCGCCGCGGTGCGCAGGCAGGGCACGGTGGATTATGTGCCCATCGATGTTTCAGAGAGCGCGCTGGCGGAGGCGCAGGCCCATCTTGAGAGCGAGGTTCCGGGCGTGCGCGTGGCTTCGCGCGTGGCCGATTATACCCAGGGCATTGCGGCGATTCCGGCGGCCGGGCAGCGGCGGATGGTGCTGTATATCGGGTCGAGCATCGGCAACTTTGAGACCGCCGATGCGGTCGAGGTGCTGCGCGAGGTGCGGCGGAGGCTGGCTCCGGGAGATTGGCTGCTGCTGGGCGCGGACCGCGTGAAAGATCCGCAGACGCTGCTGCTTGCCTATGACGACGCGGACGGCATTACAGCGGAGTTCAATAAGAACATGCTGACGCGCATCAACCGCGAGTTGGGCGCGAACTTCAACACGCGGCTGTTTCGGCACAGGGCGCGCTGGAATGAGGAGCATTCGCGGATCGAGATGCATCTGGAGAGCCTGATCGCGCAGTTTGTCACGGTTCCGTCTCTTGACCTGGAAGTGCGGTTCGGGCGCGGCGAGACCATTCACACCGAAAACAGCTACAAATTTACTTCCGAGAAGGTCGCTTCGATTGTGGAGCGGGCCGGGTTCCAGATGGAGCGCTGCTGGACGGATGAGCGGGAGTGGTTTGGGGTGTACCTGGCTTCCGCAAACCAGGGCTAACGCTGGTAGTCGCCGCTCTTGCCTCCGTTTTTTTTCTTGAGCAGGACTTCGCGGATGACGATGCCCTTGTCCAGCGCCTTGCACATGTCGTAAATAGTGAGCGCGGCGATGGAGGCTGCGGTGAGGGCTTCCATTTCTACTCCTGTGGGCGCGGTGGTTGCGGCTGTGGCATGGATCTCGATGCCGCCTTTTACAACCTTTGTCGAAACATCGACGTGCGTGAGCGGTAGCGGGTGACACATGGGGATCAGGTCGGAGGTTCGCTTGGCGGCCTGGATTCCGGCGAAGCGCGCGATCTCCAATGGATTGCCCTTGGGATTGGTGGGAAGCGCCTTGAGGACCTTTGAGGACATGGCGACGAAGGCGCTTGCTTGCGCGGTGCGATGCGTGGCCGGTTTGCCGCTCACATCGACCATGCGGGATTGGCCTTTGTTGTCGTAATGCGAAAGCTTCATAAAGACAGCGTACAGGGACTGGCCGTCCAGGCGCACGCGCCTTCGGCGCCATCTCAAAACTGCTTTGGCGGCCGCTCCCGCTGGTCGCGGAACTAGAGCCGCAGAAAGGTTACCGCATCTCCTGGGTTAAGTTCGGCGTTCTCCGGCGCGACCAGGAAGCAGTTTGTTTTGGCGGCGGCGGATTGGTCTCCGGAGCCTTGCCAGGGGATGAGTTGGATGGTTGCCTCCTTCGCGCTTGATTCGAGACGCGCGGGCAGGAAGCGGGTGAGGTTGGGCTTCGCTTCGATCTTGTGAGTGAGGCGTGCCTGTGCGAATTGCGGGCCCATTTCTTTTGCTCCGGTCAGCGCGGCGAGCAGCGGCGCAGCGAAGAGCGTGAAGGTGACGAGCGTGGAGATGGGATTGCCGGGGAGTCCGAAGAAGTAGCGGCTCTCGTTTGCCGAGGATGCGGGGAGTTTGCCGAAGACGACTGGTTTGCCGGGCTGGATACGTGCTCCGGTGAAGAAGAATTCCGCGCTGAGGTTGGCGAGCGCCTGCTCGACGAAATCGTATTTCCCCATGGAGACTCCACCGGAGAGGATGAGCAGATCGCAGTCGAGCGCGGCGCGGATGGCGGCTTCGCTGCTCTCAAGAGAGTCGCGCACGGCGGGATGGAGAATGGGACGGCCTCCGTAGCGCGCGACCTGCGCGGCGAGCGAGTAGCTGTTGGAGTTGCGGATCTGGTAGGGCAGCGGTTGCTGGTTGAGAGGAACAAGTTCGTCTCCGGTAGCGAGGATGGCCACGCGCGGCGGGGCATAGACGGAGACGGTTTCGTATCCGCAGGCCGCGGCGAGTGCGATGTGCTGCGGGCCGATGCGCGTGCCCGGCTCGATGAGCGTTGCGCCGGTGCGGGCTTCGGCTCCGGCGGGAACGATATTTTCTCCCGGCGGGAGGGTTCGCGTTGGAGTGACATGCAGGCCTTCGATGCCGGCGTGCTCGACCATGAGCACGCAGTCGGCTCCTTCTGGAACCGGCGCTCCGGTCATGATCTCGATGGTCTGGCCAGGTTGGAGGTTCGGCCCGGTCCAGATTTCGCCAGCGCGCAGGCGGCCCGTGAGTGCAAGCGGCCTGGATGCGGCGAGATCGGCGGAGCGGCAGGCGAATCCGTCGCGCGTGGAGCGGGCAAATGGAGGCTGGTCGCGGTCGGCAACGACGGGCTGGGCGAGCGTGCGGTCGAGACTTTCGAGCAGGGTTGCAGTTTCGATGCGCGAGGGGCGCAGGGTCGCGGCCTGTTCGCGCACGGTGCGCGCTGCATCTTCGTAACTCAGGACCAATGAATTTCTACCGGCGGAATTCACAACGCAAATTGTATGCGAAAGAGAAAGGACGCTCCCGGGGAGCGTCCTTTCTCGTGAAAAAGCAGGCAGACTTAGCTCTTCTTGCCGGCCTTGTAGGTGGTGTGGACCGTGGTTCCCAACTGCGCGAGGATCGCTTTTGCGTCTGCGGAGAAGGGCCCGTTGGGGTCGAGGTCGAGATACTTCTGGTAGGCTTCGGCGCATCCTTCGGGCGCGGTGATCTTTCCCGCTTTGTCGACCGTCGCCTTGTTGATGAGCGCCTTACCCTTCAGGTAGTAGGGGATCGGCTTACTGGGATCGGCGGCGATGGCCTTGTCGGCAGCGGCCACGGTCGCGTCGATATTGTTGGCGCGATCCATCATGATGGCCTCATTGCCGTAGTACATGGAGGCATTTTTAGGATCGTCCTTGACGGCGGCTTCATACGCAGCCTGGGAGTCGGGAATCTTGGCTTCTGCGGCCAGAATCTCGCCCAGTGTGTTTTCGGCGGCGGCCTCGACGTCAAGATTCGGCTTTTTGGATGCTGTATCGACCTCGATGGCCTTCTTCAGCGAAGTCTCCGCATCGGGGAGCTTATTTTCGCCCTTCTGCGCTTTGCCGAGTTCTACCCATAGAACCGCTGCATCTGGCTTGGCTGTCGTGTCGCGGGTCATCAGCGCGTCGGCCTGGGCATAATTTTTACTGTCGTTGTCCTTGCGCGCCGCAACGAGGTCGGCATTCAGGTTCTTGATCTGCGCATTTTCTTTATAAATCGTGGCATTTTTGGCCTTTGCCACCTCCAGCTGCTTTTTCTGTTCGGGAGTCATCTTGGCAACATACTCGGGACGCGACAGGTCGAAGTCCTGCTGGGTGTCGGCCCCCGTCGTGACCTTGACATCGTTGAAGCGGTCGACGGTCTTCTTGTCCGCGTTGAGAAGAGTGACGGAGTAGGTCCCGGGAGCGATGCCTTCGCCCTTGTAGTCGCCATTGGCGTCGGTCGTGAAGGTGTACTTGGCGGTTTGGCCCCCATCGAGGCTCAACTGCACCGGCAGGTTCGGCATGGCGACGCCGAGCGGGTCCTGTGCGTGGCCATGAATCTTGCCCGTGTTTTGAGCGAGAAGGGATGGCGCCGCGGCGATGACGAGCAGGGCCGCAAGAAGCGATGCCAGCCAGAGTTTTGTCTTACGCATGATGTTTTCTCTCCTTCAGAATCTTAACTTCCCGGCGCCAGGTCTGTTCGGCCGCCGTGTTACAAAACCGCCTGAGCATAGGGAATAGGATCGCGCGTGCCGGCCTCGCGAAACGCACGCAGGCGGAGCACGCAACTCTCGCATTCGCCACAGGCAGCTTCCGCACTCGAATAGCACGACCAAGTTAAATGGAATGGCGCTTGCAGTTCAAGGCCGAGCTTCACGATCTCCCGTTTGCGGAGATGGATGAGCGGCGTGGTCATTGTGATGCTTCCATCGCGGGTGCCGGTGCGGATGAGCTGCTGAAAGGCGTCATAGTATGCGGGCCGGCAGTCGGGGTAGCCGGAGCTGTCCTGCTCAACGGCGCCGATGAAGATGGTCTCCGCACCGAGAACCTCAGCCCAGCTGACCGCCGCAGATAGGAAGTGCGCGTTGCGAAACGGAACATAGGTGACAGGGATGGATTCACCGATGGGGTCGTGCTCCTGGGCTTTGGGGATGGCGATGGCCGGGTCGGTGAGGGCGGAGCCTCCGATGCGGCGGAAGAGGTCGAGATTGAGGTGTAGAAAGTCTTGCAGGCCAAGCGCTTCGGCGATGGCGCGGGCCGATTGCAGCTCTCGTCCTTCGGTGCGCTGGCCGTAGCTGAAGTGCAGCCCGTAGGTGTCGTAGTCCCGGGCGGCGATGGCCGCGCAGACGGCGGAATCCATGCCTCCGGAGAGGCTGACGACGGCGCGCGGGTGGGAAGGGGCCATTCATTTATGGTAACTCGACAGAAAGCCAAAGGCGGTACGATAAGCCATGGATAGCGCAGTCGAACAGTTGGTAAGATTGATGCTCGAAAGAACAGGCCAGAAGAATAATGTGGCCCAAAGGGAGGCATTGTGGGAGTCCCTTAATCCCAATCAAAAACAACAGACGGCGGAAAGCCGTGTGTTCATCAGCTTTGCGAATGCGACGGGTCTTGTAGCCGATCCTTATAAGCACGACAACGAGTGTCCACCGCGGCCAGATGTTCGCACTTCAATTGATGGTCACGATTACTACTTTGAACTCGGCGAGATCGTGGATGAGGGACTTGCGAGAAACATCGACCGCTCACGGAAAACAGGAATGGTCTCTGGTTGTGCGCTCTCTCAAGTCGATCCACTTGCGAAGATGTTGAAGCAGAAATGTAAGAAAGAATACGAAACAAATGATATTCCTATTGACCTGTTGCTCTATTACTGGAGACAAGGTCCGTACACGGACACCATCTGCGACTACTTACTCTGGAATAACCGAGACATTGAGGGGCAACTCCAAAACAGCCAATTCGCAAGGATTTGGATCTATGATTGGCAATCTGGGAAGGTTCTATGGAAAACTGAGGCCAAAAATAACTAGGCGGACTTAGGCGGTGTAGATTCTATTGCGGGGCTGCCTTGGAGGGGTGGATCTCAGCCCATTCCCGCACTCGCTCCTGCACGTGGTTCAATTCTGTCTCTGTCAGGTGTGAAGCGGTCTCGTCCCGAATTTTATCTATGTCTTCCTGTTTGACTGCCGCAATTTTGCCCGTTGCGGCAAGATCCAGCCAGAAATACGCTTCCGCGTAATCTTGTGGTACGCCGTGACCCAATTCATACAGTGAGCCAAGACTCCATTGTGCCAAAGGATCGTCCTGATCGGCAGCTTTGCGATACCACATGGCGGCTTGAGCGTAGTCTTGCGGCACACCATGGCCGTTTTCGTACAGCCAGCCAAGCTGTG
This sequence comes from Silvibacterium sp., assembly GCA_049799415.1. Classification (GTDB taxonomy): domain Bacteria; phylum Acidobacteriota; class Terriglobia; order Terriglobales; family Acidobacteriaceae; genus Silvibacterium. The sequence goes on from JBARHV010000338.1 coordinate 14,823, forward strand.
ACTGCGCCTCTGCAAGTCCCTGATCGGCAGCTTTGCGATACCACATAGCCGCTTGAAAGTAGTCCTGCGGTATCCCGTGGCCGTCAGAATACATTGATCCAAGGCTCCATTGCGCGTATACAAGTCCCTGGTCAGCCGCCTTGCGATACCAGATTTCAGCCTGAGCGTAATCTTGGGGTACACCACGGCCAATATCGTATGCGTACCCAAGACTCCACTGTGAGGTTGCGTCACCCTGGTCAGCCGCCTTGCGATACCAGGTCGCTGCCTGAGTATAATTCTGGGGCACGCCGCGACCGTAATAGGACAGATCGCCAAGATGGCCTTGTGCGACTGCGTCGCCGCTGGCTGCTTGCTCTTTGAGAGTGGCGATGCTCTGGGTAGCTGTCGTAGAGTTGGACTGCGCCCACGCGGTGGAAACACACAGCACCAGGGCCAGAATTGCACACAGACTAAAGAATCGTGCTCTCATTACTGTCATTTCATGCTTCCGCAAAGCGGCAGCCCTCGACCTTTTGGGATGGCCCGAGCCGGATACCTGCAAGTGTAAACCTATGTGACTCATTGAATGTGTCCTCATCGGCTGTTGGCTTAGACCGTGACAGTTGATGCCGCTCGATATTCACATTCGGTTTGGCCGTGCCATCCGTCGCATTCGCGAGGAGCATGAGATCAATCAGGAAGAGGCGGCGGAACGGTGCGGATTACATCGGACATGCTACAGCGGAATTGAGCGCGTCACGCGAAATCCTTCTCTGGTGAATATCGAAAAGGTTGCAAAGGGGCTGAAGACCAGCCTGCCCGACCTCTTTCGCTGGGCCTGATACGCTTCGCGTCAAAATAACCCGGCCTGAACCAGTCGCAGATTTTGGGGAAGCGAGGATTTTGACTGGGTAAGAGATCATCCGGCTTTTGGGATGATCTCTTACCCAGTCCCAAGGCCCGTGCGGCCAGCACCGCCGCCCGCGCAGGGCGGTTTTGTTATGCGGAGGCGTCCAGCTTCCGACGGAGGCTTCCGGCCAGCTCGACCATGAGCTTGAGTTTGTCGGCCAACTGTGGCGGGACGGACGGCTCGGCCAGCGCGAGTTGCGATTGCAGCAGCAGTCCGGCTACGGTGTCGCGCAGATTGCTTTCGAGCGAAGTGGCGGCGGCGCGCGCGGCGACGGCCTGCTCCAACTGGCGGCGGCTGAGGGCAGCGCGAATCTCGCGTACCAGGCGGCCGCATCCGGAGATGGCGAAGTTGATTTCGAGGGGAATGGCGAGGCCGGAGTGCTTGAAGACAGCATCGGCATCGCCCGCGGCGGCTTCGAGCAGCGAATTGTCGAGCACGACGATCGAGTAATTGCAGCGGCGCAGGGCGGCGAGCGCATCTTTGCGGCTGGAGACGGTTTCGACGGCGAGGCCAAATTGCTTGGAGACGACGGCGGCGCAGTTTTCGGCTCCGGCGATGGCGGTGACGAGAAGAACGTTTTCGGGCTGAGTGCTTTTGGGAAGAACGTGTTCGGATGACGTTGGCTGGGGCATGGGAGTTCCTTCTACGGGTTCAAACTACTTAGTCAAAAATATTCTGCGTTTTCTCTATAAGCCGGCGATTTCGCCGATGCCATATTCCTTGAGCTTGCGGTAGAGCGTGGTTTTGCCGATGCCGAGCAGCCGGGCGGTGGTGAGCTTGTCGCCGTTGAGCTGGCGCAGGGTGTCGAGAATGGCCTGGCGTTCGAGATCGGCCAGCGGTGTGACATCGGAGGACGCGGCAGCTGAGTTCTCGGCGCCCGCGGTAACCGTGCGATAAGTGTGCAGGTGGAAGTCCTGAAGCTGGGTGGGCAGATCTCCTAAACGAAGCACGGGGCCGGAGCAGAGGGCGCAGGCGCGCTCGATGGAGTTTTCGAGCTCACGCACGTTTCCCGGCCACGCATACTCGCTCATGGTGCGCAGCGCGTCGTCGGAGAGGACGTATTTGGCGCTGCTTTTCTTGTTCATGCGGTTGAGGAAGTGGGCGGCGAGCAACGGAATGTCTTCGCGGCGGTCGCGCAGGGGAGGAATTCGCAGGGCCACCACATTGAGGCGGTAATAGAGGTCCTTGCGGAAGCGGCCCTGCTCAACCATGACGGACAGATCGCGATTGGTGGCAGCGAGGATGCGGCAGTTGATGGGGACGCGATGGGTTGCGCCGACGGGACGAATCTCTTTTTCCTGCAGGGCACGCAGCAGCTTGGCCTGGAGGTCGAGGGGCATCTCGCCGATCTCGTCCAGAAAGACCGTGCCGCCTTCGGCGGAGGCCAGCAGGCCGTCTTTGTTGCGCGTGGCACCGGTGAATGCGCCCTTGACGTAGCCGAACAGCTCGCTCTCGATCAGCGTGGGCACCAGCGAACCGCAGTCGACGGGCAGAAAAGGCTTGGAGGCGGCGGAGCCGTTCGAGTGGATGGAGCGCGCGATCAGCTCCTTGCCGGTTCCGCTCTCGCCGAGAATGAGCACGGGATGTGTGGTTTGCGCGACCTTGGAGAGGATGCGGTAGATCTTCTCCATCTCCGGACTGCTGCCGATGAGGTTGCCGAGGCCTTGCTGCCCGCGCAGTTTTTCGCGGAGGCGGCGGCTGGCGGTATCCACGCTGCGGCGTTCGGCGGCGCGGTCGAGCACGGCGGCCAGATCGTCGAGCGCGAAGGGCTTGGTGAGGTAGTCGTTGGCTCCGGTGCGCATGGCTTCGACCGCCGAGGTCACGGTGGCGAAGGCGGTCATAACGATGACGGCGATTTCGGGATGCAGCAGCTTGACCTCTTCGAGCAGCTCCAGGCCGGCTCCGGCGGGCGACTTGAGGTCAAGGACGAGAATATCGACGCTGTTGCCGCGCAGCAGGCTGCGGGCGGCGGTAAGGTTGTCGATGCCGTAAGGGACAAAGCCGCGCGAGGTGGCGATTTCGCAGCAGGCCGAGCGTACGGCGGAGTCTTCATCGACGATCAGGACGTGCATCCGTCCGGAGCGAATGGGGAGCGGGACGTGGTTGGCCATAGTTGTATGTGTGTCGGTTACTGGCATTCTATGCAGCCTTGCACACTGGAGTCAGCAGCAAATGCGCTGTTGAGCGGGTTGGGACACGTTCCGGAAGTAATGGGTTCGCCTGCGGTTTGAACCAGCGGCAGGCTGATTTCGAAGCGTGCGCCGCGCGGCTGTGCTGGAGTGACACGCACCTCACCGCTGACGGCCTGGACAAGGTTGCGGACGATGCTGAGTCCAAGACCGCGGCGGCGGGGCGCGGGCCAGTCCGCGGCTGTTTTGCGGGTGGTAAAGCCGAGGTCGAAGACCTGCTCGCGCATCGCGGCGGGGATTCCGGGACCATTGTCGGCGACGGCGATGAGGACGCTGCGCGGGGGAAATGGGGCGATGGGGCCGGCATCGAGAAAGCTGAGTCCGTCGCCGTACTGCGCGGTGATGCGGATGCGGCCTCCGGCGGGCATGGCGTCAGCGGCGTTGCGCACGAGATTGACCAGGACGCGGGTGAGGTCTTCGACGGCAAGGGCAGTGTGCCCAACACAGGGCATGGTGGCGATGGAGAGCCTGATGGCCGGTCCGGCGATGGCAGAGAGCAGCGGCTGCAGTTGACGCAGTGTTTCGGCGGCGTCGGTGACCGGCACGGTGGGCAGCGAGACGGGTGTGGCAGTGGGCGAGGTGGTGGGAAAGGCCTGTACTTCTGAAGTCGATGCGGGCGGCTGTGTGGCGGCCATGCGCTCGACGATCTGTATGGCATCTTTGACGATGCCCTGGAGATCCTGCGCATAGTGGCCGTGCTGTTTTGCGAGGACACCGGGCGCAGCCAGCAATTCGCTGTAGAGCATGAGGCCGGACAGGATGTTGCGGGCGTCGTGCGCGAGGTGATCCGGACTTTCTGTTGGAAGCGCGGCGGCCTGGGCACACAGAGCAAGGCTGGAAACGGGCTGCGGTTGGGGAGCGGACGGGAGCCTGGAAAAAGCGCCCGCCCCTGTGTCCGCCCCTGTGCCCGCTCCTGCGCCGGCTCCGGAGTGGATATGGGGAACGAAGCGGGGAAGACGTACCGGAGCTTTTGCAAGAGCGGGCATGGAGGCATTTCCTTTCGGGACTCGGAAGCCGGGTGCGACCCTGGAGTTGCCGCCAGTCCGGCTTCCTTGCCACTGCTAAGTACACGCGGCGTGCCAAAGTGGAATTGAATTTGTAATTCATAGTAGATACAGGGTTTATTGGCTTAGGAGAGTTCGGACGGCGATCATGCCAGTTGTCCCAAAATGGGGCAAGTTTGGAGAGGGTGTGAGCCATAAACAATTGATTATAAGTTGGTTATAGATACGGATCGGCTGTAGTTCCGTTTTGGGGCAGGTTCAGATTGGGACGTGATGTGCGGCTCTGGGCTGGGCCGGCTCCAGAACCCGTACAATGCTGAGGATGAACAACGCAAAACAATTCTTTCGCGCCGGGGATCGTGCTGCCTCTGCGCTGCGGGCGGTCCGGCTGACGCCGAACTTTGTGGCGACGGCTGAGGGGTCGGTGCTGATCGAGGTGGGTAACACGCGAGTGCTGTGCAACGCGACGGTGGAGCAGGGCGTTCCGGGA
>JBARHV010000339.1:0-21714 GCA_049799415.1 Silvibacterium sp.
AGCGCGTGATGAAGCTCTCAGGCATCGGCTGCTCCTCAAAAAGCCCGGCTTATTTCCTGTCGCGCTCGCACGGCTTCAACAGTGTTCACGGGCGCATGCCGTCCGTCGCCACCGGCGCGCTGCTGGCCAACAAAACCATGTCGGCCATCGGCGTCTCCGGCGATGGAGACACCGCCTCCATCGGCATGGGCCAGTTCGCGCATCTCATGCGCCGCAATCTGCCCCTCATCTATATCATCGAAGACAACGGCGTCTACGGCCTCACCAAGGGCCAGTTCTCCGCGACCGCCGACATCGGCTCCAAGCTTAAGACCGGAGTCATCAACGATCTTCCCGCGATCGATACCTGCGCCCTTGCCGTACAGCTCGGCGCAACCTTTGTGGGCCGCTCGTTCTCCGGAGACAAGAAGCAGCTCCTCGCCATGCTCAAGGCTGCCATCGCGCACAAAGGCACGGTCATGCTCGATGTGATTTCGCCCTGCGTCACCTTCAACGACCACGAAGGCTCAACCAAGAGCTACAAGTACATGCAGGAGCACGAAGAGGCCATCTCCGAAGTCGGCTTTGTTCCCCACTTCGAGGACATCGCCATCGACTACGACGCCGGCACCACTTACGACGTCACCATGCACGACGGCTCGCACCTCCGTCTGCGCAAGCTGCACGAGAGCTACGACCCCACCGATCGCGTAGCCGCCGTCAAGGCGCTCATGGAGGCGCACAACCGCGGCGAAGTGCTCACCGGCGTCTTCTACGTGGACACGGAAAAGCCCAGCTTCACCGACCTGCTCAACATGGTCGATGAACCGCTGGCCACGCTGCCCCAGGAGCGTACCCGTCCGTCGAAGGAAGTGCTTGCGGAAGTCATGAAACGTCTCCAGTAGCAGATGATCTTAAACTCACAGAAGGAATCCCGAATCGAAAGGTTCGGGATTTTCTTTTCCCTGAAGTGATACATTATTCTCGCAGTACAACGCTTTAGTTCAGGAGATTTCTTCGTGTTTCTCGGGCTCGACATCGGGACTGGCGGTACGCGCGCCGTCCTCGTCAACGCGCAGGGCATACTTGTGGCTTCAGCCTCCGCCGAACACGCGCCCTTTCGCAGCCCGCAGCCCGGCTGGGCCGAGCAGGACCCCGAAGACTGGTGGCGCGCCGCGCAGCAGGCCATCCGCGAGATGCTCGCAACCAGCGGAGCAAAAGTGGATGCCGTGGGCCTCACCGGCCAGATGCACGGGGCCGTCATGCTCGATGCAGATGGCAACGTGTTGCGCTCGTCGCTGATCTGGTGCGACCAGCGGACCGATGAGCAATGTGACTGGCTGCACAGGACGATTGGCCGCGAGCGCCTCATCGAGCTCACCGCCAACCCCGCGTTGCCTAACTTCACCCTCACCAAGCTACTGTGGGTGCGCCAGCATGAGCCGGAAATCTTTGCCCGCATCGCGCACGTCCTCTGCCCCAAGGATTACGTCCGCTACCGCCTTACCGGAACCTACGCTATGGATGTGCAGGAGGCCTCCGGCACGCTGGTGCTCGACGTTGCCCATCGCCGCTGGTCTACCGAAGTGGCGCAAGCCGCAGGCATTCCCGAAGCATGGCTGCCGCAACTGTTCGAGTCGCCGGACATCTGCGCGCGCATCTCCTTCACCGCCGCAGCCGCAACCGGCCTCGCCGATGGAACCCCCGTCGTCGCCGGCGCGGGCGATCAGGGCGCGGGAGCCATCGGCATGGGCGTCCTCGAACCCGGCTCGGTCTCAGCTACCATCGGAACCTCCGGCGTGGTCTTTGCCGCGACCGCCGCGCCCACACGCGATCCGCTCGGACGCCTGCACACCTTCTGCCACGCCGTCCCCGGACGCTGGCATGTGATGGGCGTAACCCAGGCCGCGGGACTCTCGCTGCGTTGGCTGCGTGACACCATCGCTCCCGGCGTCGATTACGACACGCTCACCGCCGCTGCGGCCCAGGTGCCTGCGGGCAGTGACGGCCTGCTCTGGACGCCCTATCTGCTCGGCGAACGCACGCCGCATCTCGACTCACAGGCCCGCGCCGCATTTGTCGGCCTTATCGCCGGACATACACGCGGCCATCTCGTCCGCGCCGTGCTCGAAGGCGTTGCCTATTCGCTCAAAGACACCTTCACCCTCTTCGCTGAGCTCGGCATCCCCGTCAAAGGCGTGCGCCTCGGCGGAGGCGGCGCGCGCAGCCCGCTCTGGCGCGAAATTCAGGCTGCTGTCTATGGATACACATCCGACATCCTCGTGGCCGAAGAGGGCGCAGCCTTCGGAGCGGCCCTGCTCGCCGGAGTAGGCGCAAAGGGCTGGCCGAGTCTCGAAGCCGCCTGCGCCGCAGCCATCAAGGTCGCGCAGCAGATCGAGCCTGACCCCGCAACCGTTCAGCGTTATTCTGAAGGGTATAAGGCGTACCGCAAGATCTACCCCGCGCTCAAAGACATCCACGGGAGCTAACGGCGTCATGACAGCAAGAATGGCGCCGAAGGCGCGTATGCCTTGACGGCTAGTCATGGTACTTGAGCTGGGCAAATTCGTCTCCTTCGGCGCAAGTATCCTCGCGCTCTATGCCCTGATGGGCAGCGCCTTCTTCGTACCCGGCAGTTCATGGGAAGACCGCCTTGCCGGCTCACTGCTCAGTATCGCGATGGCCGCCTGCGTCTGCTTCGCGAGCGGCATTCTCTTCCGCGAGGATGCGATGCAGCACTCGCCCGAATCCAACCCGACGCTCACCTCTACCCTGCCCGTTCAGCTCTTCTACTGGAGCCTGCTGGCCATGGTCCTGCTCTTCCTGCTCTCGTGGTTTCTGGCAACCTGGTACATCCCGCTAATCTGGAAGAACCAGCCCTGGTGAGGACTTCGCGTCCAGCGACACGCGCTTCGCGCCGACTGCGTTGAGGTCTCGTACATTAGAGAAATGACCAGGCTGTATGTAGCCACGAGCAATCCCGGCAAGCTGCGCGACTTCGCCGTCGCTGCGGAGACTTCCGACATTGGCATTGAGCCACTGCCCGGACTCAGCGAAATCCCCGCGCCCGTTGAGGACGAGCCGACCTTCGCAGGGAATGCTCGCCTCAAGGCCGTCTACTACAGCCGCTTCGCGCCCGGAGAGATGGTCCTCGCCGACGACTCCGGTCTTGAAGTCGATGCACTCCACGGCGAACCGGGAGTCCGCTCCGCACGCTACGCCGCTGACGCTGGCTTCCAGGCAAGCGAACCTTCCACCAGTGGACTTTCCAGCACGGACCATAGTAACAACCTGTACCTGCTATCGAAACTTAAGAACGTTCCGGCAGATCAACGCCGCGCCCGCTACCGCTGCGTCCTCGCCGCTGCCCGCGACGGTCTCTGCCTGTTCACTGGAGAGGGAGCCGTCGAAGGCGAAATCCTCACCCAGCCGCGCGGCGAGGGCGGCTTTGGCTATGACCCCCTCTTTTACCTGCCGGCCCTCGGCAAAACCATGGCGGAGATCGACCTGGCCACGAAACACGATATCAGCCATCGCGGAAAGGCACTGCGCGCGCTGCTACTTGCTATGTCTGGCAAATGAGAGTTAAGTTCCTGCCCCGGCTTAGCCCCATTCACGTGTCGCTGACATTTGCGATTTTCGTTGTGCTTCTCAATTGTGAGCGCATTGGCGCTTTGGGATATGCTGGTTTTCACCACAGGAGGGAAGGATGCACTTCAAGGCGCGCATCGTCGTAGCTGGAGCATTCGCCGTTTCTCCACTACTCTTTTACAGCATGAATCATCAGAGGTCTGTCTTAGCCGCTCAGCCGAATATGCCCGTCATGGCGACTCGCCTATACACTGGGCCAGATGGATTGACCCATATCGATGAAATCGAACTGAAGCTGACCGCTACGCCCGGCTTTACGCCCGAGGCGGGAAGCAAAGCCATCACAGAACTGTCGGAACCGGCGCATGCAACGAAAGCTTTCGTCGTCCGGTCCGGTACAGGTTCCTTCGAGGATTGGCACAATGCCGATGCGCGGCGCTATGTAGCGACTCTGAGCGGTCGAGCCGAGATAGACGCGTCCGATGGCCAGAAAACATACGCGGAGCCGGGCCGCATACTTCTCGCTGAGGACCTGACGGGTAAAGGACATACGTTCCGCGTTGTCAGTAAGGATCCATATGTTGCCCTCTTTGTAGACCTGGCCCCATAAAGGGTGCGCCAATTTGTTCCGCGATCTCCGGCACACTTCTCGGCCCCCTCACTCCTGGCTCGATTGCCGCTAAATCGCCAATGCACTCATCGAGCTTCGTATAAGGTCAACGCTTCCTTGTCGCTCCCGATTAACGGGCTATCCGGAAGTGATCCACCACTTGGGCGTGTAACCGTTAGCCGGCTTACCGGAAACTGACCCACCACCGTCAAACCTGCTTCCTTGACGCTCGCCACTCAACGAACCAATAATAAGGGTTGACACTTCCACAGTCTCAACAGCGGTTCAAACACCTGGGCCGCGTCCGGGCAGCCTGGATGCATCAACCGGCTGCATCGACGTTCACCGTGTGCTCGCAACGGCGCTGGGCCGATTCGCCCGAGCCGGCAGCGCAGTAAAATACCAAGAGGATCAGGACGTAAATGCTTCTTCTACCTAAGACTTGGGAACTCCAATGAGCGCAAGCGCAGTTGACGTAAGCCGGCACCGGGCGCCGAATTTCTGGCAGTCGACGAACGGGAAAAAGGTCGTCATGGCCGTGACCGGCGCCATCATGTTCCTCTTCATCATTGGCCATTTGCTGGGAAACCTGCTGATATTTGACGGCCGGGCAAGAATCAACGCCTATGCAGAGTTTCTGCACTTTGACAGCACGCTGCTCTGGATCATCCGCATCGTTCTCATCGTTTCGGTGGTCCTGCACATCACGGCCACCGTGCAGCTTGCCCTGCGCAATAAGAAGGCGCGGCCTGTCGGCTACTCGCGCAAGGAGGCCATCAACTCCTCTTACGCCTCGCGCACCATGTACTGGAGCGGCCCCATCGTTCTGGCCTTTCTCATCTTTCACCTGCTCCAGTTCACCGCTGGATATATTCACCCCGAAGCGACGTTCATCGCGGGCGATGTTTATCACAATCTGGTGACGGGCTTTCAGGTCTGGTGGGTTGCGGCGTGGTATATCTTCGCCATTATCCTGCTCGGCTTGCATCTGCGTCACGGTCTATGGAGCATGTTCCAATCCGTCGGATACAACCATCCCCGGCACACTCCATTGTTGAAGAAAGCGGCCTTGCTCATCGCCGTTCTCATTGTCCTCGGATACATTTCCATTCCGATCAGCGTAGTAACGGGGCTCGTAAAGTAAATGACACTCGACGCAAGAATTCCTTCCGGCCCGATTGAACTAGCGTGGGACAAATCCCGCTTCGATATGAAGCTTGTCAACCCCGCGAACAAGCGCAAGCACACCATCCTCATCGTAGGCTCGGGCCTCGCCGGAGCCTCGGCCGCCGCGTCGCTCGGCGAGCTTGGCTATAAGGTCGAGTGCTTCTGCTTTCAGGATTCGCCGCGTCGCGCGCACTCCATCGCCGCGCAAGGCGGCATCAACGCTGCAAAGAACTACCAGAACGACGGCGACAGCATCTACCGGCTCTTCTATGACACGGTGAAGGGCGGCGACTTCCGCGCCCGCGAAGCCAATGTTTACCGCCTCGCCGAGAACAGCGTCAAGATCATCGACCAGTGCGTCGCGCAGGGAGTTCCCTTTGCGCGCGAATACGGTGGCTCGCTCACCAATCGCTCCTTTGGCGGAGCGCAGGTCTCACGCACCTTTTACGCGCGCGGCCAGACGGGTCAGCAGCTTCTGCTCGGCGCCTATCAGGCGCTCGAACGCCAGATTCACGAAGGCACCGTAACCATGTTTCCGCGCACTGAGATGCTGGATCTCATCGTCATCGACGGACAGGCGCGCGGCATCGTCAGCCGCAACCTGATCACCGGTGAGCTGGATGTCCATATCGGCGATGCGGTGATTCTCGCCAGCGGCGGATACGGCAATGTCTATTACCTCTCCACCAACGCCAAAGGCTCGAACGTTACCGCAAGCTGGCGCGCGCACAAGCGCGGCGCGCTCTTCGCCAACCCCTGCTTCACGCAGATTCACCCCACCTGCATTCCCGTCTCCGGCGACTATCAATCGAAGCTCACGCTCATGAGCGAATCGCTTCGCAACGACGGCCGCATCTGGGTCCCGAAGCAGAAGGGCGACAAGCGGCCACCCAATCAAATCCCCGCCGAGGAGCGCGACTATTATCTTGAGCGCCGCTACCCGGCCTTCGGAAATCTCGTGCCTCGCGACGTCGCCTCGCGCAACGCCAAAAATGTCTGCGACGAAGGACGTGGCGTAGGCGAAACCGGCCTGGGCGTTTACCTCGACTTTACCGATGCCATCAACCGGCTCGGCGAGCACACCATCCGTGAGCGCTACGGCAATCTCTTCGATATGTACCAGCGCATTACCGACGAGAATCCGTATAAGGTTCCCATGCGCATCTACCCCGCCATCCACTACACCATGGGCGGCCTGTGGGTGGACTATAACCTGCAGAGCACCATCCCCGGCCTCTTCGTCGCAGGCGAGGCGAATTTCTCCGATCACGGAGCCAACCGTCTTGGCGCCAGCGCCCTCATGCAAGGCCTGTCCGACGGCTACTTCATCATTCCTTACACAGTCGGCAACTATATTGCGACGAATAGGTTCGCGAAGGTGGATGAGTCGCACAGCGAGGTGCAGAACGTTGTTGCCGCGGTTCAGCAGACGATCGATAAGCTGCTCTCGATCAAAGGCAAGCGCACGGTTGACTCCTTCCATCGCGAACTTGGCAAAATCGTCTGGGACCATTGCGGCATGTCCCGCACCGCGCAGGGCCTGGAGACCGCCATCGGCCAGATTCGCACACTGCGCGATGAGTTCTGGCAGAACGTGACGGTGCCCGGCAGCGGAGACGACCTCAACCAGAGCCTGGAAAAAGCGGGCCGCGTGGCCGATTTCTTCGAACTTGGCGAGCTCATGTGCATCGATGCGCGCGAGCGCAACGAGAGCTGCGGCGGCCACTTCCGCGAGGAGTATCAGACGCCCGACGGCGAAGCGCAGCGCGACGACGAGCATTATTCCTATGTCGCCGCATGGGGTTACAACGGACCGTCCGGTGCGCCAACGCTGCACAAAGAGCCACTGGAATTCCACTACGTTCATCCCAGCCAGAGGAGCTACAAGTAAATGAAATTGACATTGAAGATCTGGCGGCAGAAATCGCGCACCGACAAAGGCAAGTTCGTCAGCTACGCGATGAGCGACGTTAACGCGGAAATGTCCATGCTCGAATGCCTTGACGTGCTGAACGAGTCGTTGATCGAACGCGGCGAGGAGCCGGTGGCCTTCGAGCACGACTGTCGCGAAGGCATCTGCGGCTCTTGCGGCTTCATGATCAATGGCGTCGCGCATGGGCCCGAGCGCGCGACTACCGTCTGCCAGCTCACCATGCGGCACTTCAAAGACGGACAGGAACTCATCATCGAGCCGTGGCGGGCCGCGGCATTTCCCTCTGTGAAAGACCTTGTTGTTGATCGCCGGTCGTTCGATCGCATTATCGAGGCTGGCGGCTACGTCTCCGTCTCCACCGGCAACGCACCCGACGGCAATGCCATCCTTGTCGGCAAAGACGCGGCCGACCGCGCCATGGATGCCGCCGCCTGTATCGGCTGCGGAGCCTGCGTGGCTGCATGCCCCAACGCCTCCGCCGCTCTCTTTACCGGAGCCAAGATCAGCCACCTCGGCATTCTGCCGCAGGGCAAACCGGAGCAGGACCGTCGCGCGCTCAGCATGGTGGCGCAGATGAACGTTGAGCCTTTCGGAAGCTGCACCAACATCGGCGAATGCACCGGCGCATGCCCCAAGGAGATTCCGCTCGAAGTCATCTCCGCGATGAACCACGACTACTGGCGTGCGAGCTGGAAGCAACGTGACGACCTCGTGCGCACCATTGCCCCGATCACCGAATGGAGCACAGGATCGAAGCTCAAGGTCGATCCGAACGCAACCAGAGGATAGTCCGGTAGCCCGTCTGCGATAAACACTGGTTTGCTGGAGCCTGATTGGCTGCCTGCGTTACCCTGTCTTTGGAACCTTATCAAATGAAACCCATTTGCCGCGCGCTTCTATTCTCTGCTGTTGCTTCCCTTATCGCCTTCGGCGCATGCGCACAGCAGTCTTCATCGTCCACGGACCAGGCCCCGACTCAAACCACAACGCAGAGCACAGCCCAGTCTCTGCCTGACTCTCCTGATGCCACCGCGCATGTAAGCCCGCAGCCCACTGGCCCCACCGTGGTCTTCGACACCAGCATGGGCCGCATGACATGCAAGCTTTTTTCAAAGGAAGCCCCGAATACAGTTGCCAATTTCATCGGCCTGGCTGAAGGCAGCAAAGACTGGACAAACCCGGCAACGCACCAGAAGATGCACAATACGCCCCTGTACGACGGAACAGCTTTTCATCGTGTGATTCCGGATTTTATGGTCCAGGGCGGAGATCCGCTCGGCAACGGAATGGGCGATCCAGGCTATTACATCAACGACGAATTCGACCCGGACCTGAACTTCGATGTGCCGGGACGCCTGGCCATGGCCAACTCCGGGCCCAATACTGACGGATCGCAGTTCTTTGTCACGGTCGCGCCGTATGACAGCCTCGATCAGCACTACACCATCTTCGGCCAGTGCGACCCCCACAGTGTTCTGGTCGCCCAGTCGATCACAGAAGTCGAGCGCGATGCTCACGACAAGCCGTTGCAGCCCGTGATCCTGAATAAAGTCACGGTTGTACAAGATGGCCAGCCCATACCGCCCTTACCTTCCAATCCTGCTTCTGCGGCTGCGCCCACAACGAATCCTCAGCAATAATTTTCTCAAGGAGATCTCCATGTCACGTCAACCCGGAACATACGCAATCTTCAATACCAGTGAAGGCCAGATCGTCACCCGCCTCTTCGAGAAGGACGCGCCGAAGACCGTTGCAAACTTCGTGGAGCTGGCCGAGGGCAAGCGCGAATGGACGCATCCCGTCGGCAACAAAAAGAGCAGCGACAAACTTTATGACGGAAGCGTCTTCCACCGCGTCATCCCCGACTTCATGATCCAGGGCGGCGACCCGGCTGGAACGGGCTTTGGCGGCCCGGGTTACAAATTCGAGGATGAAACGAAGGGATCGCCGCACAAGTTCAACGTTGCTGGCAAGCTGGCCATGGCAAATTCCGGACCCAACACCAACGGCTCGCAATTCTTCATCACAGTTGCGGCCACAGACTGGCTGACCGGCAAGCACACGATATTCGGCGAAGTTGTCGAGGGCCAGGATATTGTCGAAAAAATCTCTCGCGTAGCCCGTAGCGGGCAGGACAAGCCGAACAAGCCTGTGGTGATTGAGTCGCTGGTAATCGAGCGGGTCTGAACCAGGATTAAAATCCAATCCGGGCTGGAAGAGAATACAGGCTGTGCCATGCAGGGGCGAAATCAGCCCAGTTCACAGCCTGCATCTGCTATTGCGGGCCCAGAGGCTGATCCAATTGCGGGCCGAGAGGCTGATCCAGCCGCTCTAAAGGAGACTGCAGGTCAGGCGGATTCAAAATAGCGGGATTGAGTATCTGGTCAGATAACGAGGGCTGCAAGGCAGAAGGCCACTGATCGGAACTCGTATTTTTAGCACCAGCATGCATGCGCTTCATTCGTCGCTCATTTGCACCCCTATTGCGTGCAAGGCCGCTGCCGCTTAAAGTCGGGTTTAAAAATTGTCCCTGAAGAATATCTGGAAATTCGTAATCGATTCCATCGGGAGCCCAATCTAAGGGGCTCGCAGTTCCAGTATCTGGCGGGTTGATCAGCGCAGTTCCTCTCGTGCTGTCCTGAAAGCCGGTTGAATATGTCGCAATTGTCGAGTATGAGCTTTGCGCCTGTCCCTCCTTTAAATCACCCGTACCAGCCGCGTCTTTTTTGTACATCGTCGCTAACGCCGCACTGCGGCCCTTTGAACCATAGCCGAAAGCAGATACTTGATGTGCCGTGGAGGCGGAAAGTCGTCTGAGAGCTTTTTTTTGTGAAGCAGTCGGAGCAGATAATTGAAAACGATCCAGCCCGAATCGGCCCAGCCCGAATGAAGACGTGCGACCTTGACTGGATCCTGTGTCCGCGCTGTTCTGTCCCTCAACGCCGTCGACGGCTTGCTCGCCAATGCCGTTTTCTCCTCCCACCGCTGCACTAAGACCCAGGAAGGAGGCATGGCCGCCTGCACCGCCACTCTTGCCTCCAGTGGCCACCATAGGGTTGATGAAAGCGGAGACTGCCCCACTGTCAGCTTCTGCCGATACAGTAGCGGAGACATTCGCGGAGACGCTCTGCCCAAATGCCGTGGACGCGCCACAGAGTAGAAGAGCAATCATGCATCCGCTGGAAATATCCCATATTCGCATAAGTTAATGCTATCTCAGAAGTATCAAGGTGTAGCGCGTAATTGGATGCGGGGCAACGCCATAACAAGCGCGAGCAGAACACTGAAAAGAATGCTGTCACGCACGCCCACCAAATATGAATTAATCGTCATTTCAGTTTGCAGCATTCTGTAGCTAATCGCCAGAACGACAAACATAAGTGGAATGACCTTAAGCCGCCTTGCAAGAAAATCATAGACAAGGCGTACGAACACAACGACTAGAAGGGGATAAGCAATCAGCCCAAAGAACCCAAAGTCTGTTGCTCCCCCGGTAAGAATGGAGTTCGCTTCATCGCCATAGCTGAAGCCGAATTGTTGGTCATCCAGCGCCTCTTCAGAAAAATAGGAATTTTTATCGGGATAAATTACGCTGGGAATCGAAAGCTCAATCATGCTGAGTGCATCGCGCCCCATAGCCGGCGTCATCCGTGAACTGGCATCCAGAATATTGGCCATGAACGCCAACACAAAAGTGCGCGTCTGGAAATTGCTCTGTGTAGATTTGCCCGCCAGAGTATAGGCACCGCCTTTGTTGACCATTTTGCCGGCAACCACAATTTGTTTTGCAAGCGTCGGAGATTTGTGCGTTTGAGCAATGTTTCCTGCCGCAATCCTGAGCAGCATAAAGGTCAGAGCCGAGGCAACCATGACGGCGCACAAGGCTGCCAATAAGAACAACTTCCGGAAGCTCATTCCCCTGACCCGATAGCCTGCAAGCCCAGCTACAAACAAAATCTCCATCGCCGTATAGATGATGACTCTTCTTCCCATTACAGAAAAAAGCAGGAGCAAAATCAAAGACGAAAGCCCGGCAAGCACTTTTTGTCTTCGACTTGGGCTGATGAGAAAATTAGTAACGGCAATCGCGGTCAGCGGGGTATAAAACCAGAGGAGAAGATCCCCGAAAATGCTGATGTGCCCACCCGACGCTACGGGGCCGCTTCCCATCGTAAGTGAATGGGTTGCATAGCCAACTAGCATTCCGAGGGTACAGGTATAAACCAACGCGCGCATTTTAGAGTCAATTTCAAAGCGAAAATCCCGGCCGAAAATGGGCTTCTCGAAAATTTCCCCTAAAAAATAGAGCGACGCGGATGAAACCAGGGCTGCTCCCAGCCCGCGAGCCAGTATGCCCGGGCCTAATCCCATCACTTCGGTAAGGGTAAGAGAGTAGCGCGGCAAGGTAATCCAGGTATTCAGCGTTCCCGTGCCGTAACCGATCAACAGGGCCATCGCCATCAACGTGGAGAAACGGGTCGGCCCGCGCCGAAACAACCAGTCCCATAATGTAAAAAATGCTACGGCGGTAGCCACGAAGCATGCCAGAACCATCCCCTGGTCATTGCTCATCATCCAGCTTATGGCTCCCGCCAGGGCCAGGATTCCAGGAATCACCGTGATATAGAGCTGCCTTGGAGGTGCGAGGTCATTGCCAAACACGCGAACCCGCGGTTGGTATATCAGTTGTTGAACGGTTTGTGGAACAGTTCCCATGCTTCAATCACTTTCCAGGATTGCCTGCATACTTATACGCGATACGCTTGGAAGCTACTGAGCCCCCGCGTATATAACCGAGGTTTGCGCGGCGGTTATGATTGCTTCCAAGCCGCGATATGCGACTGTCTTGCCGAGGCTCGGCGGCACATACAGAATATCGTCGTTCTGCACCATAACGTCAGCTTGCCGACCATTCAACACATGCTTGAGATCAAGCATCAGTTCCTTGTGACCTCCCGGCACTTTGCGAATCAGGCGCACCTTGCTGAGAGCGGCTGCCTTGTCCCACCCTCCAGCCAGCGTAAGAGCCTGCATAAGGGAAATGTGCTCGTTATTATCAATAAGAAAACCGCCTGGCTTATTTACTGCGCCAAGAATGTAAACAATACCTGCCCGGCCCACGACAACAGTATCCCCAGGCTGAATCACTGGATTCTGCTGCGAGCCCAGCGCCTGCGCGTTGGGAACCAGCGCAATCGCCACTGGGTGCTGAGGATCGTCGCGGTGAGCGATGGTGACAATCTTCCCCGCAGTCGGCAAAAGCCCTCCCGCCATCGCGATCATATCCAGCAGCCTGAGGTTTCCGCGTGTCGGGTACACACCGGGGGCCTTGATCTCGCCCAGAAATGTTGCGCCTTGTCCCGCATATTCAACCACCGAAACCGTCACATGCGGATCCAGCATGAGTCCGTGCGCGCGCAACTCGGCTTCAATCTTCCGCGCCGCCTGCGTAGCGTTTAACCCTGCAATGTCGACGATGCCAAGCACCGGGAGGTTCACCTGGCCATTTTGATTCACTCGGGCATCAGGCAACGAAAGCTCAGGAGTATCGAAGACCTCGACATCAAGAGCGTCGCCCGGACCTATCGTAGTCAGGGGCACCTGAGAGATTTCTGTCGTTTGATATGTATTTTGATATGTATTCCGTTGCCCCCAGGCAAATGCCGAAGGCAAAGCATAGGCCAATAAAAGAACGAAGATCAGCGCAAACTTATTTTTCGCCATCGGATGCTCCATAGCCTGCGCCATAATTGCTTTTGTAGCTATACCCGTAGCGCTTTGAATAGGTGTAATAGTTCTCGAGCCGCAGGTCCACGTCATTGATGACCACTCCGGAGATATGCACGCCGGAGCGTCGCAGCATCTCTCGCGTTCGCAGCAGCGCCTTCTTGCGCGTAACCCCCGAACGCACAAGGATCATGACG
This sequence comes from Silvibacterium sp., assembly GCA_049799415.1. Lineage (GTDB taxonomy): Bacteria > Acidobacteriota > Terriglobia > Terriglobales > Acidobacteriaceae > Silvibacterium. The sequence goes on from JBARHV010000339.1 coordinate 13,205, forward strand.
ATGTCTGATTGGGTCGCAAGGCTGAGGGAGTCGGAGACTGCGAGCACCGGGGATGAATCCAGAATGATGCGGTCATAGTTCGCGCGCCATTGTTTCAACAGATCCTCCATCGCATGAGAGGCAAGCATCTCTCCAGGATTGGGCGCAATAGGCCCACGCGAAAGCACAGTAAGCCCCGGCAAATCCGGTAACGGGTGCTCATAGGCATCCGCACCAGACTCTCTCGCCAGGACAGTGGATAAACCTGCCCGGTTGGCGAGTCCAAACTTGAGGTGGGTTGTCCCTCGCCTCAGATCCGTATCGACCAGAAGGACCTTTTCTTGCCGCTGCGCGAACGAAGTTGCCAGGTTTGCTGCAGTCGTGGATTTGCCCTCCTCGGCAAAACTGCTGGTGATCAGCAGCACCTTCGGCTCGCGATCAACCGCCGACAACAGGATGGTAGATCGCAGGGTGCGAAAAGCCTCTGCGCCCAGGGATTGTGGTTCGAGATACGAAACCAGGTCCGGCAGAAGATTCGGCTTCCCCTTTTGCGCTGAACTGGAGGCTTCCTTCTTAAGCGGGAAGTGGGGTACGACAGCCAATGTCGGTAGATGAGAGATGTTCTCTGTCTCTTCCGAAGTGCGCAGCGTGTCATCCAGGCTCTCAAGCAGGAAGGCCAGGATGATTCCTGCCATCAACCCACCCGCAAAACCCAGCATCAGGTTCGACTGCTTCTTTGGCAGCACAGGGTAGACAGGGACGGCCGCGAGATCGATCACATCCACGTTCGTCGAGTTCATCCCCGCCGTAATTCCGGCCTCTTCAAGCTTCATTTCCAGCGCGTCGTATAACTCCGATGAAGCTTCAGCGCTATGCTTGAGCAGGTCATATTGCGCCGCCGAGCCACTCTCCTGGTAGGCCTCCTGCTTCAGCTTATCCATATGCGATTGCAGAAGATCCTCTGTTTGAACGGCAGTGTTATATTCTGCGGCAAATCGTTTGGTGAGGTTGTTGATCTCTGTATTGATATCGGCCTGTATGCTGACCAGTTGCTGATCCAACTCGTGAACCTTGGGATATTGCGGGCCGTATTTTGAGCGTAACTGCGCCACCTGAACCATCAGATCGGCCTGCTGCGCACGCAGAGACCCAAGTATGGTTCCCGGTGCAACAGACATCAGCAGTTCCGGGTTCCGAGTCTGCGCCATTTTGTAGCGCGCCTCTTTGACAATGGTATCTGCTTGTGCCTCAGCCAGCTGTCCATTTACTGCAGTCAGGCTATCTGTTACCAGATTGCCGCCCTCGGTATCGGTCGGAACGATGTTGTGCTTCTGCACATAATCTGCAAGAGATTCTTGATTTGTCGCCACCTGCGCCTTGAGTCCGGTAAGCTTCTGAGCCAGCCAATCCGAGATCCGCTTGGATCCCTCGTAGCGCGATTGCAGATCGCGTTGCATATAAGCGGCCACAATGGCATTGGCTGCTTTCATGGCGACTACGGGATTGGGATCTTGAAAACGCACATCCACCAATCCTGTGTCAGGAAGAACGCTGATCGAGGTTGCGCCCTGGAACATACCAACGAGAGCAGCCCGCTGTGCCGGATCCAGTTTCCCGTTATAGGGGTGCTGTTCGAAAACTTCGGAAAACGGCTTCGTATGATACAGATCGAGCGCATCGATAGCACTCATCGCCACCGTTTCGCTGCGCATGATCTGCACCTGGGTCTGCAGTTCCCTGTCAGGCTCGTCATAGCCTTCGTTCTGCTGGATCAAAGCATCGATGCCGATATTGGTAGAGCGGCCAAGATCAATGTTGATCCGGGAACTCGCCTCAAACTCCGGAACCGTCGTTATATTGCGATAAATGCCAATCGCGATTCCGATCAGAACTGCAATCAGAATCACCCATTTGCGTTTAAAAAGCAGCTTGCCCAGATCCGCTGGCGTGACTACAGAGGGCTGTGGCGAGGAGCTTATTGCCGCGTTATCCGGCTTGGCCCCCTGGGGAGGGACTGTCCACCCTTGCATCCTAGATGTGCTCCTTGTGCCAATCCTGTTTTGGATCACTGCCCCAGACGGAGATAGCCTGTGGATATCCATGGCTTGTCAAACCAGCCAGGAACTCGGAGCAGCGTTCTATGAGTGTAACGAAGAGAAGAAGCTGGGGCAATAGATTCACTAGCTGGTATTGCTTTAGTTAGACACTACCAGATCATTTTGGGTTGCCGAAGGTAAATCCTTGCCTAAGAATATCTTGGCACGGTGGCATCCACTTCCGCCGACCAGGCATCGATGCCGCCCCGCAGCGACTGGGCCCGCTCAAATCCCTGCTCCCGCAGCCACGCGGTTACGCTCATGGAGCGCACGCCGTGATGGCAAATGGCAATAATATGCGCTTCGGGGTCCAGTTCCTGATGGGCACGGGACCGAACATCTGCCATGGGCATAAGTATGCTGCCCTCGATCCGCGCCTCTTCATGCTCCCAGGGCTCGCGAACGTCCAGCAGGACGCAGCCTCCGCCGCTCCCCTGAGCAAGTTGTTCCTTCAGCTCCCGGGTTGAAATCTCATAATTCAGCATACCCATAAGGATACATCGGTTATCTCCCTGAAATTGTTCGCTTGGCCTTCGCAAGCAGCCCTAAAAGCTGTGCCTCGCGTGATACAAGAGAGAAAGCCCCTCCCCCGGATATTTGATGGACACGCTATGACGAACCAGGAAAAAGTCCTAATTGTTGAAGATGAACCGCACGCGCTGACCGGACTGGCTGAGCTGGTTTCCGGCTGGGGCTATCGCACGGACACGGCACGCGATGGGGTCGAGGGCCTGGAAAAGACGCTGGCATGGCAACCGGGAATTATCGTGACCGACCTGAAGATGCCGCGCATGGACGGGCTGGAGCTGCTGGAGCGGCTGGGTGAGTTGAAGCAGAACCAGGCCGTAGTAGTACTGACGGCGCAGGGATCCATTGAGGCTGCCGTGGATGCCATGAAGCTGGGCGCGTATGACTTTATCCAGAAGCCGGTGGATGCGGTCCGCCTGCGCCAGATCCTCTCCAATGCCTCTCGACAACGAGAGACGGAGCAGGAGCTCGAGGTCACGCGCCGGAAGCTGCGCGATACTGGTGTGCTAGGCTCGTTGGTCGGCTCTTCAAAGAAGATGCAGGAGGTCTTCGCAATGATCGAACGCATCGCGCCTTCGAATGTGTCAGTTCTGATCACCGGAGAGAGCGGCACGGGCAAAGAGGTGGTCGCCCGGACCCTGCACTCGCTAAGCCCGCGCAAATCCCGGCCTTTTGTGGCCGTGAACTGTGCGGCAATTCCGGAGACCCTGATTGAGAGCGAGATCTTTGGACACGAAAAGGGCGCCTTCACCGGTGCAACAGAGCGCCGCGCCGGATGCTTCGAACTGGCGGAGGAGGGCACGCTGCTGCTGGACGAGATCGGCGAAATGCCCATTGGCACACAGGCCAAGCTGCTGCGCGTGCTGGAAGAACGGACGCTGCGGCGGCTGGGCAGCAAAATTGAATCGCCCGTGGATGTGCGCGTGCTGGCGGCAACCAATAAGGACCCTGGCCTGGCCGTTGCCGACGGCCATCTGCGTGCCGACCTCTTCTATCGGCTCAATGTTTTTAATATCCATATGCCGCCGTTGCGCGAGCACAAAGAGGACATTCCGGCCATTGTGGAGTCCATGATCGACGACATGAACCGCAAGCACGACCGCCAGATCACTGGCGTGGATGATGATATGCTGCAGCGCTTGACGGCAAGCGACTGGCCAGGCAATGTACGCGAACTGCGCAATACTATTGAACGCGCCGTTGTGCTCGGTGGTGAAGGGTTGCTGGAAGTACGGCATCTGCCGCCGGGCTTCGGCAAAACGATGGAGAAGACAGTCGCTGTACCGGAATCTGGAAACGCCATTCGCATCGAAGTCGGCGCCACCATTGGACAGGCCGAACGATTGCTGATTCTGAAGACGCTGGAATCCCACGGAAATAACAAGACGCGCGCCGCCGAGACGCTCGGAATCAGCCTGAAGACGCTGCACAATAAACTAAAGGAGTACGGAAACTCTGCTGCCGACGCTGGCCCGGATCCTACCGACGAACCGTAACAATTCTCTCTCGCCTCCGTCTCACTGTCGCATTGCAGAACTTTATCCCGCCCCATTTATGCTTGACTGGCACGATCGATGCGACTGAAAACCAAACTCGTGATTGCCATCACCGGACTGGTGCTCCTGGTGGTTTCCGTGCTCTCCTGGCTCTACATCAGTCAGCTGTTGCAGCAGCATATTGAGCAATCGTACCTTTCCACGGACATCGTGGCGCACCAGCTCCTGTTCACGACCCGCCAGGCACTCGAAAACGGACTGAAAAACAGGAAGATTGACGTGAACGATCCGGCAGCAGTGCGCGCCGCAGTGGTCGATTCGTTACGCCACGACAATGCGCTGAACGCGTTGATCAGTTCTGTCATTAATTACTCGCCCACCGTGCTCGATATTGCCATCGCCGACCGCGATGGACGTGGACTGGTGACCGCACCCGATCCTTCTCTTGAGGATCAGCTGTTGCCGCAAAGGCCCAACTATGCCTCGCTGCGCAATGTTTCGCTGATCGGAATGCTCAAGATCGTCTTCGGGCCTCCACGCGTGTATAACGTCTCGCTGGAGCTCGACCGCAATAACCAGCCGTTCCTAAGCATTCGCATCGGCATTCGTACTACATTCCTTGGAAACGTGCTTCACCCCTGGCTTATCGGGGCGCTTGGTTACACGGGCCTGGCACTGTTGTTGTCACTGGTCGCAGCAGCCTTTGTAGCCAACCTGGCGCTCGCGCCGATTGCTCAAATCAGCGCGCGCCTCGATGCCCTGTCCCAGGTTGAGGCCGAGACAGCCGCGGAGCCGACGGTAGATCACTCATCGGACACTGTCGTTCAGGTTTCACACAAAATCGAACGGTTGGGGCGCCGCATGAAGAATGTGGAGGAGGTATTTTCCGCCCTCAAGGAAAACCTCGACCAGATCCTCTCAAACCTGCAGGACGGCATGATGTTGTTCACGCGCGATGCGCGGGCGGTGCTGGTATCTCGCTCGGTAGAACGGTTTTTGAACGTGGACCGTGACCACATATTGGGCGCGTCGGTACACGAAATCTTCGATCGGAAAACACTGCTGGGGCGCACCGTGCGCATGGCCTTTGACGCAGGCATGTCCATCGTTCAGGAAGAGCTGATCACCGAGACCGGCCGCCGGGTAGAGATTTCCCTCGACTTCATCCATGACGATCATGCCTCCGACCAGAGCCAGTCGCTGGGCGCTCTGCTTACGCTCCACGATCTTGAATCGGTCCGCGAGATTGAGAGTGAGCTGGAGGTTTCGCGGCGCATGGCGGCGATTGGCCGTCTGACCTCTGGCGTTGGTCACGAGGTAAAGAACCCCATCAATGCGATTGTTGTGCATCTCGAGTTGCTCCGCGGCAAAATGACCGGAGACGCGAGCGCGGCACGGCATCTTGAGGTAATTCAGAGCGAGATTCACCGCCTGGACCGCGTTGTACAGACATTGGTTGATTTTTCCCGGCCGGTGGAATTGCAGCTGAAAGATCACGACCTGCGCAGTATTGTCTCCAGCGTGCTGATGCTGGCTTCAGCAGAGCTGGAAACGCGGAATATTACCGTGGTGAGCGAGCTGCCGAAGCGCCCCGTGAATGTGCGAATCGACGCCGATCTGTTGAAGCAGGCCCTGCTGAATGTGGTCCTGAACGGAGCGCAGGCCATGGTCAACGGAGGCGAGCTCTCGGTCCGGCTCGCCGAAGATGCACGCGCCGCCATTCTTAAGGTGGAAGACCACGGCGAGGGCATTCCTCCTGAAATCCGCGACCGCATCTTCGACCTCTACTTCACGACGAAGCGTGACGGCAGCGGTATTGGCTTAGCGATGACGTACCGAATCCTACAACTCCACCATGGCCAGCTTGACGTAGAATCGAGGCTGGGGAAGGGTTCGACCTTCATATTGCGTATTCCGGCGATTCCACTTTCCGATCCAGTTCCGGGTCCTGGGCTGCGGGGCCTCGTAGATGCGAACGCACAGTCTTTGAAGGGATTCGGCGAATGAACTCCGCGGGCAAGGTAGCGGTTTTGGTCCTCGTCACTGGCTTGGTTGCCGGATGCAGGCATAAAGCGAAGGCCACGCCTCCGCTGGCTGCCCAGGCCCCGGTTCTGCCTGTTTCCCAGTCGGAAACGAGTACCCCGCCTCCTAAGCTGCCTGCGCCACAGTTGCCCAACGTCGGTCCTCAGCCGCCAGCGGCTCCGCCGGCAAAGCCGAAAAAAAACAAGAAAGTCCACCACAAACCTACGCACACGGAAACGATTCCTGAGGAGCCAGCTCCGTCAAAACCGCCGGCCCCAACAACTAACGCGGCAAGCGATATTACTCCTATAGGCCAGCTCTCCGCCGCGGGTGAAAGCACAAATACGCCCCGACGCAATGAAATCCTGGACGAGATCAACACAACGGAGAAGAGTTTAAACGACCTCAAGCGCCCGTTGAGCACGGAAGAGCAGACGACTGCCGCGCAAACCCGGACGTTCCTGATGAAAGCAAAAGAAGCGCTGAGCCAGGAGGACCTGGACGGCGCGCACACCCTCGTAACCAAGGCAAAAGTCTTGCTGGACGAGCTGACAAAGCCATAGGCGGGATTCGCAGTGATAGAAAAAACAGGACTGATGTAATGTGGGTCGCGACCGTTGAGTGGACTTTTCCCAAGGCTGTATCGAGATATAGGAACAGTAGAAACCCATGCTTTTCCGAAGCCTGGGAGGCCATCGAAGCCCACGGCAGATCCCCTTCGACTGAGTTTGGCTCAAAAGGCGCGTCAAACTTTGCCCAGGATGACATCTCAATATTTATTGAAATCCATCGTTTAGTAACCAGTTATATGCCGATATCTCATAGTAAAATAAAGGAACTTTCTTCTAAAAAATCGTGGATATAGGCAATGGTCACGTGGCCAAATTTTTTCATCGTGGGAGCAGTCAAAGCCGGCACCACATCTCTTTACGCCCATCTCAAAGAGCATCCGCAAGTGTTTCTGCCGAAAGTAAAAGAGCCCCATTACTTCGCGGAATTTCACCCGTCGCGGGAGCAGGCACACGTCGCTGAATACATCTCTGATCGGGGCGAATATTTACGCCTTTATCGTGGCAGCGCACGGTTCCCGGCGATAGGCGACGCCAGTCCCTCTTATCTTTGGGATAACAAGGCTCCCCAACGCATTCATCAAGTCTGTCCGCAAGCCCGCATCATCATACTCCTGCGTGATCCAGTGGCACGAGCTCACTCCCATTATCTGATGGATGTTCTTGGCTGTATTGAGACATTGCCTTTTGCTGAAGCACTCCAGCGCGATTATGCATGCAAGGAAAAGGGATGGTGGCAATCACATTTGTACGTGGAGAGTGGCTTGTATCACGATCAGGTGCTTCGCTATTTGGAGGCCTTCGGACCGGCAAACGTCTTGATCCTGCTCTTTGACGATCTCATAAAGCGACCGCGGGAACTCTTCATGAAGGTCGCCGAACATCTTGATATAGACACTCACCCCTTCGATCGTATGGATCTCTCCGCTGCGCACAATGCATTCAGGATGCCACGCAGTATGACGGCCTACCATTTCGCTACCAGCCGATTTGCTAACCAGATGCGCCGCTACTGTATTCCCGCCTCGGTGAACCGACGGCTGTGTAAAAGCACGCTGCTCTTCGACAAGAAAAAACCCCCCATTGATGATGCTTGCCGCAAATTTCTTCAAGAGATCTACGCTCCTGAAATTGCCCGCTTGGAAAATCTTCTGGGCCGTAGCCTTCCGGAACTCCGTCAGTCATGGCTCTAAGCAGCTGATCGTCTTCGCCCACCAGATGCTCAGACACCTCGCTTAGTTTCTGGACAGATTTTTAGAAAAGGCCATCTTGAGCAATTCCGGCTACGGCACGGAAATCCCGCTTTTGCTCCAGCGCACGACTCCAGCGCACGACTCTAGCGCTCGCCCCATTTCAGTTTGGAGCGGAGCACGCTAAAAAATTCCGTGGCTCCCACCCGCAGGAGTTTTACGCTGTATTCCGAGCGCCGGCAGCGCAGCTCGTCGCCAACTTTCAAAGCAACGGCCTCCTGGCCATCCACCGTCAAAAATGTCTGGTCGGGCACTCCTTCAATGCTCACGCTCAGGCGCGCATCGCCACGCACAACCATGGGGCGAATCGTCAAAAGATGCGGACATACCGGGGTCACAATCAGCGCGTCCACATCGGGAACCAGAATCGGCCCGTTTGCCGCCAGCGAATAGGCTGTAGAGCCGGTGGGCGTGGCGACGATCACTCCGTCGGCACGAAACTCCGCGGCCAGCTGGCCATCCAGCATCACGCGAAAGTCGCCCATACGGGCAATCGCGCCCTTGGCCACCACAACATCGTTGAGCGCCTCGTGCTCGACACACAGCTCGCCTTCGCGCCACAGCTCACTG
>JBARHV010000340.1:0-4636 GCA_049799415.1 Silvibacterium sp.
GGTGAGCCGATTGTCGCCATTATTCAGGCTGGTGTTGTTCGGGTTGGAATTGATGTCGCCGATCGAATACGAAAGATCATGAGAGACGGACCCAACATAAGAAACGTTGACTGCGATCGAATTTCCCACTTGCCGTTCCAGCGTGAAATTAAAGGAGTCCGCAGTGCCGGTCTTGATGCGTGGATTGACAGCGTAGGTTGTCTCCAGACTTCCATTGGGAAGGTCAGCGGGATCGATAACGCCAGTGGGCGGGATATTAATGGACGTATTGCGCGCCACGCCGGTGTCGTCGACGTACTCAAAGCCCACGAAGTTATACGGCCAGTTGTTATATGCGGCCTGGTTTGCGAAGGGCGCGTTCTTGGTGAGATAGTCTTCACGCCCGTCATTTTCCGGTGAATAAAAGAGTCCGAAGCCGCCGCGAACCACCGTCTTGCTGTCGATCTGATAGGCAAAGCCGACGCGCGGTCCGAAGTCGTCCTTGCGCGGATTGATCAAGCCTGCGGAGTTTCCGCCACGTCCGGCAACCAGGATTGTGTTGCTGGCAATGTCATAGTTTGACTCGTAATTGTTGGCCTCCGTGTAGGGCGTCTGATACTCGTAGCGCAATCCATAGTTCAAAGTCAGTTTGGGGCTTACCTTGAATGTGTCCTGCAAAAACAGATCAAGATCTCCGGCCCTGGTGTGTGGATTGGTCAGTTGCAAACCGATGTAGACATCCAGCGGGAGTCCGGTCACCAGGTCCGCTACATCCGATCCTCCGGCAAAGTTCCATCCGCCGGGTACCTCAACGGGATAAGCAAAAAAGTCGGCATCGTAGAGGTCGGAAGTTTGCGCGTAGCCGCCGCCAAAGTAGTAGTCATATCCGGTCGGAAACAGAGAGAAAGTCGGATGCGAGTTCAGCCGGCGATAGTCTCCACCGAACTTGATTTCGTGGCGTTCAAGGCCAGTCCAGGTAAAGTTGTCCGTGTACTGATAGTTGGCGTCAAGCACATGGTAGGGCTTATAGGAGGAGCCGCCCGTCAGGTAGCCGTCATACATAGCTATGTCGGGAAACGCCATAGTCGCCGGATATCCGGGGACAGCGATATTGCCGTAGCCGTATTTGGTTGAGTAATCGGTTCCGTTGAGCAGACTGTACTGGTCCTGGTAATAGCGTGTATAGCCAAATCTGAATTCATTGAGACCGTGCTGACCAAAGATGTGGTCTTCGGTCGCGGAAATCGACTGCGCCCCGCTATCCTCCTTCTGAGCCTGATCCGCGTCTCCGGCGCCGGGAACTACTGTTGCACCGTGGTATGGGTCAGTGACGAGCTGATTGCCTGCTCCCCAGTGATACACCGCATAGAGCTTGTCGTTGGCGCCGATGTTCTGGTCGAAACGAGTATCCACCTGATCGTTGTCACTACTGACAGGAGAGAAAACGGCAAAGTTCTCAAACCAGCCATTATCAATACCCGGCCGATTTGGCTTGGGGAAGAAATTGAGCATGGTGTTCAGTCCAGCCGGGCTTACCATGCTGCCGGCCGGCATAGCCGGGTCATAAGCGGGGACCACGTTGCCTGGAAATTGCACACCTGGCGCATAACCGTAGGATTGATACGTCAGGTAGGGGTTGAAGATAGGATCTACGGTTCCGGCGGGAGGCCCTCCGTTCGAGCCCGAGAGCGGGTCAACCAGGTTGGCGAAGCTAACTGAGCCGTCGGGCTCAACATCGATAAGACCGGACGGGATGGTGGAATCGAGGTAGGTGTAGGCGTTCTTCAGTCGTGTTCCCTCATAGGACACGAAGAAGAAGGAGCGGTCTTTCTTAATCGGGCCACCCAGCGTTCCGCCAAAATTGTGCTGCTTGAGGATGGATGCGGGCTCTGTGCCACCGCCGAAGGCGTATGGCCTGGCCGCCGTAAAATTAGGCCGGAAGAACTCATATCCATCGCCGTGATACTTATTGCTCCCCGACTTGGTCTGAATGGCGATCACGCCGCCTGACGCGTTGCCAAACTCGGCATTGTATGCCGAAGTGACGACCTTGAACTCCTGCACGGAATCGACGCTCGGGGTGACCGTAACGTCCTGGGTGCGATTTGTTGTCGACTCGACGCCATCCAGCTGAACTGAGTTGGCATACTCCCGTTGTCCGCTTACAGACAGATTGAGGGCGTTGGTGTTGCCAGCTGCCTGGACGACCCCGGGCACCAGCGCAGTGAGGTCATAGAAGTTGCGGCCAAAAAGCGGAAGATCAAGAATGTCCTCCGTCTCCATCACTGCGCCGGTTTCTGAGCTTTGTGTCTGCAGCATCGAGGGCGCCGAGGTCACGACGACGGTAGTGCTCGATGCGCCTGGCTTCAGGCTGAAATTCAGCAGCAGTTTCTGATCGATCTCCACATTGGCATTGAGCGCTACGCCCGTTTCAAACCCTGACGCGGAGGCTGTCACTTTGTACATGCCCGGCGTGACATTCAAAATTGTGTATTCGCCAACGGCGTTCGTCCGCCCTCGGAATTCGACGCCCTTGTTTACCTCGACTGCCGTAACGGCAACATTCGGAATCACTGCGCCGGTACTGTCGGTGACCTGCCCGGTGATGGATCCTGTGGTCGCCTGGGCGTTTGCCTTACAGGTGAAAAAAATGACGAAACCGAGGGTGGCGCACAGGCTGAAGTACTTCAAAGTTGCGTTTTTCATTTTAATCTTCTCCTCGCACTCAATGGCGAACGGCCTTCCAGTCCAACCGATTCCAGCGCAGCTGAGAAGCTGGAGCATTCCGATCGGGGGCTACACAAATATCCGAAGTAAACGGATTCTCAAACAGCGATAAAGCTATCTCTATTCACATTCTATTGTCAAGAATTGTTTGCGGCCGCGCAATGGGTGATTTTATGGGTAAAATCAGGGGAAATTCACATTCAGATGGGCCGTCAAGTGCCTGCCGGTATGTCATTCAGGGATGAGTAAATGATTTCTCGAAGACTCCCCCTTTCGATCGTGCAGGCCATTCTGATTTCTTTAGAATTGAATAGCCGATGTCCTACGATCCTGATGCATCCGCTTGGTCAATATGAGTGAGACGGTAGTGATGCTTTGCAATCCGTAACTTTTCCTGGGCCTCCTGCTCGAACTCGGCCTCCCCTTCGCGCAGAATCCTGCTGCCGGTTGCCTTGTCCTTCACCTCGGTACCTGCAGAGAGAATGAGATCGGCGTCTTCCAACTGCGAACGCTGATCGAGATCGCTGTCATATTCCCGCGCCTGTTCCCACATGGGGGTCTTCAGGAGCGCCAGATTGATCCCCTTTGCAAGTTCGTCCGCGGAAAATGTTCCGACATTTGTCTTGTCGATCATCAGCCTGTACTGGCCAGACCGCAGATCGTCGACCTTGAGCATTTCCTGGTCATAGGAAGCAAGGTCACTTATCTTCAATACGAAATTCATCAGGTCGTTTTCAAAGTTGAAGGGAAGCGGCAATGCCTCGTCAAGCTGGTCCCAATCGAGGGCATTCCCCTGGGCCGACACTCCGGTGACCTGGGTTCGCAGGCTTTGGAGGACTGTGTGCGATGCTGCCGACAGAGTGACCGCGGTCACCACAGGGTCGACATGCCAGGCCTTCATCACTGATTCTGCGATGATCCAGTGAACCGGCTCCGCCGGATGGATCCGTTCAGGAAGCAGGATCGATGCGAACGATGGGTCGGTCGCTTTTGCGCGCTCCAGCAGCTCTTTTACTGGAGAATAGGTGTCCACCACCGGCAGGCCCTCGCGTTGCCCAAGAGCAGGCGTCGCCTTCGCGTTTTGTTCGGTCGTGGCCATGTATCCCGTGAATTCGGTTCCGTGCGTGATTTCGTCATAGGGGGTGTTCTCCAGCAAAGTGATCCGCGCCTCAGGCGCTGCAGTGCGAAGCATCGCCAGCAGCCGCTCATATCCCGACTGATAGTCTGCGAAGATTTTCTGGTCGGGCGGAACATAGTCACCATCGTTCATCCCCAGCATCACCGTAATCACGGTGGGACTCCATGGCTTGACATCGCGCGCCACGCGCTCAGCCGCATCGCCTGCATACCCTCCCGTGACCTTATCTCCGGGAACTCCCGCGTTGTGATACGTCGCTTGCAGCGTGGGATAACGAGTTTCCACGAAATCCTGAATGTCTCGGGTGTAATACCTCTGGGCCGTGATGCTGTCACCGTAAAATGTAAGGCGGTCGCCATTGTGAAGATAGAAATCCTGACCGTGAAGAGCGCTTCCGCCGAAGAAGAAGCTCGACGCCGCGAAGATTATGACGAGGACATACCGGAAGAAAGATGATCCCTTGGAAGATTGCATCATGTTTTTATAGCAACTCCGTACTCGGGCGACTTCGATCCTGAAGTACGTCCCGAGCTTTCCGTTTTAAAATCGGATTACGAGAAAACATTTACTTCATAGTTGAAAGCTTAGCCATGCGAGATTTTTACTGTCAAATCAGGATCAGGGCCAGGCTCAGGATGACGGCGGGGTTTTGGAGGGCGCTGGTTGCCGAAGATGACGGCTCTGCTGGCTCGAGCGCGTGATGTCGTGGGAAATTTTGGGTGTTTCTTCTAAATGAGAATGAGGTCAATGGGCGCGGATGCGGTGGCGCTCCCGAGACGGCCGCTGGTATTG
>JBARHV010000341.1:0-40328 GCA_049799415.1 Silvibacterium sp.
GGGCCAGCGTAATGATGATCGTCGCCCATCCCGACGACGAAGATGGAGGCATGCTGGCTCTCGAATCGCGCGGACTCGGCGCGCGCACCGCCGTCATGACCCTCACCCGCGGCGAGGGCGGCCAGGACGCCATGTCCAGCGCCTCCGACGACGCGCTTGGCCTCATCCGCACCAATGAGCTGCTCCTGTGCGATCAATACTCCGGCAGCCAGCAATTCTTCTCGCGCGTCGCCGACTACGGATTCTCCAAGACCATCGAGGAGGCGCATGAAAAGTGGGGGCGCGACCGTGTGCTCTATGACGTAGTCCGCGCCGTGCGCCTCTACCGTCCGCTTATCGTCACTTCAGTATTTGTTGGAGGCATCACCGACGGCCACGGCCACCATCAGGTTTCGGGCGAAGCTGCGCAGCTCGTCTTCAAGCTCGCCGGCGATCCTAATGTCTTCCCCGACCAGATCGCGCAAGGACTGCGTCCCTGGTCGCCGCTCAAGGTCTACGCACGCGAGCCTTTCTTCCGCGTCACATCCAAGGGCATGTTCGACTACGCAACGAACCAGTGGTCGCCGGTGCGCTTTTACAACTACGTCACCGGAGAATGGTCTGATCAGGTGCCCGCCGCTGACGTTGAAATTCCCGAGGGTACCTACGATCCCATCCTCGGCCGCTCTTACCTTCAGATCGCACGCGAGGGCTGGAGCCAGCAGAAATCGCAGTTTGGCGGCGGAAATCCCTCGCTGCCCGGGCCCTACAGTGTCGGCTACCACCTTTATGGGTCGCGTGTTTCCGCTACGAGCACAGCATCTGTTCCTGCAAATAACTTCTTCGACGGAATCGACATCACCCTCCCCGGCATTGCAACTCTCGCGCACGGCGACACAGCATTTCTCACCAAAGCCCTGCGCGAAATCGACCAGCATGTGATGACGGCAACCTTCAACTACCTTCCCTCCGCGCCGCAAAAAATCGCGCCTGAACTCGCCACTGGCTATCGTGAAACGGAAGACCTCATCGCCGCGGTCAACGCCAGCTCTCTCAGCGCGGATGACAAAGCCAACGTCAACCATGAACTGAACATCAAGCTGGTGCAGTTCAACACCGCATTGGCTGAAGCGCTTGGGCTACAAGTCAACGCCATCATGATTCCGCGCACCTCCGACCATCCCGAAGGATTTGGCCTGAGCTCATCTGAGACGCCCCCCTCTGTCACTCCAGGCAGCCAGTTCGATGTTCGCCTGCACGTCACCAGCGCTGAGCCCTGGGGAGCGGGCAGCGATCTCCGCCTCACGCGCACCTGGCTCGCATCTCCCCAGCAGGAGCATTGGAACATCCTGCGCATCGGCGCTCCCGGCCTTGACATCGAAACCAGCAACGATGGAGATGCCGTCTTCCGCATCACCGTCCCGGACAATGCCGAGTACACGCGGCCCTATTTCACGCGCCCCACGTCCGAGCAGCCGTACTACAACATCGCCGATCCCGGCCTGCTCGATCAACCCTTCGCGCCTTATCCGCTTGCTGGATGGGCCGAGTTCACCTATGACGGTGTCCCCCTCCGCATCGGCCAGGTCGTGCAGACCGTGCATCGCGAACATGGCTACGGCGATCTCTATCAGCCGCTCGTCGTCACGCCCGCCATCTCCGTAAATATTGCCTCATCCGCCGGAATCGTTCCTCTCAGCGCAAAATCCTTCCCGCTCTCCGTCTCTGTAAAGAACGACCAGCAGGAAACCGCTGACGGCACGCTTCACCTCCAGCTCCCCTCCGGATGGACCGCCGAACCTGCCGCCTTTAACTTCCATCTTCCACCGCAGGAATCCATTCCGCTGTTGTTTACCATCCATCCCGCCGCGCTCGCCGCGCAAAGCTACCTGCTTAAGGCCACCGCGCAAAGCGGCAACAACGAATACAGCGAAGGTGTCGAATCCGTCGGCTATCCGGGCCTGCGCCCCTACTATCTCTATCGCGCATCCACTTATCAAGTGCGTGGCGTAGACGTAAAGGTCGCTCCTAATCTCAACATCGGCTATGTTATGGGCACCGGAGACACCGTTCCCGAAGCTCTCGAAGATCTCGGCGTTCAGCCTCACTTGCTCAACGCAGCCGAACTCGCAAACGCCGATCTCAGCCGTTACAGCGCCATCGTCATCGGCATTCGCGCCTACTCCAATCGTCCCGATCTTGTCGCGAATAACCGCCGCCTGCTCGATTATGTACACAACGGCGGAACACTCATCGTGCAATACCAGAGCGGCGATTTCAGTAACTATGGGCCGTATACCTTCACGCTCGATCACAACCCGGAAAAGGTCGTCGAAGAAACCGATCCCGTTACCCTCACCGTGCCTTCCAATCCGATCTTCCAATGGCCCAATCGCATTACCTCAGCAGACTTCGACAACTGGGTCGAAGAGCGCGGCCATTCTTTTATGAGCTCGTGGGGCAACAGCTATCAGGCCCTCACTGAAACCCACGACCCCGGTCAGGCTCCGCAGCGCGGTGGCCTGCTCTACGCGCGCTACGGCAAAGGTACCTACATCTACGCCGCCTACGCGCTCTACCGGCAATTTCCCGAGGCCGTGCCCGGAGCCTACCGCATCCTCGCCAATCTTGTGAGCACAGGCAGCAACCATCCCTGAGCGCGCCCTCCACAATCGGAAATGCTACGCTGAAGCTTCATGGCGACCACCCCCACTCTTCCGGCCTTCGCTCGCGTTGCGCAGCTCGCTGCAGACCGCCGCGTTCACAAGGCCTTTCAGTGGATGCATCTGCATGAGCGGCAGATCATGCGCTGGCAGACCGAGCTGGTCAGTATTGCCGCTCCGCCATTCGGCGAGAAGCCTCGTGCAGAATGGCTCTGCGCTCGCTTTCAGGATCTCGGCCTTGAGGATGTAAAACTCGACTGGATCGGTAACGCCCTCGGCACAAGAAAATCCTCCACGCCCAGCGCGCACATCGTTCTCATCTCCGCGCATATTGATACTGTCTTCCCCGCCGCCACGCCTATCAAGCCCGTTCTCAAAGACGCGCGGCTCGAAGCGCCGGGAGCCTGCGACAATGGAGCCGGCGTTGTCTGCCTGCTCGCCCTGGCTGCCGCTCTGCAGCACGCCGGCATCGTGCCGGAATGTGATCTCATCTTCGCTGGAAATGTCGGTGAAGAGGGTGAAGGCGATCTGCGCGGCACGCGTTTTCTTTACGAGCAATCGGAGCTCACCGCGCGCATCGCCGCGCATCTCGTCATCGATGGCGCCGGACACGAGGTTGCCGTCACTGAAGCTCTCGGCAGCCATCGCTATCAGCTCACGCTGCGCGGCCCCGGCGGTCATTCCTGGGCCAATTCCGACCACCCCAACCCCATCGTCGTATTAAGTCAGGCCATCGCGCATCTCAATGACATAGAGTTGAGCGACTCACCGCGCACCACCATGAACGTGGGCACCATCGAGGGAGGCACCGCGACCAATGTCGTTCCGAGCCATGCCTCGGCTCGCTTCGATTTTCGCTCCACAAGCCCGGAACAATTGATACGCCTCGAAGTCGAGCTGCATCGCGCGATCGAAGACGCAGTCCTCTCTGCCAATAAGGGGAGGCGTGCAGGGAAGAACAGCAGCGCACTCAGCTACACCATCCATCAAATCGGCGCGCGCCCTACGGGAGCGCTGCCTACCCACTCCCCGCTTTACCAGTTGCTTCGCGCTGTCGATCGCCACCTCAACATCCGCACCGAGCCGCGCACCGCATCCACCGATGCCAATATTCCGCTCTCGCTCGGCGTGCCCGCTCTCTGCATGGGCGCGGGTGGAACCGGAGGCGGCATTCACACACCGCAGGAGTGGTATGACGCAAGGGATCGCGAGTCCGGCCTGCGCCGCGTGCTGCTCCTGATGCTTGCGCTTGCCGATAGCGAGACGGAAACCTTCGCACCCGAGAACTGAGGTTCAGCTCTTCTTTTCAGGATTGTGTACAACCAGAATGGAAGTCTTCGCTTTGTTCAGCAGAGCCTCGCTGGTCGACCGCTCCAGCCAGTGCCGCATGCGTGAGACGTTGCGGTGCCCCACCACAATCAGATCGGCTCCCTCTTCGCTGGCATGCTTCTCGATCTGCTTCTCCGGGTCGCCAGCAACTACCTCGACCTGAATATCCACGCCACGCGCCTTCGCCGAATCTGCCACCCGTGTCAGTTGATTCGTAAGCCGTTGCTTCATCGCCGCAGGGTCAGCCAGCGCGTATCCCTCGGCCTGGGACTCCGCTGCAGGCGGTGTTAAGACTCCCAGCAGAACCACCTTGGCCCCAATGCTCTCCGCCAGTGAAATGGCAACCTCAACGGCGTGCTCAGACTCCGGAGCGCCGTTGCATCCCACAATGATTTTTTGAAATACACGGCTCATCAAAAGCGCTCCGAAATACTAGCGTGAGTATGCCGGCAAACCGGTCCCGCGACCAAAGAGAGCGGCCACTCAAGCTCGTCACTAGATAGCGCCGAAGGCGCGTGTGCCTGAGAGCCTGCCCTGAGCGAAGTCGGAGGGGCCAGTCCTCCTACCAGAAGTACTCAGCTTCCATCTTTGGCGAGCCCGGTTCGCCGCCAATGATCTGCGTGCTTAGAACAATCTCCATATTCGGCTTGTTGCCTGCGGCCTTCGCCGCGTGCATCAGCTCCGCAAGGTTGTCCGGGTCTGTCAGAAACTCCCCTGCCGCAATCGTACCGCCTCGCGCAACACCGGCGACCACAACCGCCACCTCGCCCGTAATGCTGTCGGTAAAGCGTGCAATGATCGCGTAGTCCTTGTAGTTATTGGTGGCCATCTGCTGCTGGCGATTCACCATCCAGCGTCGCGTCGCAGGCGCATTGCTGTCTACAATCCCCACCTCCGTCATGTCCGCATTGTTGGCAAAGTGGTAGCGGAGAGGTCGCGTCAGGCGCAACGTCCATGCATTGTCGAACGCGCCTATAAATACTGTTGGCCCCGCCCGCAGGTCCATCAGATTGGTGGCGCTCTCCCCTTGCAGGCTGTACTTCTTCCCATTGGCCTGTAGAAGTCCTGCGACGTGGATAATAGGGCTCAGATCATCGATCACCACCGCCGTCAGGCTGTCGGGAAGGATAACCTGATGGCTCTCGTCGTTCGCATCCCGAAGCTCAATATTCGAGTACTGCTTTTGATCGGCAATGCAGAACAGCACCGGATCATTCGATTTCAGCACCGGTCCCCAGAAATAGTTGAACGACGAGTGGTGTTCCGATTGCCATATCCATACCGCTCCGCTCACCAGCACCGCCAGCGCCAGGAAGCTCACCGCAAAGCCTCTCCAGAAATGGTGGTGCGCCGGTGTCTGCTTCACGCCCTGAGAGGCGTCCTGCTCAGCCGTAGCCGCCTGCGCAGTCCCTTCGTCTTTGGTCGAGGCAGATTCGTGGAACTGAGGCACATACGATCCCGCAAGCAGCGAGATCCGAATCTCTCCCTCATGCCCCGGTTCCTGGTAGTACTGCGCAATCCGCTTGCGAATCTCCGCCGCCGTCACCCGGACGATTGGATCGGACGCCGTATCGTAATCGGCCTGTCGCCCGAAGATTTCAACGCCCAGCGTGCGCTCTTTCAGCGCATCTTCCTGGCCAGTCAGTGTCTTGTCGACTACGTATCGAAGGAAAGAAGGAAAACGCCGGCTATGGCTGAAGTAGGCACTGCTCAGCAACCGCTCCAGTTGTTCCTGGATCGTGGACTTTTCGTCCTCACTGAACGTCCCGCGACTACCCGTTACAGATTCAACCAGCATGAATGTTGCCTGCGAAGTTGGATTATACAACGTTAAAACTACCGCTGCTCCGTGATGTAATCTTTCCGTAAGCTAAACAAAAATAAACATATTCTACGAGAATTTACCTGATAAGAACCTCCCGCAATGCCGCAAAGACCTTATCAACCGACAATTCGTGTCCCTATAACGGGCGTGCCTTGGAGAGGTTTCGGCTTGCGGTCTGTACCGTTGGCTGGAAAGAACCGGGCAAATAGATAAGTTCACCTTAAGATGTCCAAATTTGGAGGCTAAATTTGAAACAAAGTATCTTCACATACGCCAGCGGATTCATCATTCTGCTTGCGTTGTTGATGAGTGGCCCTTCGCGGCTGCACGCTCAGTTGGCCGTTACCACGGCTACCCTCAGCGGCTCTATAACCGATCCCACAGGGGCTGTAATCCCGCAAGCGACGGTCAAACTCACCAGCACGCAGATTGGCATCTCCCGAACCGTGACCTCCGATGCGGCCGGAAGATATACCTTCACGCAGCTCCCTCCAGCCAACTACACGCTCTCCATTCAGGCCAACGGCTTCAAGGCCTACCAGCAGACCGGCATCACTCTCGACGCTGCCCAGTCAGCCACCCAGGACGTCGCTCTGACGGTTGGCGCCGCAACCCAGCAAGTCACAGTCAATGCCGAGGCTTCACAGCTCAACACCGATAACGCGAATGTCGCGTCCAGCATTGACGCCAAGCAGATCGTCGAATTGCCACTGAACTCGCGCAACATCTATGGCCTGATCACGCTTAACTCTTCGGTGAACAACACCTCGGAAGGGCAAATGCTGCTGGGCGGAGGAAGCAACAGCACTGATAACGCCGATCAGGACGTTTCTTTCCTGAACTTCGCCGGCGGCTTCTTTGGAACCACGGGCTTCATGCTGGACGGCTCATGGGACACCGATCCTGAATGGGGCGCAGTCATCTACGTTCCCTCTGTGGATGCGGTTCAGGAATTCAAAATCCAGAACAACTCCTTCACCGCTCAGTATGGATGGAGCACCGGCAACGTCGTCAACGTCGTTACCAAGTCCGGAACCAGCTCTTTCCATGGCGACGCCTATGAGTTCTATCGCAACGAGAACCTCGACGCCAACCAGTGGTTTGCCGACCACGCCGGTACGCCGATCGCCAAGCTCAGCCGCAACCAGTTCGGCGTGTCTGCAGGTGGTCCTCTCGACATCCCCAAGCTCTACAGGCAGCGGGAAAAGACCTTCGTCTTTGGCCTGTACGAACACTACAAAGTAACCACACCCACCATCGCCACCTACACCGTCCCCGATTCCAACTTCCTCAACGGCGACTTCTCTGAGATTCTTGGCCCTCAACAGGGTGTCGACGATCTCGGTCGTCCGATTTATGCCGGACAGATTTATGACCCCCGCAGCGCGCACCTCATCACAGTCGGCGTCACACCTGGCGCGGTAAACAACGATGGACAATGCAATCCAAGCTGCTACATCCGCAATCCCATTCAAGGGAACATCCTCAGTAACCTTAGCGGCTACGTTCCGGATCCCGTCGGCGCCAAGCTGCTGAGCTATTACCCCAAGGCAAGTGGCACCGGCCTTTCCAATAACCTCATTGTGTCGGCATCCGCGCCCGCCGTTTCCGATGAATACCTGATCCGCGTGGATCACAACATCTCCAATTCCGCCCGGGCATACTTCCGCTATTCCTATAAGAAGGAAACCAAGACCGGATCAGCGGCGAACTGGGGTGACAACCCCGCAGGCCCCGGCAACCAGCGGCCCAACAACCGGTGGGGCATGTGGGCTGGACTATCACAGGTATTCACGCCCACATTCACCATGAACATTGCCGCGGGCGTCCAGATCTGGCATGAGACTTCGGACAACCAATCGTTCGGGTTCGATCCCTCCGGGCAGCTTGGGCTTCCAGGGTATGTCTCGCAGACCTACCCATTGTTCCCAATCGTCGATGTTGGAAGCCAGTCCCCTATGGGCCCTGGCGCCAACGATCAGCAGGCGGTCACAAACCACGGCCCCATCGGCTCAGTAGCAGTGGACTTTATCAAAGTGTTCGGCAAACATACGTTCAACTTTGGGTTCATGGGAGTTGAGCAGGTGGACAGCCAGCACAATTACTTCCAGGACACTCTGCAATTCAACGGAGGCTTCACCACCGGACCGAATCCCTCCTTTGGATCTTCCGCCGCCAGCGGCAATGGAGTGGCGGAAATGCTGCTCGGTACCCTGGACTCGGCAAGCGTGGGAACCGCCTACAATCCGCTGGTTTCGAACCACCTGCTCGGAGAATATGTGCAGGACGACTGGAGACCGATCCACAACCTCACTCTGAACCTTGGACTGCGGTATGAGATTCAGACCCCGGACACCTACAGGCATAATGAGGCCTCGATTTTCAATCCGGACACCTTGAACCCCATCAGCTACGCAGTCGGCTCGCCATACCTTGGCGCGCTCCAGTTCCTTGGACCCGGAAATCGCTACGCCTACAACACGAACTACGATAATTTGGCCCCACGCCTGGGCTTGTCGTATCAGGTACGGCGCGACGCGGTAATCCACGGCGGCTATGGCATCTTCTATCCGCAAAGCGTTACCTGCTGCTTCCCGGGCGACCAGGATGGTTTTGCGGCGACAACCTTTGCCAACACCAGCCTGAATGGTGGAATCAATCCCAACCCCACGATCAGCACAAGCAACCCCTGGAATAACACATACAATCCGATCTCAGGAAATTCCCTGGGTGAATACCAACAGCTGGGCAACGGGACAAGCAGCGTCTTCAGAAATCGCCAGTCTCCCTACGTCCAGCAATGGCTGCTTGGCGTGCAATACGCAATAACGCCAAACGATTCCCTCGATATTAACTATCTTGGAAATCGCGGTACGCGCATGATTGCCGGCAGCTACCAACATAACCAATTGAATCCGACGTACCTCTCGATGGGGACGGCTGCTCTTCAGACTCAGGTCACCAATCCGTTCTACGGGTTCATTACGTCGAGTTCCTGCAATCTAAATAACGCAACCGTCCAGCAGGCGCAGCTGCTCGTGCCTTATCCGCAATTCTGCTTGGCGAGCGTAGGCGAGACCGACGCCCCTGTGGGTTTCTCCGATTACAACGCCCTGCAGGTTACCTACAACCACCGCATCAGCAAAGGGCTGACTGCGATGATCTCCTACACTTACTCCAAGTTCCTTGATAACGTCGAAGGCAACCAGTCCTGGTCGTACAACGGAAACAGTGGTCCGGCCAACAACTACAACCTGGCTGCCGAAAAGAGCGTCGACGGCTCCGACATTCCTCATAGTCTGGTCGCGAGCTACATCTATCAATTGCCTGTTGGTCGGGGTAAGACCTTCGGCTCGGGAATGGGTCGCGCCGCGGATGCAGTGCTTGGCGGTTGGGAACTCTCCGGGATCGCAACCTTCAAGTCGGGCATTCCGATCAGCATTTCCGGCAACAATATCAATACTTTTGGAGGCGATCCAAGACCGGATTACTCTGGAAACATCCATGTTTCTCATCCAACCATCCAAGAGTGGTTCAACACCGGCGCATTCCACTATTCCACGCTGGCTGTCGATGGTGGCGACACTTGGGGCAACACTCCACGCTTCTTCTCAGACCTGCGCGGCCCCCGCTACCAGGACTGGGATACCTCGCTTGATAAGAACTGGGTCTTCAGAGAGACCATGCGGTTCCAGTTCCGGTTCGAAACCTATAACACCTTCAACCATCCGAGCTTCTACTCTCCATCGGGAACAGGCTATTCCGGCTGTGATCCAAATGCGGATGCATCCTGCCCAAGCAACTTCGGGCAAATTACAAATACGTTCCCGTCCAGGAACATCCAGCTCGCAGGGAAGTTCTACTGGTAAAGCCTCCTTGAAGCAATGCCTGGCACTGCTTCTTTTTCTCCTGCTGGCCGGACACTCGTTCGGCCAGCAGGATCAATCCGCCAACCTTGCGTCATTGCTGGCAGCAGCGCAGCAGGCGCAGGCCGCAAACAACTTTGCCGCTGCGGAGGCTGACTACAGACAGGCTGTGAAGCTTCGCCCGGATATTCCCGAGCTGTGGGCAAACCTCGGACTCATGCAGCGTGAAACCGGACAATCCTCCGAAGCCATCAGGAGCTTTCAGCAGGCGCTCCGGCTCAAACCATCGCTCTACGTTCCAAATCTTTTTCTCGGCATGGATTACGTGCAGACGGGAAAAGCGAAAGAGGCCATTCCATTGCTCCTCAAGGCGGAAAAGATGAATGCGACCGATCCTCTTCCCTCCCTTACACTTGGGCGCGCATACTCTTCGCTCGGAGAACACACTCCGGCCATCCGCGCATTTCGCCGCGCTATTCATCTCGACCCCAGTCAGGGCTCCGCATGGTTCGATCTCGGCATCACTCAGCTGGATGAGGTAGAGCAGGACGCGCGCACCATGACCGGCCAATACGCCGACACCTCCTACGCCAAAGCCCTCTATGCCGAATCGCTCGTCAAGCAGTCGCGTTATAAAGAGGCGGCCAGTCTCTACAAAAGCATCCTCGCCTCCAGCGATCAGCCGCCCTGCATGCAATCCGAAGCAGGTTTCCTGTCTCTGAAGCAAGGCGACACGCAGACCGCCGCGCTGCAATTCAAAACGGAGCTTGCGCAACACCCTGAGTGCTCACTTGCCATCCTGGGAGAAGCTCGCCTCAACATCGCCTCCGGCTCAAACCCAGCCGCACTGCAACTCATCCAGCAGGCGTGGAATCGCGATCATGGATTCTTCAACGCCAGCGCGCCGATGCTCTTCGACGGCACAGCACCAGACCACGCCCAGGGCTTTCTGAACTACGTCACGCAGCAGCAATCCTCGGGACAGATCGATCAGGACCTCTACACCGCGCTCACCCAGGCCGCGCAGGGCGCACCCAGCACAAGCCAGGACATGAGTCGGGGGACGAGCTCCGGCACGAACGAACAAGCAATTGCCACAGCACGCTCTTCCGCCACGCCTGCCCTGCGCAACCAGGCCCGTCAGGCGTATCTCGCCGGGCACGACCAGCGCTGCGCCAGCCTGCTCGGAAACACGCTCGACAGCGGCAACTCCGCTACGCTGCAAATGCTCGCCGCCTGCTCCTGGTTCACCGGCGACTACAATCTCACCTACGACGCAGGCCGTGCAATTCAATCCCCGCCCTCGCAGGCGCAGGCGCTCTACTGGTCCATCAAAGCCAACGAGAAGCTGGCATACGAATCGCTGGCACACTTTCAGCAGCTTGAGCCCAACTCCGCCCGCAGTCACATTCTCCTCGGCGACATCTATCGCCAGCGCGAGCGCTACGACGACGCGCAGAAAGAGTACGCAAAGGCGCTCACAATCTCGCCCAACGATACCGCTGCCCTCCTTGGGCTCGCCTCCGCCTATTACGACAACGCGAACGTCAGCAAGACCATTGAGACCGCGCAGGAGGCGCTGCTCCAAAGTCCCGACGATCCGGAGATCAATCTGCTCATGGGCGAGGCCCTGACCTCGCAGCACAAGTTCTCGGATGCCGAACCCTTTCTGCTGAAAGCTCTGAAGGCGAAACCGCAGATGCTGCCGCACGTTCACGCGCTGCTCGGCGAAGCCTACGCCGCCGACGGAAAGACGCAGGATGCCATCCGCGAATTAAAGCTGGGCGCTGGCAGCGATCAGGACGGCAGCGTTCACTATCACCTCGCGCGCCTCTACAGCAAAATCGGCGACAGCTCCGATGCAGCCGCCGCCATCCAGCAAATGAAGGTCATACAACAGAAGCGGCGCGAGGGCGCGGTTGTCGCCGTCCAGGATGCCCACACTCCCAGTCCCGACGACGTTCCGTGACTCGCTGTTAGCTGACCGTAGCCTTTTCTAAGCAAAAAAATGACTGCCCAACGCCATACCATTTTTAATTCGGGGATATTCATGCGAACGTTCTACTCTTTCAGCGCGGCGCTTCTTCTCTGCTTCGCCTCTTCCTGCGCTGTTCTTCACGCTCAGCAGATACCGTACCAGGCCAATGTCCTTATCCTCGATCATGCCACCAGCTTCACCGCTGTGCCCGGTGGAATCGCGATTGACGACGGAGCCGCGCGCGAGGAAATCACCGCGGTCCGCGACGACATTCTCCGCGTTCGCATCGCGCGGGACGGCGTCATGCCGGAAGATGCCTCATGGGCCGTTCTGCCCCAGCCGCTCCATAGCCACATCAGCGTGACCCCCGAGTCTTCCGCGAAATCTTACGGCTTCCGCACTGCCGCGCTCGACGTGCGGGTGGACCGCGGCACCATGCAGCTCACCGTGCGCGATCTCTTCGGAAAAATCATTCAGCAGGATGCGCTCCCCGTGCGCTTTGAAGGAACCAGCTTTCGTGTCTACAAATCCATGCCGCTCGACGAGCATTACTTCGGCCTCGGAGACAAAACCGGCCCCCTCGATCGCCGCAATGAAGCCTTCTCGCTCTGGAACACCGACGCGTACCGCTTTCAGGAATCCACTGACCCCATCTACAAGAGCATTCCCTATTTCATGATCTACCGCGCCGGCGTGGCCTCCGGCATCTTCCTCGACGACACCTGGCGCACCAGCTTCGATTTCGGCAAGGAACTCCCCGGTGTCTACTCCTTTGGGGCCGTCAACGGCCCGCTCAACTACTACATCCTCTATGGCCCCGCACCCAAACAGGTCGTGGAGGCCTATGCCTGGCTCACTGGAAAGCCTCCGCTGCCGGCCCTCTGGACGCTCGGCTACCAGCAGTCTCGCTACAGCTATGTGCCCCAGGCCAGGGTCTTACAGGTTGCGCACCGGCTTCGCGCTGACCACATCCCCGCCGACGCCATATACCTCGACATCGGCTATCAGGAGAAGAACCGCCCATTCACTGTCGATAAAAAACTCTTCCCTGACTTTTCCGGAATGATCACGCAGCTCAAGGCCGAAAACTTCCACGTCGTCGCCATCACCGATCTCCACATCGCGAATTATCCCAACCACAACTACTACCCCTATGACAGCGGCATGGCCGGCGATCATTTCGTCAAGAACCCCGATGGCTCCGTGTACACCGGAGTCGTATGGCCCGGCCCTAGCGTCTTCCCCGACTTCACACAGCAGCAGACGCGCGCCTGGTTCGGCACCCTCTATCGCCACTTCCACGACATCGGCATCGACGGCTTCTGGAATGACATGAATGAGCCTTCCATCTTCAACACTCCTACCAAAACCATGCCGCTCGACGTCATCCATCGCATCGACGAGCCCGGCTTTATCAGCCGCACCGCAACCCATGCTGAGATCCACGATGTCTACGGCATGGAAAACTCCCGCGCCACCTTCGACGGCCTGAAGACTCTAGACCCCAACAAGCGTCCCTTCGTGCTCACCCGCGCCAGCTATGCAGGCGGCCAGCGTTACGCAGCTACATGGACCGGAGACAACAGCAGCACATGGAACCATCTCCGCATGACCACCTTCATGCTCGAAAACCTCGGCCTCAGCGGATTCGCCTTCACCGGCGCTGACGTAGGAGGCTACGCCGGAACACCGCCGCCCGATCTGCTCACGAAATGGATGGAGATCGCCGCCTTTCAGCCTATCGATCGCGACCACACCGAACTCGGCTCCGGCGATCAGGAGCCGTGGGTTGGCGGCCCTGCCCAGGAGGCCATCCGCCGCCGCTTCATCGAAGCGCGTTACCGTCTCATGCCCTATCTCTACACCCTCGCCGAGCAGGCCTCGCGCACCGGCCTGCCCATCGTTCGCCCGCTCTTTCTCGAATACCCTGATGCCGCTCCCGACCGCCATCCCATCGATATCGACATTTCGGCTTCCGGCGAGTTCCTGGTCGGACACGATCTGCTCGTTGCCCCATCTCCCTTCCCCGAGGAACCCGACAGTTACTCCATCGAGTTCCCCTCCGCCGCCTGGTACAACTACTGGACCGGAGAAAAGGTCGAATCTCCGCATGCGTCAGATCAAGGCTCTGAGGGTCAGGCGCCCGATCAGGTGCAACTCACCCTGCAGGTCAAGCCAGAGCTTGCGACGCTTCCCGTCTTCGTCCACGCAGGCTCCATCCTGCCCATCGCGCCGCTGGTGCAGGCAACAAATGAGAAACCGCAGGGCCCTCTCACCCTCCGCGTATACACTGGCGACGACTGCAGCGGCAGCATCTACCAGGACGACGGCCACACCTATGCCTACAAAAATGGTGCCTACCTGCGCATGGAATTCACCTGCCAGGTCACGCCCAGCGGCTTTGATCTGCGCGCCGATCCGCAGCAGGGCACCTACCCCGCCTGGTGGAAAAGCATTCGCGTAGAAATCTACGGATTGAAATCATCGGCACACACCGCAACGCTCAACGGCAAATCGCTCAAACCCGGGCCATCAGCCATCAGCAACGGCCTCGCCATCACCATCCCAGCCAACTCCAAGGGATTCAATCTGCAATTTAAGTAAGCGGTAGGCCGCAGCCCCGCAGATATACCCGGCGGCTGCGGCTAAATCCGTTGCAACCCGGTTGGCAAACACTCCTTCGCAGCCCGCGCCCGTCGCATCGATGAAAATCGTCCGCACACCCGCGGCGCGCCCGCAAAGTACATCCGTCGTACGATCGCCCACCATCCACGACTCCGCCGCGTCCAGCCCGAACTCCCGAATCGCCTTCAGCAAAAAATAAGGCAACGGCTTCCTGCACACACACGGCCTCGAATATTCCGCCACTATCCCATCCGGATGATGCAGGCAGTAATACACAGCGGCAAACTCCACGCCCATCGCCGCCAGCTCCCGCCGCAACTCGGCGTCTATCGCCTCAAGCTCCGCCAGGCTCGCCTTACCCTTCGCATAATTCGGCTGGTTCGATACCAGAAACAGTAGAAACCCAGCGTCCTGCAATTGCCGCAAGGCCGCAGGCACGCCGGGAATCAGCGCACACTCAGCAGCCGTAAGCGGCGCTTCATATTTGCCCGTCGCCGGATTCAAAACATTCCGGTTGATTACGCCATCGCGGTCAAGAAAGACCGCTCTGCGCCCTCGCGGCTCATCTGTTCCCATTTCATCTCATTCTTTCTCAGCATCGGATGCGAAACCAGAAGATGCCAGATCACCGCCTGGAACGACTCCGCATGCGCCGTCACCATATCGTCCGAAAGCGTCGGAATTACCACGCACGCATCGGCTACCTGCGCCGTATAGCCACCGTCACGCCCTACTATGCCCGCAATCGTTGCACCCACTCGCTGTGCGAGCTTCAGGCTTTCCACAAGGTTCGTGCTCACTCCAGCCTCTACCGAGCCGCCGCCCACCGAAAACACAAACACCATGTCGCCCGCACGCAGCCGGCTGCCCCGCAGCCAGTTCGCGTAGCACGACTCCCACCCATCATCATTAATGCGCGCCGTTAGCTCCGACACATTATCCGAAGGCGCATAGCATTCCATCCCGGCAATCTTTCTAAAGTCGTTCACCGCATGGCTCGCATGTCCTGCACCGCCGCCCACGCCCACAAAAAATACGCGGCCATCCCGCCCACGTGTCTCGCGAATTAACTCCACCATCCGGTCAATCGCGCTGCTGTCCACCAGGGAAGCAATTTCTCGCACCTCGTCCAGATATCTGCGCGTATATTCCGTAGCGTGCATCTCAAACCTCCATTCTGATTGCTGCTCCTGCGTCTCCGCGCCTGGCGGAAAATGCCGCACGGCTGCTGCGTCGTCGCCATCCTCTCATCAGCCCGTGAAATTTCTTCCGCAAACCCCTCGGAAATCCGAAAAAAAACACCAGCATCGCCGTCGACATCAGCGAAGGGCGCCCATCTAGCACGAACCTCCGCGCAATCTCCGCATACGCCGCGATTCCCGCATGGCTCTTCGCCGCCCGTGACGCGCACTCCGCTGCCAGGAACCACGAGTACGCCTTTGCCGAAAAATGCCCGCGCATCTCACGCCCCCA
Source organism: Silvibacterium sp. (assembly GCA_049799415.1). GTDB lineage: Bacteria > Acidobacteriota > Terriglobia > Terriglobales > Acidobacteriaceae > Silvibacterium. Next base: position 15,739 of record JBARHV010000341.1, read on the forward strand.
CTCCATCGAAAACTCCCAGTCCTGCGCCCGTCCCACGCTCGCGCGCCTGTCCTCCGTGCGATACACCACCAGCGGCTCATCCACCACCGTGAACTCCACACCGAAAGCCCGCTCCGCCCGCAGCACCCAGTCCCAATCCTGGTGCCGCCTCAACCCGCTCCGGAACGGAACCGCCAGCATCAGTTCCCGCGGCATCATCAGCGTCGAGGTCTGCATCGCAAACGGGCCGTCCTTCAACGATCTCCGGCAAAAAAGAAATTCACTCACCGGCCTCTTCGGCTCATACGAACGCAGCGGCCTTACCATCTCGTATTCCGCCGTCCGCACCATCATCCGCGAAGAAACCACCGGCCACGCTGCCCTGCTGCGCCGCGCCGCCACAATCTGCCGGGACAATTTATGCGGCAGCCATTCGTCATCATCATCGAGAAACGCAATCCATCTGCCGCGCGCTGCGCGCACGCCGATATTGCGCGCCTCCGCTCCGCCGACACTCGCCGCCAGCTTCATCACTATCAGACGAGCATCGTAGAAAGCGCCCAGGGCCGCGCGCGTCTGTTCCTCTTCTCCATCCACCACTACAATGACTTCGAGGCTTCCAAAGTCCTGCCCCAGCGCGCTCGCAATCGCCTTCCTCAACAGTTCAGGACGTCCGTGCGTCGGAATCACCACGCTCACATCCACTGCTTCTGCATCAGAAATACCAGCCACCTGCACGCTGCGGGCCTCACAAAAAGATGAAGTCTTGGAATTTGAAGCCAGCATACGTCAGCGGAAAACCTTCCCCGCCGCGCCTGCAAAATATCCCGCACTTTCGTAACGCTCACTTCCGCACACCGCATCCAACCCTGCGTAACCACGAAAAGCGATATCCTTTTCTCGATCCACCTACACGCTCATGCAGCGCACTCCGGCAGGCATTCTTCGTTGGCTCTTTGATCCGCAGTTTGGCATGCGCAATCGCCTTCTGCCGCGCTGGCTCTTCCTGCGCGCCCTCGCGCTTATCTATTTCTCGGCGTTCTACTCGCTTCTCCGCCAGGTGCGCGGACTCGTCGGCCCCAGCGGCATCCTGCCCGCCAATCTATACCTCGACGCCGTCAACCGCTCGCTCGGTACATCCCGCTTCTGGTACGCTCCCACCCTTTACTGGATCAGCTCCAGCAACGCCGCCATCATGGCCCTCTGCTGGATCGGCCTCATCGCCTCCATCGCTGCGCTAATAAACGCATGGCCGCGGCTCAGCTTCTTTCTCTGCTTCATCTGCTATCTCTCCTTCGTCGCCGCTGCCGGAGACTTCTCCGGCTATCAATCCGACGGCATGCTCCTCGAAGCCGGCTTCCTCGCGCTCTTCTTCGCGCCCGCCGGACTGCGTCCTCACCTCGGCGCACTCAGTCCGCCCTCGCGCGCCAGTTACTTTCTTCTGCAATGGGAGTGGTTCCGCATTTACTTCGAGTCCGGCCTCGCCAAGCTCCTCAGCGGCGACCCCGAGTGGCGTCACCTCACCGCAATGGACCAGTACTACCAGAACGGCCCGTTACCCACCTGGATCGGCTGGTACGTCCAGCACCTCCCGCACTGGTTCCACGTCGGCAGCGCGGGCGCAACGCTCGTGATGGAACTCGCCATCGTCTTCCTCATGTATCTCCCGCGTCCCGCGCGCCTCATCTGCTTCTTCATCGTCACGCCCTGGGAAATCGGCGTCATCCTCACTGCCAACTACACCTTCCTCAACTACCTCGTTCTCTCGCTCGGCATTCTCCTGCTCGACGACCCCTACCTCCACCGCATCTTCCCTGCGCGATTCTCCCTCGCGAAAACACACTCCGTTGAACCACCAGAGCCAGCGCAGCCGGAACCAGAAGAACCCGAAGCGCCGCTCTCCATCCTCACACCCGCGCAGCCTGTGCGTCGTCCGGCCAAGCTCTCGCATCCTCAGGCCATTCGCTTCGCCATCGCTGCCGTCGCGCTCTCTCTCATCGCCTACTCAACAACGGCCCAGCTCCTGCTCGCGCCATTTCCAGAGTTCCCCATTCCCACCTCACCCATCCGCCTTCTCGATCCATTCCGCATCGCCAACCGCTACGGCCTCTTCGCCGTCATGACCCGCGGCCGCTACGAAATTGAATTTCAGGGATCCAACGACGGCCAGAACTGGACCTCCTATCCCTTCCGTTACAAGCCGCAGGCCTTGAATCAGGCGCCGCGCATCTACGCACCCTACCAGCCCCGCTTTGACTGGAACCTCTGGTTTGCTTCGCTCGGCGACTGGCAGCAGAACAACATCGTCCCTCTCACCGAAGAGCGGCTGCTCACCAACAGCCCCGACGTATTGCACCTCTTCGCCGCAAACCCCTTCGCCACCGCGCCGCCAAAGTATGTCCGCGCCGTGCTCTGGCAGTATTGGTTCACTTCAACGAAGGAAAAGCACGACACCGGAGACTGGTGGACCCGCCAGCTCCTCGGCCTCTATGCGCCCACGCTCACCCTGCTTCCCAGCGGCACCGTCGGCGTCGTCCAATGGCCGCAACCGCTGCCGCCACACGGCTAGAGCGACTCTACGATCACTCAAAGTCGCATAATGGAGTCACCAGTCAACTATGGACCACGCCTCCGTCATCGGCTCCGGACCCAACGGCCTCTCCGCCGCCATCGTGCTCGCGCAGGCCGGGATCTCTGTCGATGTCTACGAGGCCGAAGCGCGGCCTGGAGGCGCGGCCCGCACCATGCCGCTCACCCTGCCCGGCTACCTGCACGACTTCGGCTCCGCCATTCATCCCATGGCCGCCGGCTCGCCGTTCTTCGCAACCTTGCCGCTCGAACGTCACGGCCTCAATTGGATTCACTCACCCGCCGTCCTTGCGCATCCTCTTGATGACGGCACCGCAATCATTCTGGAACGCGACTTCGACGCCACCGCCCACAGCCTCGGCCAGGACGGGCAGCGCTGGCGCGATCTCTTCCAACCCTTTGCGGAGAACTGGGCAGCTTTCGCAGAAGAAATCCTCGGTCCGGTCATCCACCTGCCACACCACCCGCTGCTGCTCGCCCGCTTCGGGATCAAAGCGTTGCAACCGGCAACCTACTTCGCGCACAGTCAGTTCAGCAACGCGCGCACGCGCGCAGTCTTCGCAGGCCTCGCCGCACATTCCGTTCTCAGCCTCAGCGCGCCCCTCAGCGCCGCCGTTGGTATTGTTCTCGCATCAGCAGCACATGCGGTGGGATGGCCTATCCCGCAAAGCGGCGCGCAAAGCATCACCGACGCCCTCGCCGCGCATCTTGATTCGCTCAACGGAACCCTCCACACCGCGCGCCGTATCACTTCGCTCCGCGAACTTCCCGATGCCCTCACCCTCTGCGACATCGCTCCGCAACAGCTTCAGCGCATCGCCTCCGGTCGCCTCACACCGCAATATACAAAAGAGCTGGAGAGCTTCCGCCTCGGCCCCGGCGCGTTTAAGCTCGACTACGCCCTCTCCGACGCCATTCCCTGGCGCAATCCAGACTGCTGCCGCGCCGCCACCGTCCACATCGGAGCAAGCTTCGAGGAGATCGCGCATTCTGAAAAGGAAATGTCCGAGGGCCGCATCGCCGATCGCCCCTTCGTGCTGCTCGCGCAACCCAGCCTCTTCGACCCCACCCGCGCACCAGTCGGAGAGCACACCGCATGGGCCTACTGCCACGTTCCCAACGGCTCAACCGTCGACATGACGCAGCGCATCGAAAATCAGATCGAGCGCTTCGCTCCCGGCTTCCGCGACTGCATCCTCGCGCGCCGCGTCTCCACGCCCGCCGACCTTCAGGCCGCCGACGCCAACCTCATCGGCGGAGATATCGGCGGAGGCACCATGACCCTGGGCCAGGTGATCTTTCGCCCCAGCCGCCGTCCCTACGCAACCTCAGACCCCAAAATTTATCTCTGTTCCGCCTCAACTCCACCCGGAGGAGGCGTCCACGGCATGTGCGGCTACCACGCCGCCACTACGGCTCTGCGCAATCTCAAGCGCCAATAGCGAACTCACCGACGCCTGCATTTCCCGCTCCGTCAGCGCAGACCATTTCGGTGCCACTCGGACCATCATGGTTTCAAACCTCTATCCAGCAGGTCTTTTTCTGATCCCTGATCCCTGATCCCCGTGCCCTGTGCCCTTGAACTTGCCCTTGAACTTAGAAGTGACGCACTCTCTGCTCCTCGGGCTGGACATCCGCAGACTTTACCGCTTCACGCTCCAGCGATCGGCTCACCAGTTCGCGCGATCCAAGCCCCACCGCCAGCGCCAGCGCCAGCACAATACCGCCAAACAAAATCCCGAACGCCAGGTCTACAATCTCGCCGCCAATACGAAGATGATCGAGCACCATCGCCGCCGTCAGCACCAGAACCAGCCATTTCACACCCATGGCCAGCAGCCTTGCATAATGCAGGTTCAGATTCACAGCGGTAATCAGCACGCTGCGCGACAGGAATCGTGCCAGCACGTTGCCCACAAACAGCAGAATCGCTGCGCCAACAATGCGCGGCACATAAGCAAAGACATAAGATGCGGCTCCCGGCTCGGCCGACGCCGCTTCAAACGCCGACAGCCCCACCAGCACGCCAAGAACAACGAATCCCCAGAACACCAGCCGAGCCATCAGGACCGTCGGCGTATGTGCTGGAGAAAGCTCCGCAATCGAGCCGCTTCCGCCGCGCCCCACGCGCTCGTCAAATTTCACCGCCAGCAGCACGCGCCGCACCACAAAGGCGAAGAGCCATGCCAGAACCAGAAAAATCAGCAGCGCAACAATAAACGCCAGAATTCCCGGCAGCAGTGTGGCAACCTTCGTCGTCACTCGTACCATCGAGTCATGGAGCGCTTGTTCTATGTGGTTCCACATCGCATTCTCCTCCTTGCAGAGTGATCTTCAGCTCACTCGCTCCGGCCATCTCCAGCGCGAGACAAAATACGGTTTCTGTTCCTCAAACATCCTGGCCAGCTGTTCCACCCGCCGCTCAGCCTCCTGAGCAGTCGCGCCGCCAACCTCCTGCGTGTACGATGCGACCCATCCCAGGTATAGCGGTGTCAGCGCGCCCAGCAGATGCGTTCTGCTGATCCGCCGCATACGATACGCCAGTGCAAAGTCATAAATAATACGCGCCCACAGTGCGTCCGGCATTCTGAACTGTTCCACTTCCAGCCGCGCCAGCCGTTTCAGTTCCAGCATCGTCGCCGGAGGCAGCACCAGCCGCCACACCTCTTCCAGGTTTCGCGAGCCAATCACGAAGGACTCCACCATCGGCCGCGGGTCCACCGGCTCCGCATTCTCCACTGGCGAGCACGGATCGCCATATCGCATTACCGCCTGCGATGCGCGCACCCGCTGCCAGTGCGCCGCGCAAACCTCCGCCTCCTGGAACAGCGACCCTGCAAGCTCCGTCAGCACCGCATTCAAATCCAGCCCATCTACCGGCGCCGCATGCAGAGCTTTCACCGTCGCCTGGTTGATCTGCCCTCCATGCATCGCCACGGAGTTGGAAGGCCACAGCAGTTGTGGTTCGTTCTGTGCATGCGCTACGCCTTTTTCTGTCAGCTTCGCCAGCATATTCGCTCCCACGCAAAAATCGGCGGGCAGCGGCCAGCGCACACGTCTCCCATAGAGCGCTCGGGACAAGGGTGCAAGCAGGCTCTTGTTGATCAGCCCGTCATACTTCCCCGCTGGATACACCGGCATCACAAGATCAATGTTCCCTTTAAGCACCGGCTCGGTAAAAAGCCGCAGCGTTTCTGTATCCAACGCGGTAAGGTCGTTGTACACCACCATGCACGCGCGCGCCTGCCAGGCACCGGCCAGTTCCAGAACTCTCCTCTGCGCCGACGCAACATCCACCCAGAATGTCAAGGAACCCGCAGCCGCCGGCGGTGGGTAGGCAACAAGCAGTATGCCGTCTGTCGGCACAGACACAGGCTCCGCTCCCGGCGCTCCCGCATACGCCACAACCATCTTCACCGGAGGCGGGGACTCGCCGTCACGAGTCAGGCCGCGCAAGCTCGCCGCCTTCACGCGCAGCGCATCCGCATCCACCGATCCGGTCACGCCCACCACCAGATCGACCGGGCCAATCTCGTCTATCTTCTTCTGCAACTCTGCTGGAATCTCTATTCCCGCCATCGAGCCTCGCGTTTAATCTTCCTGATCGTCGCCCGCACTCGCGCGCGCCGTCTGCAACTCAAGCCATAGAAAACCATACGGCCCCAGCGTAAGCGGATAGTAGTCTTTCCCGATCGCCGGAAACTCCACATACCCCAGCATCTCCACCGGAACCATCCCCTCAAACCCGGCAAGATCCAGCTGCACTGGTTGCCATACACGCGACAGGTTCGCCACGCACAGCACCTGCTCGCCGTCATACTCGCGCAGATACGCCAGAATCTTTCGGTTTCCCGGCTCCAGAAACCGCAACGTACCGCGCCCGAACACCTTGAATAGCTTGCGGAGTGCAATCATATTCCGCATCCAGTTCAGCAGAGACGAAGGATCAGCCTCCTGCGCCTCCACATTGATCGCCTCATACCCCCAGATCGCGTCCATGATCACCGGGCTGTACAACCGCGCCGGATTCGCCCGCGAAAACCCCGCATTCCGGTCTCCCGACCACTGCATCGGCGTGCGCACACCGTTCCTATCGCCCAGATAGATGTTGTCGCCCATGCCGATCTCGTCGCCGTAATACAAAATCGGGGTTCCCGGAAACGAAAACAGCAGGCTGTTCAGCAGTTCAATGCGTCCGCGGTTGTTATCCACCAGCGGAGCCAGCCTGCGCCGGATCCCCACATTAATTCGCATTCGTGGGTCGCCGCTATACGCCAGATACATGTAGTCGCGCTCATCGCCCGTCACCATCTCCAGCGTCAGCTCATCATGGTTGCGCAGAAACAGCCCCCACTGGCAGCTCTCCGGAATCTCCGGTGTCTGCGCCATGATGTCCGTAATCGGCAGCCGGTCTTCCTGGCTCAGCGCCATATAAATGCGCGGCATCAGCGGGAAATGAAACGCCATATGGCATTCATCCGCGTCGCCAAAATAGGACCGCACATTTGCTGGAGGCTGGTTCGCCTCAGCCAGAATCATCCGTCCTTCATATTCCATATCCAGCGCCTCGCGGATCGCCTTGATGATCGAATGCGTCTCCGCCAGGTTCTCGCAGTTTGTTCCATCGCGCTCCACCAGGTATGGAACCGCGTCCAGTCTCAAAGCATCCACGCCCATATCCAGCCAGAAGCGCAACACCTTCAGCACTTCCTCCAGTGCGCGCGGATTATCAAAATTCAAATCCGGCTGATGCGAAAAAAATCGATGCCAGTAATAGGCCTGCGCCACCGGGTCCCACGACCAGTTCGACTTCTCCGTGTCGGTAAAGATGATGCGCGCGTCCTGATAGCGCTGGTCCGTGTCGCTCCACACATAGAAGTCGCGCTCCGGCGATCCCGCAGGCGCATTGCGCGCCGCCTGAAACCACGGATGCTGGTCCGACGTATGGTTTACCACCAGCTCGATCATCACCTGCAGTCCGCGCTCATGCGCTGCATTCAGAAACTGGCGAAAGTCCTCAATCGTCCCGTAACTCGGATGCACATTCACATAATCCGAAATGTCGTACCCGTCATCGCGCAGCGGCGACGGGAAAAACGGCAGCAGCCAGATGCACGTCGCGCCCAGATTGACAATGTAATCCAGTTTTCCAATCAGGCCCTGAAAATCCCCAATGCCGTCATTGTTGCTATCGGCAAAGGCCTTCACGTGCAACTCATAAAGAATCGCGTCCTTGTACCACAGCGGATCGGTCACGCTCCCTGCACGTTTCTTCTTTACCGCCCCGCTGGCTGCCATCGCTCTCTCCAGGCTCACGCTTCGCCTTCCCAGTGTGAGAATACGTTATTCAGCGATTCAGCCAGCGTCGGATGCGCCAGCGTAGCGTTCTGCAGCACCATGAATGGCAACCCGCCCATCATCGCGATCTGGATCTGCGACATGATCTCCCCACCCTCAATCCCCAGCACTGCCGCGCCCAGAATCTGCTCCGTCTCCGCATCCACCACAATCTTCATCAATCCGCGCGTCTCGTCCGTCTCAATCGCCCGCGCCACTGACGTCATCGGCATCTTCGCCACGCGAATCTTCTTTCCCGAGCCGCGCGCCTCCGCCTCTGTCATCCCAACACGCCCCAGTTGCGGATCGATGAACACGGTATAGGGAACATACCTTCCCTGCGTCGTCCGGCTCCCGCCGTCCAGCAAATTGGACTTCACAATGCGGTAATCGTCATACGAGATATGCGTAAACGTCGGGCCGCCCTTCACATCGCCCAGCGCAAACACGCCCTTCACACTTGTTTCCAGAAACTCGTTCACCCGCACAAACCCGCGCTCATCTATCGCAATCCCTGCTGTGGCTAAATTCAGCGCCTCTGTATTCGGAACTCTCCCCGCCGCCACCAGCAAATGCGATCCCTTCACCGCGCGTGTCGCACCATCAACTTCAACCTGCAACTCAATCTGCTGAGCCGGCGCGCCGCTGGCCCGCGTCGTCTTCGCATTCAGCAGCATGTCAATGCCGTCCTCGATCAAGATTTTCTTCACTTCCGCCGAAACATCCGCGTCCTCACGGTCCAGCAGTTGCTTTCCAGTGTGAATCACCGTGACTCTGCTGCCGAACCGCCGGAACATCTGCCCAAACTCCAGGCCGATATACCCGCCGCCCAAGACCAGCAGATGTTCCGGCAGCTCGCCCAGTTCCATTACCGATGCATTATCGAGAAACGGAACATCCGCAATCCCCTCAATCTTCGGAACCGCGCTGCGCAGCCCGGTATTGATAAAGATCCATTCCGCCGTCAGTGTCCGCCCATTCACGGCAACCGTCTTCGGTCCAACAAAACGACCCTCCCCATGAATCAGCTCCAGGTTCTCCGTCGCCTCCAGCCGCTTCTCATTCCCAGACCGAAAGCTCTCCACAATCGCGCGCTTCCGCTCCCGCACCCGCGCCATATCCACGCGAATGCCGCTCGCATGCACACCATAGTCGCCGCCGCGCCGCGCCAGGTACGCAACTCGCGCGCTCGCCACCATGGTCTTTGTAGGGGTGCAGCCTTCATTTATGCACGTGCCGCCTACGTGCTTGCTTTCAATCAGCGCAGTTTTCTTGCCCACTTTGGCGAGCGCGACGGCAAGCGGGTTTCCGCCTTGTCCGGAGCCCAGGATAATCGCGTTCAGTTGTTCACTCATCTTGCTGCTTTAGAAGCGCGAAATCAGAAACAGGCCGCCTCCGACCGCAATCAGATCCTCGAAAAGCGCCACCGGCAAATCCGGAAGTCTTCCCGCCGCGGTCGCCGCCCGCCGTGCCCAGTAACCGCCGAACGCGCCGATCAAAGCGCCCAGCCCACCCAGTAAGCAGGCCATGCCGAACCCCGCGCCACCTGCAACCGCAAACGCTCCGCCGCAAACCCCGCCCACAATCACCCGCCAGGTCAGCGGTCCAGCCGAGGTCCGTCGCGGAGTCTTCGGCAGCTTATCTGCAATCAACTCTCCAATTGCGCACACAGAAAATATGCCCACCGCAATCGAGCTTCCCAGGAACGCCACATGCGATCCTGCCAGGTGCAGCCAGCCCAGATGAGCGCCCCAGCAAACCAGCGCCGGTCCCGTCATCGACCGCAGCCCGCACACCACCCCAATCAGGAACGCCAGCAGCAGCAGTGAAACGGCCATCGCTAAGGCCTCATTTCTAAGAGCAATTTGCCCGTCGTTTTTCTCGCCTCAAGGTCGCGATGCGCCTGTGCCGCCGCAGCCAGTGGATAACTATACTCCATGCGCACCTTCAGCCTTCCCGCCTGCGCCGCATTCAAAACCTCACCCGCGCGCCACGCCAGCTCCTCGCGTGTCGCCGTATAGTCCTTCAGCGTGGGGCGCGTAATAAACAGCGATCCCAGCTTCGACAATTCGATCAAATCGAACGGAGGCACCGCACCGCTCGACCCGCCAAACAGCGCCAGCATGCCGCGAGGCCGCAGGCAATGGAGCGATTTCTCAAACGTCGTCCGTCCCACCGAGTCGTAGACCACATCCACGCCGCGTCCGCCTGTAAGCCGCTTTGTCTCCGCCTCAAAGTCCGCCTCTGTATACCGAATCACACTGGCCGCTCCCGCCTCGCGCGCCAGCTTTTCTTTCTCAAGGGTCGAAACCGTAGCGATCACCCGTGCGCCCGCCTGCACCGCCATCTGCGTCAGTAGCAGACCCACACCGCCAGCCGCGGCATGCACCAGCGCCGTATCGCCCGCCTTCAAGGCAAATGTGGAGTGCGCCAGATAATGCGCTGTCATTCCTTGCAGCATCACCGCTGCTGCCAGTTTCAGGTCCATGCCTTCCGGAACCTTCACCAGCTTCTCCGCCGGAACCGTTGCATACTCGGCATAGCTGCCCAGCACGTTGCACCACGCCACCGCATCGCCGGGCCGCAGGTCGCTCACTCCAGCGCCCACGCGCTCCACAATCCCCGCGCCCTCCTGCCCATCGATAAAGGGAAGATCGGTCTTGTAGCGGCCCTCGCGGTAATACACGTCGATGAAGTTCACACCCGAGGCGCGCACGCGCACCAGCGCCTCGCCCGGCTTCGGCTCCGGGATCGGAACCTCTGCAACGGTCAGCACCTCCGGCCCGCCGGTCTGTCGAATCAGGATGGCCTGCATAAAATGTTCGCTTGTTGAAGTGTGAATTTAGTCTTGCAAAAGGCTCGGCTCGCCTGAAGCGCGCAACCGCACCAGCCGGTCAATCGTATAAGGAGCCCGCTGCGTCGACGTATGATAATGCCGCACCTGCAGCTCACCCAGCAGCCCAATCGCTAGCAGTTGGATGCCGCCCAGGATCAGCACGCCCGCAATCACAAACAACGGCCCATGCTGGTCCATCACATGCTGATGCGTAAACACCTTCAGCGCGGCCAGAAAAATCGAGATCGCTCCGCCACCGAGAATGCCCAGCGCGCCGAACAGCCCAAAGAAGTGCAGCGGCCGTGTCATGTACTTCAACAGGAACCGAATCGTCAGCAGATCGAAGAACACGCGGAACGTCCGCCCAATCCCGTAGTGCGATTTTCCCCGCTCGCGATGCACATTCTTGATCGGAATCTCGCAGATGCTCGCTCCGTACCACGCCGCCAGCGCCGGAATAAACCGGTGCATCTCGCCATACAGCGGAATATTGTGGATCACCTCGCGCCGGTACGCCTTGTACGTCGTGCCGAAGTCGTGAATGTCCACGCCCGACAGCTTCGCCATCAGCCAGTTCGCGCAGCGCGACGGAATCCTCCGCATCACAAAGTTGTCGATGCGCTCCTTCCGCCATCCGCTCACCACGTCGTAACCTTCTTCCAGCTTCTCCAGGAAGTTCGGAATCTCACTCGGATCGTGCTGCAGATCGCCGTCCATCGCCAGAATGAATTCGCCCTGGGAGTGGTCAAATCCGGCCGCCAGAGCCGAGGTCTGCCCGAAGTTCCTGCGCAGCTTCACCACCAGCACCCGGCTGTCCACCGCCGCAATCTCTTCCAGCAGTTTGTAGGTGCGGTCGTTCGACCCGTCGTCCACCAGAACCAGTTCGAAGCTCTCGCCAACCTGCTCCATGACCGCTTTCAGGCGGTCATACATCACGGTCACGTTCTCTTCTTCGTTATGGAATGGGACAACAATGGAATACTTCGGCATGCTCCTATTATAGGACTTAAGTCACACTTCAAGAGTGCGTCTCGCTCTAAAATGGAGCCATGGCCGCTCTTTTGAACGAACAAAGCATCGCCGCCCTCGTCAACACCTTCTATGCCCGCGTCCGCGAGGACAATCTACTCGGTCCCGTCTTCAATTCCGCCATCGGCGACCGCTGGCCCGAGCACTTGGCCAAGCTCACCGATTTCTGGTCCTCCGTCATGCTTGCCACAGGCCGCTATAAGGGCAATCCCATGATGGCCCACCTGCCCATCCCACAGATGAACCCGGAACATCTCGAACGCTGGATCAGCCTATGGGAGGTAGCCACCGCTGAAGCCTTCGAGCCGGAAATCGCCGAAATCTTCCTCGGCAAAGCGCTCATGATGGGCGAACGCCTCGTCGCCGTGTCTACTACCGTCCGCCAGGCGCAAACCGCATACTGAGCTGTCTGCACAAACAAAAGCGGCCTCCATTTCGGAGACCGTCCTGTTTCAAACATGGAATCTATTTTTTTACTTTGTCAAACGCCAGCGCTCTCTGCACCGTGCTGTGCGTCCGGCTGTAGGTGAAATAAATAATCAATCCCACAATCAGCCAGCTCCCGAAGCCGATCCACGCCGGCGCGTCCAGCGAAACCATAAGCGCCACAGACACAATCATGCCGCCAATCGGCACCAGCGGAACCCAGGGAGTTCGGAACGGTCGCGGCACATCCGGCTGCTTCACACGCATCACCCATACCCCGAGGCAAACAATGGTAAACGCCAGCAAGGTGCCCAGGCTGACGAGTTCCCCAAGAAATCCGATCGGGAAAAAGGCAGCGAGAAACGCGGCGAATGCCCCCATCACAATCGAAGTGATGTAAGGGGTGCGAAAACGTGGATGAATCTTGCCCGCCCATTTCCAAACCAATCCGTCGTGCGACATGGTGTAAAGCACGCGCGATTGTCCCAGCAACATCACCAGCATCACCGATGCCAGCCCTGCGATCGCGCCAAGATCGATTAAAAGAACGCCCCAGCGCACGCCGATCACCGCCGCGCCATCAGCAACCGGAGCCGCAACATTCAAAGTCGTGTATGACTTCAGGCCCGTCAACAACCCAGCCACGACGATGTAAAACACCGTGCAGATGATTAACGATCCCAGAATCCCGATCGGCATGTCCTTCTGCGGGTTCTTGGCCTCCTGTGCCGCAGTAGACACCGCGTCGAATCCGATATACGCAAAGAAAACCACCCCTGCGCCGCGCATGATGCCCGACCAGCCGAACTGGCCAAAATGGCCCGTGTTCTTAGGGATAAAAGGATGCCAGTTAGCCACCATATGCGGCCAGTGCCCGAAGGCGAATGTCACGGCCAGGCCAATAAAGACTAATAGGACAGAAACCTTAATCATCACCGCCGCGCTGTTCAAGTTGGCCGACTCGCGCACGCCGACGACCAGAACCGTGGTAATCACCACAATGGCCGCCAGGGCAAAAATGTCCACTCGCGCCGTAAGCGCGTGCCCGAAGAGCGAGAGTGAAATCGACGGCGTCGCATTAAAGGGAAGTTTCGTACCGAAAAAACCCAGCAAACTGTTGACGAAGCCGCTCCAGCCGACCGCGACCGTCGCCGCGCCGAACGCATATTCGAGCACCAGCGCCCATCCGATGATCCAGGCCACAATCTCGCCCATCGTCGCGTAGCCGTAGGTATAGGCACTGCCCGCAATCGGAATCATCGATGCAAACTCCGCATAGCACAGGCCCGCGAAAACGCATCCGATGCCGGCGATGATGAATGAAAGAACAATCGCCGGCCCCGCGAACTGGGCTGCCGCGGTCCCTGTCAGGACGAAAATGCCCGCGCCGATAATCGCCCCAACACCCAGCGTGGTTAAATTCACAGGACCGAGCGCCCGCTTCAACGAGTGTTCGCTCGTCTCGTCGGAGGCTTCCTTCATAATCGTGGCCATCGGCTTCGTCGCGAAAAGCTTACTCATTCGTCAAAATCCTTCTCCTCAATCTTCAACCGCCGTGCCCTGCCGCCGCCAAAGCGCATACACCGGTACGCCCAGCAGCACCAGAAACAGCCCCGGCCATGTGTACTGCGGCTTGTAACGCAACAGAACGATACAGATCCACGCGGCCATCAGAATATAGGCGGCAGGCAGCACCGGATATCCTATCGCTTTATAAGGACGTTGTGCATCCGGCTTTTTCACACGGAGCACAAAAAGGCCGCCGATGGTCAGGATGTAGAACACCAGCGCGGCAAACATCGTGTAGTCCAGCAACTGGCTGTAAGACCCGGAAAGGCACAAAAAGCACGTCCAGATCGCCTGCACCACCAGCGAAGCCACCGGCGTCTTGTACTTCGGATGCAGCCGTCCCGCCGCCTTGAAGAACAACCCGTCCCGGCTCATCGCGTAATAAACGCGCGCCCCTGCCAGCGTCATTCCGTTCACACAGCCGAAGGTCGAAATCAAAATCGCCGCCGCCATCAGATAAGCGCCGTATGTTGAAAAAATCTGCTGCAGCACCGCCGTAGCCACGCGGTCTTCTGAGGCATACTGAATGCCGCGTGCAAAGGCCGTCGCCCCATGCGCATCGCCGTGCATCGGCAAAACCATCAGGTAGACAATATTGCACAGGATATAAAGCCCCAGTACCAGTCCCGTGCCCATCGCCAGCGAAAGCGGCAAATTCCGTCGCGGATTCCTCACCTCGCCCGCCGTAAACGTAACGTTGTTCCACGCATCGGCGGAAAATAGCGATCCCGTCTGCACCACCGCCACAATCGTGAACACGCCCACCATCGCAATCGGCCCGCCTACGCCCACCTGCACCGCATGCAGTGTATGGAACCCCGCGTTGTGCCAGAAGTTCGCCCCAAAGTTCGCCGCAATCCCCGCATGGTGCTTGAACGCAAACACGCCCACCAGCACCAGCCCAACGAGCGACGCAACCTTGGCCGTCGTAAATATGTTCTGTACGAGCGCGCCCGACTTCACGCCAAAAATGTTCACCAGCATCAGCAGCACAATCACCACAATGCCGGCCAGGTTCGACGTGTTCAGGCCAATCTCCATGTTGCCCAGCACCATCGGCCCCACGCGCCACGCCGGAACATGCCCGATATGCCAAAGCCAGTGCGAAGCAGAAACACCTGGATAAAACACGCCCAGAAACTTTCCAAACGCCACCGCAACCGCCGCCAGCGTTCCCGTCTGGATCACCAGGAAAAGCGTCCATCCATAAAGAAAGCCCCACATGGGGCCCAGGGCTTCGCGCAGATACACGTATTGCCCGCCGGCCTTCGGCATCATGGCCGCCAGCTCGCCATAACTCAGCGCGCCGATCATGGTCATCGCCGCCGTCACCAGCCACGCCAGAATCAGCAGCGCGGGCGACCCCACATTCCGGCTGATGTCCGCTGGAACAATAAAAATTCCCGACCCGATCATCGACCCGGCCACAAGGGCCGTCGCACTGAACAGGCCCAGCGTCTGGACCAGATGTGTCGATGATGAGGGTTCGCTGCGAGTGGACACTTTAGAGAGTTCTACCGGAAAAGCCATGCAAATACCATATCTTTCGACAGAAATAAAAGGGCCCGTCTGCTGTTGAAAAGATCAAAAGAAAACGGAGGACGCTTTTTCGCGCCCTCCGCCATTAGGCTTTGCACCGTTTGCATACGGCAATACAGACAAGCATGATCTTCAGCGGCGCATCAAGTGCTGGACGCCAACGTTATAGCCGCGCCGGAAACCCCGCCGATAGGCTGCCCGGTCCGGACCTCGAAAGCTCGGGTGCCTGAATTCGTCTCGATTGTCGACATTGAATGGGCGACGATTTTGTGCGTCCTTCCGGGCGCCTTCAATACCGTCAAGAAATCCCTGCCGTTCTACCC
The DNA here is from genome assembly GCA_049799415.1 of Silvibacterium sp. Classification (GTDB taxonomy): domain Bacteria; phylum Acidobacteriota; class Terriglobia; order Terriglobales; family Acidobacteriaceae; genus Silvibacterium. Next base: position 31,366 of record JBARHV010000341.1, read on the forward strand.
CTCGTAATTGTCCTGGTGGAACAGCCCACGGCGATGGTCCATACCCCGGAGGCGGTGGTCCTTGCCATGCACGCGCTGCCGGGACGCTGAAGAGGGTTACCGCTGCTACTGCCGCAATCGAAATGTATGACAATACTTTCTTCATAAAATTGCCCTTTCTTTCAGAACATTCAAGTTCGGTTCACAGACTTCTTCTGAGATGAATGCACCCTCGACAGCAGTTGCATACCAGTTTGCGAGCACTGGTGCCATTCGCAGTGGTTGTATCAAAGAATCCGAAAAAAGTCTTCGGCTAATTTTGCCGCATCGCCGCCGGGCTTGAAAATTGCTGAAATCACCGCGACCGAATCCGCGCCCGCCGCCCGTACCTGCGCCGCATTCTCAATTGCAATCCCCCCTATGGCGACTACAGATTTCTTGGTCAGTCCGCGCGCCAGCCGCACCCCATCAAGACCTACCACCGGATCAGGGTTCGTCTTCGTAACCGTGGCAAACACAGGCCCAATCGCAATGTAATCGACGGGCTGCAAATCAGCCGCGCGCAACTGCGCCTCATCGTGCGTGGAAACTCCGACAATCCTTCCCGCACCCACAATTGCCCGCGCCGCTGCCGGGCTCATGTCCGTCTGCCCTAGATGTACTCCATCAAAACCGGCCTCGACAGCCAGTTCCGGCCAGTCATTCAAAATAAGCAGCATCTGTGAATCAGCCGCCGCGCGCATCACGCGCGCATCCGCCAGAACCTCGGCCGCATCTCCGCGCTTATTCCGGTACTGCAAAACACCCACGCCGGTCTCAGCCAGCTCCCGCACCAGCCGCCGCAAAAACTCCGCGCGATTCGCCGCTGGCAAAAACGAAGCGTCCAGAATCGGATACAGCGCAGGAAATTTCTCGCTCTGCCCCATCCCTCAAGTGTATCCGCGCCAGCAACCTCGACGCGGCCACGCATCGTTCTCTAGGATGAACAGCATGACCACCCGCGACCATACATTTGCGAACGAACTCGAGCGTGCCCTCATCGGCGACAGCGCCGCCGCACCGCCCTCTCACATCCTCGAAAGCATAAGCGACGATCTCGCCCACAAAAAAATTCCCGGAACCCCGCACACCATCTACGCCGAGCTCTGGCACATCACCTTCTGGCAGCAGATCACCCTCGAGTGGATCAGCAATATCGAAACACCATGCCCCGCGAGCGCCGATCTTGGCTTTCCCTCGCAGGAAGACATCACCCGCGAAAGCTGGCCGCAGCTCTGCCAGCGCTTCTTCAAAGGTGTCCAACTGGCCGGCGCCGCAGCCGCGGACACTGCAAGGCTCGACATTCCCGTCCGCTGCCCCTCCCCGGCAGGCCAGCCCACTAGAACCATGACCGTCCGCGAGCAGCTCGAAAGCCTCGCCGCCCACAACGCCTACCACTTCGGCCGCATCGTCTTATTACGCCAACTCAACCACGCCTGGCCGCCAGCCTCTGGCGGCTTTACATGGTGACCAGCGATCACGAGCCACACAATGAAATGTGTAATACTTTACACAGAGGTGCCATCATGCCCACAAACCTTGCTATCGACGACAACCTGATTAAAGAAGCTCAAACGGTCGGCGGACACAAGTCAAAAAAAGCTGCTGTCACCACAGCTCTTGAAGAATACGTGCAGCGTCATAAGCAGGCAGAAATCATCAAGTATTTTGGAACAATCGAATTCGATCCATCCTGGAATTACAAAGCGGATCGCAAACGGTGGCGAAAGTGATTGTTCTGGTGGATACCTCCGTCTGGTCACTGGCGCTCAGGCGTTCACGAAAGCACGTGAATATACAGGAAGGTCGAACACTGGACTTGCTCAAGGAGTTCATTCTTGAAGGTCGCGCTCGTATGCTCGGGCTTGTCCGGCAGGAATTGCTGAGCGGCATACGGCATAAGGAACAGTTTGATCATATCCTTGCCGCTTCGCGCAATTTCCCTGACGTTCCCCTGGAAGTCGAAGACTACGAAAGGGCCGCGATGGCATACAACGCTTGCCGCTATGCGGGCATTTCCGGCAGCCCAGTCGATTTTCTACTCTGTGCAGTAGCTCAAAGCCGCAATTGGGCGATTCTGACTACAGACAAAGATTTCGCCCGCTACCACAAGCAAGTGCCATTCACCCTATTGGCCAATCCCTAAAAGCTAGTAGCTAACTCTTCTGCCGCTCAAAAAATCGCTCCATAAACTTCGTATCGAACTTCCCGGCGAGGAACTCTTCATCCTCAAATATCTTCTGGTGCAGCGGAATCGTCGTATGAATCCCTTGCACCACAAACATTCCCAGCGCGCGCCGCATGCGCAGCATCGCCTCTTCGCGGTCTTTGCCATGCACAATCAGCTTCGCAATCAGCGAGTCATAATAAGGAGGAACCACCCCCTCCGCATACTGCGCCGTATCCACCCGCACCCCATTGCCGCCCGGCACATTGAACACCGTAATCTTGCCCGCCGACGGCGTAAACTTCTCCGGATGCTCTGCATTAATGCGGCATTCAATCGCATGCCCGCGAATCTGCACCGGCTCCGTCACAATTTGCGACAGCTTTTCTCCGCATGCAATCCTTAGCTGCGCCTTCACCAGGTCGATGCCCGTCACCATCTCCGTCACCGGATGCTCCACCTGAATGCGCGTGTTCATCTCGATGAAGTACAGCTTGCCGTCTTCATCCATCAGGAACTCCACCGTCCCCGCATTCTGGTATCCCACATTTTCCAGTGACTTCTTCAGTGTCTTGCCGATCTCCTCGCGCATCTTCGGCGTGACCATCAGCGATGGGGCCTCTTCAATCAGCTTCTGGTGCCGCCGCTGAATCGAGCACTCGCGCTCGCCCAGCGACATCACGTTCCCGTGCTCGTCCGCCAGCACCTGGAACTCGATGTGCCGCGGCTGCTCAATGAACTTCTCCATGTACAGGTCGCCGTTGCCAAAGGCGTTCACCGCCTCCATGTGCGCCGCCTGGAACAGCGCCGGCAGCTCCGCCGCCGAGCGGATCACGCGCATCCCGCGCCCGCCGCCGCCCGCTGAGGCCTTCAAAATCACCGGATACCCGACCGACTTCGCCCACTCCAGCCCCTCATCTTCGCTCTGGATCACGCCATCCGACCCAGGCAGAATCGGAACCTTCGCGCGCTTCATCGCCTGCCGCGCCTTTTCCTTCTCGCCCATCAACCGCGTCACGTCTGGCGGAGGCCCGATGAATTTGATGTTCGATGCGCGGCACACTTCGGCAAAGTTGGCGTTCTCGCTCAACAGCCCGTAGCCGGGATGGATCGCGTCCACGTCCGCAATCTCCGCCGCGCTGATCACCGCCGGAACATTCAGGTAGCTCTCCGCCGAGCGCGGAGGCCCAATGCAGATCGCCTCATCCGCAAACCGCACGTGCAGCGAATGCTTGTCCGCCTCGCTGTACACCGCGACCGTGCGAATCCCCATCTCTTTGCAAGCGCAGATGACCCTCAGCGCAATCTCGCCACGATTGGCGATTAAGACTTTTCGAAACATAATTTGAACTCGCCTATCGAGGACGCACAGCAAACAGCGACTGGCCATACTCAACCGGCTGCCCTGTCTGGACAAAGCGCTTCACGATCTCTCCTGCAACATCGCACTCGATCTCGTTCATTAATTTCATCGCTTCAATAATGCAGAGAATCTGTCCGTTCTCCACCTGGTCGCCAATCTTCACAAATGCCAGAGAGCCCGGCGAAGGCGACTCATAGAAAGTTCCCACAATCGGCGACTTCACCACATGCAGGGAAGCGTCTTCGTCCGCCTCGGCCGCTGGCCCTGCCGCAACTGCGGAAGCCGCATGCGATGGCGCAGCCTGCGCCGCTCCCGCATAAACCTCCGGCAGCACCGCCGAAGCTCCAGCGTGACCCCCAGCCTGCTGCTGTGCCGCCATCAGGCGCGCCATCTGCGCCAGGTCTGCCGCGCTGGTCTCCTGAGCGAACTTGATGCGGACCTTCAGGTCGCCCCGCTCCAGGTCAAACTCGCCAATATTGTTTTCTTTAAGGAACTCGATCAGTTCCTTCAACTCTTTTGTGTCTTCCGGTTTCATCACTCGCGCTCTCGCTCGTATGTCGCGTTTTCTGTTTAATCGCGTCAACTGCTCAATCGTTTATAGCTCAATCAATGCTTTAGCTGCGTTCGTCAGAACCTTGTTACCGCGCTGCGTCACAACAACCATATCTTCGATGCGAATTCCGAACTTCCCAGCCAGGTAAATCCCCGGTTCCACCGTAACCACCATCCCCGGCTTCAGTTCCAGCATCTGCCCGGCAGCCAGTCGCGGAGCCTCATGGATCTCCAGCCCCACTCCGTGCCCGGTCGAATGCGTAAAAAACTTCGCCAGACCAGCCTTGCGCAGCACGCTTCGCGCCGCCTCGTCTACCTCGCCGCAGGTCGCGCCCGGCTTCACCGCCGCCACGCCCGCCGCCTGCGCTTCCAGCACCGCTTCATAAGCAGCGCGTTCCTGCCCGCTCAATTTGCCCACGCACACCGTGCGCGTCATATCTGAGCAATAACCATTGAGGATAACACCGAAGTCCAAGGTAATGAAGCCGTTGCGCGGAGTCTTCCGCGCCGTCGCTCTCCCGTGCGGCAGCGCCGACCGCTCGCCCGAAGCAACAATCGTCTCAAACGACATCCCCTCTGCGCCCATCGAGCGCGCAAAAAACTCCAGCGATGCCGCAATCTCCGTCTCCGCCACGCCGCTCTCAATGTGCGGAAGCACCGCGTTAAACACCTTCACGCCCAGCGCCGCCGCCTTCTCCATCAGCCGCAGCTCGCCTGCGTCCTTCACCATGCGCAGCTCAGAAACCAGCGACCTCTCCAGCGCCACAAAAAATCCGCGCCGCGCCTTTCCGCTCACCGCCGAGCGCATCAACCCGAGCGCCACAACCGTCGTATGCTCCGGATCGAAACTCGCTTGCTTCGCTAAAGACTCCAGCAGCGCGCAAGCCTCCTTCAGCGCCGACTTCTTCGCAATCACCACCCGCGCCCCGCGCGTCTCCTGCTTCGCCTGGACCGTATATCGCCCGTCAGTAAACAACACGGCTTTCGTCGCCGTTACCGCCAGCGCAGCATTCGACCCCGTAAAGCCGCAAAGCCAGCGAACATCGGGCAGATGCGTCACCAGCAACGCATTCAAACCTTCCCCAGCCATGCTCGCGCGCAGCGCGCTCAAACGAACCGCATCATTCATCGCAAATTTCCTTATGGAATTGTCTCAGATCAAGCGCGTCTCACGGGCAAAACCAATTGCGGAAGGAGATACAACTCCGACCAGCGGGAGTACCAACAAAGCCGACTTAGGATGGCGCGGAGCGCGTGTGCCTGGACGGCCAGTCCCGTTGTTTCACCAGCCGCGCCGGAGACCCCGCATAAATCCCGAACGGCTCCAGGTCCTTCGTCGCCACCGACCCCAGCCCAAGAATCGCACCCTCGCCCACATTCACGCCCGGACTCACCATCGCCCGCGCGCAAATCCACGAGTAAGCGCCGAACCGCATCGGAAACGACACCAGCCGAAAAGAAGTCTCATTGTAAAGATGTGTCGCCCCGCACACATACGCGCCCTGCGAAACAATCGCGTGCGAACCAAAAAACATCGGTGAAGGATTGTAAATCTCCACGTCATCCGCAAAGGCGACTAAGTCCTCGCAAACCAGCTTCCACGGAGCCCATATCTTTGCTTTAGGGTAGATCTTGCAGCCTGGGCCCATCGTTGCGCCGAAAAGCCGCAGCACCGCTACGCGCCATCCAAACAGCACCCGGGGAGACAATCGGAACAGAGTCCGGTAGCACAGGTTCCACATTCCGCGCCGCACCCTGTCTCCCAGCGGTGTCATCGGGCGCGCGTAAGGGTCGCTCACGGAATCCACCGGCATATTTGGCGTCGCACTGGTATCCATCGCTTCTTCTCCGCTCACTCTACAACCCGGCAATCCGGTCTTTCAGGCGCAGCGTCAATGCCATCATCGTAAATGTAGGATTCGAGCTGCCGCCGGTCGGAAACGTCGAACAGCTTGCAATATAGAGGTTCTCGACTCCATGCACGCGCAGGTTGCCGTCCACCACGCTTGACAAGGGATCTGTTCCCATCCTCGTGCCTCCCATCATATGGAAGGTATCGGTCGCTCGCGTCAGCCATCCCGTTCCCGCCTCACTGATCTCCGGACGCCACTTCACGCTTGCAATGCCCGCTTTACGCAGCGTCCCGTCAATGGTCTCCGCAAACTTTCTCACCGTCTCATGCTCGTCTTCTGAAATTTTCCAGTCCACCACGCACACCGGCACGCCCAGCCGGTCGCGGTCCCCGCCAATCCGGATGCGGCTTTCCGCCTGCGGCCTCTGCTCGCAGTCAAGGTGCAGCGAAATTCGCGCCCGCCGCGAAAGCGCCCGCCGCCCCTTCACCTTCGCCCACCACAGCAGTTGCGCAATCTCCGCCGAAGCTCCGGGCAAGCCTGCCACATGCGCGTAGAACCCGCGGTCGAATTGCCTGCGCTGCACGCCCTGCAAAACTGCACGAACCTTTCCCGGCCCCGAATCCTCAGGCTCCTCCACCGGAAAGTGCGCCATCACCGACAGCAATTGCCGCTCGCGCCGCAGTTTCGCCGTCGCTTCAAGCTTCGGTGTATGCAGCGTCTGCCCGGAAACAAAGGGAGCGAACCTGTCGACCACCCGCGCGCGGTCTCCATCCGCAATCTCCGCCGCATCCACCCCAATATGATCGTGAAAGTACCGCCCAACCTGATCGCGATCATTCCCCACTCCGGCACGCGATACGCTGGTCGAGGCCAGCAGCAGGCGCGAACCTTCAATCGTCCCCAGGCACAGCACAAAAACATCCGCGGCAAACCGGAACTCGCCGCCCCGGTCGTTCACCACGCGCAGCTCACGAACCGCGCCGCCATTTTCGCACAATTCGACAGCCACAACGCTGGCATGCGTAAAGACCGTCACCTTCCCGCTTGCCAGCAACTCCCTGCCCAACGTACCGGCCAGATTTCTTCGCGAAAAAGGAGCCCATTTGGAAAACCTCAGGCGAACCTCATCGGAAAGAAAGGGCATCGATCTCCCGAATTCGGCCAGGAGCGCATCGCTGAACGGCCGCTCCGCCACCCCAAACACCCGCTGAATCTTCTCGTAGTATGGCTCTATCTCCCGCAGATCCACCGGCCAGTCCGGCAACCCCAGCACGGCGGGCGGATGCACCACATCTTCAGTATAGGGCAGCATCTGCCCGCCCCACCGGGTCGATGACCCTCCAAACGTACGGAACCTGCCTTCGGTGACTCCGCGATGCGGCACCCCGGTCATTACCGCCTGGTAAAGCTGCTGGCTACTCTCCTCGGGCTCCAGTCCGCCGCCCTCCAGCAGATGTACCTCCATGCCCTTCGCCGCCAGCGACCATGCCAGCAGAAGCCCCGCAACTCCAGCGCCCGCAATACATACGCGAGCCTGGTGGGACTGCGGCAAGTCCCTCTCCTGGAGATTTACGTGCATGGTAGAATCCTATCTCACGCCGCTCCCACAAGGACCCTCATGAAGACCACCGAACTTGGCAGCACTGGCATCTCCTGCTCGGTGCTTGGTTTCGGCTGCTCGGCGATGCTGGGCCGCGCCGGCAGGCGCGATTCGCTTCGGGCCCTCGGCGCAGCATGGGACTCCGGCATCACGCTTTACGACACCGCCCGCTCTTACGGCTTCGGAGAGTCGGAAACTCTGCTCGGTCAATTCCTCACCACCCGGCGCCATCAGGCCGTTGTCTCCACCAAGTTCGGCATCGTGCCCGTCCGTCCCCCGTTCTGGAAACGCATGGCCAAGCCTGCCGCCCGGGCCGTCATCTCGCTCGCGCCGTCCATGCGGGCTGCCGTCCGCAAACAGGCAGGCCCGCAGTTCACCGAGGGGCAGTTCACCCTCGCGGTTCTGGAAGAAAGCATCCACCTTAGTCTGCGCAAGCTCAGGACCGATTATGTCGATCTGCTCTTCCTTCACGGCGCGCCGGCATCCGTTCTGGATCAGGACGATCTGCTCGCGGCCATGGACAGGCTCGTCAGCGCGGGCAAAGTCCGCGCCGCCGGCATCTCCGCCGACCCTGAGGTCATCGGCCTTGCCGTCGAACGCGCCTCGCGACCGTTGCAGGTGCTTCAATTTCCCTGCAATATCTTCGACTCCTCCGCTCCTGAGCAAATCGAATCCCTCCAGAAAGCCGCTCCCGCGGCAACAGCCTTCGGAGCCATCGCAAACCATCCCTTTGGAGGCGTCGCGCGTGTGCAGCAGAGCCGCGAAATCCTCGCCCGTATCGCCGCGGCGCCCGACCTTGATCCTGTCTTAAGGGGTAAACTCGGCGATATCGAGGATGGGGTCCTCTCCGACGTGGTCCTGAACCTGGTGCTCAGCCACCCTTCGATTCACGCCGTCGTCCCCGCCATGATGCAGTTGCCGCATCTGGAAAAGAACGTTGCCGCCGTCACAGATTCACGATTTACTCCCAAGGAGTTGGCGGCCATCCAGCTCCGAATCGCCGCATCCTCCAACTGAGAACATCGCACCGCGGCCGGTCCGCCTGTGGTTCAGAAATCTGCCTTCACTAAGCCCTCACCGCGGCGCCACGCCGCGTTACCGCACGAATCCCGCGCACCGGCTTCTTCAGCCTCGGCCGTACCACCCGCGGAGCAGGCCGCTCCGCAACGCCCGACTGCCGGTCCATCCACTCATCCAGCCGCGACCGCCGAAACCGCCACCGGTTCCCCAGCTTGAACGCCGGAATAAACGCGTCGGAAGCGTATTTGTAAAGCGTGTCAGGACTAATGCCCAGGTAATCCGAAGCCTGGCGGATGTCCATCACTTCCCGCAATTCGGTCACACGCGCAGCTGAAGCCTTCATAGGTGTTCCCCCTATTCCACTTGGACTTCCGGTACAGCAAAAACTGG
>JBARHV010000342.1:0-48328 GCA_049799415.1 Silvibacterium sp.
ACGTAATCCTTTTCCAAACAATACGATAACTCCTTCCGGCCGGATAAATCCAGCTACTCTTCTTTACCTCCAGAAGTACTATCCAGCTCCGAATCTAAATGTTCCCGACAATAGTTTTTCCCAATTACCAGTTTTCGGGAGCGAGCGATACTGCCAGCGATGTATTTGGAATTCGGCTCGATCACCAGTTCACGCAAAACGACACGATCTTCCTTCGGCTCAATCGCGCCAAGCAGACCTTGACCACACCAGAGGGTCTCCCAACGTATTCGCATTTCCTGGTTAACTATGGGCAGCAGGCGGCCCTTGGCTACACGCACGTTTTTAACCCCAGGACGATTCTGAACTTCCGCTATGGCTACTCCTATATCAACTACAACGATTCAGACGAGCCCGCTGGAACAGCCTTTGCTCAATCGGTGAACTCCACAGAAGCATTTCCTGTTCATGACGGTATTCAGTTGGCTCCAGCGCTCGGAATTTCAAACGGATTCGCTGGAACAAGCCAATTCGCCGTTCCGCTTGGCCCCATGGAGGCAATGGACTACCACCTCGACCTATCAAAAGTAGTCTCAAATCACACTTTGGGCGTGGGCGGAATGTATTACCACCTTCGTAGTTATGATGATGGTTGGGTAGCCGGCGCGAATTTCACACAGAACGCTACGTCTCAGGATGGTACGGCAGGACCAACGGGCTATGGCGCAGCCAGCTTTATGCTCGGAGCGCTAGACAGTTATACCCCTTGGCTCGGGAACACTGGCGCAGATCAGACCGTAAACTGGAATGGATTTTATGCTCAGGATCAATGGCAGGCCACAAAGAAGCTGGTGCTGACTGCGGGAATTCGCTGGGATTATGTTAGTCCGCCCAATTATCACAAGATCGTTTCCGGCTTGAACGTATTAAATGGGCAGTTTATTGTTACCGGAGCTGTGCCTCCCAGTGTCCCTGCGGCTACGGGGCCTAAGGGATTCTTCGATCCACAATACAACGGATGGGAACCCCGCTTCGGGGCTGTGTATCAGCTATCGGATCGCACAGTTTTTCACGGCGCATTTGCTATGCTCGATGACCATAACAACACGCTTATTCAGGAAAATCAAAACATCCGCTTGTCCTGGCCAAGTGGCGTCGCAGCCAATCTGACCAGTCTTGACCTCGGGGTTCCGACAACGTATCTCGATAATCTCCCACCAGGTTCATCATTGCTTGGCGGGCTGGCCCCCTATGCGAGCTATGGAGCCGACCCCAACAACAAAATCCCTTATGTAATGGAGTATAGCCTCGGTGTGCAGCAACAATTGTCTGAGTCAACTTCGGTGAAGGTGGACTATGTCGGTTCGCTGGGACGTCATCAATACATCGTGCCGGAAGCGAACACAGCTCTCTATCCTGGTGCTGGCCCGGTGCTGGCCCGGGAGCCGTTTCCTCAATATGGAGGCCCGTTCTCCTTTTCATGGAATGAGATGCCTTCCAGTTACAATGCTCTTCAAGCACAGTTTCAAAAGACCTTAACGAAAGGGCTGTTTTTCCAGGCTTCTTATACATGGTCGAAGTCCCTGGACTGGCAATCGGATCCCTACACCAATTCAGAGCCCAATTTCTACGATTTGCATATGGATTGGGGGCCATCAGACTATAACAAGACCAACATGATCGTTTTGACCGAAGTCTATCAGCTGCCCTTTGGGAGGGATAGAGCGTATCTGAATGGTGCCAACAAATTCGTGGAAGGAGTTGCTGGCGGATGGATGCTGGGCTCGATCGTGACGCTGAATTCCGGCGCTCCGTTCAACGTGTATGCCGGCGGCGATATTGCCAATACCGGCTCACCCGGGCAGCGTGCAGAAAGAACAGGCGCCGACCCGTATAGTGGTTCGGGCACTGCGCAGTCAAGGACAAGTTGGATTAACAAGGCCGCGTTTACTGAACCCGCGCAGTACACATTCGGTAATGAGCATAGGAACGACCTTGTCGGTCCTCGTTACGACAATTTTGATGTGAACGCATCAAAAAACTTCCCTCTTTTCGAGCGCTCAACTCTTCAATTCCGTTCGGAGTTCTTCAATATCTTCAACCATACGAACCTCTCCAACCCGGACAATACCGTTACTGACGGAACGTTCGGCAAAATATTGAGCGCCGCCGGGTCCGGGCGTGAAGTGCAGTTCGCGTTAAAAGTGCTGTTCTAACCGCAAGCGGGCTGCCCCTTTGGGGCAGCCCATAATTCTGTTGGAGTCCTTTTCATTAAAAGCAGATCGTGGAGATGCGTGGCCGTGTTGAATAAAAGAGTAGTCACTGGAGTTGTTCTGTTAGGGCTGTCGTTTCTGGCGGGGCATCGGGTATATGGAGACACCACCAAAGGGGGCGAGAGCCTCGTCATCTTCAAGCTTGGTACCTTCGATCGGTCATCGTTCGAGTTCGCATCAGATAGCCCAAAGCAGCCGGTGAATTTCATCGTCGGCCAGAGTGACCCGGCAAAGGAGTGGTACGCAACACAGCCTGCAGTGCTTAGTGCCGTTACCGGGTTGACAAGAACGGATATCGCCACTGCACCCCGAGCGATCCAGTTTTCCCTCGACGGCAAACCTACGGGTACATATAGGCTGCGCATTTCTTTATTGATCGAGACCGCCAGCGTACCCGCTCTCCGTGTAGACATTAACGGACGACATGGGATCCTTTACCTCCATCCCAAGCTCGACTACAGCAATGGCGACCAGGGAGACTCTTTTTACCCCGCATATTCTCATGCTGAGACTGAGCTTGAATTTCCTGCCGACTGTCTGCGACAAGGTGAGAACAAGATTACATTTCAGGTGGTTGAGCAGGCAGATCAAGCAGTACCCGACGCAAGCTTGACTTATGATGCAATCGAGCTTGACCGCGTGCTCGGCAAGGGAAATCCGAATGCTTCCTCCGCCCTGATTGTGCCTACAATTTTCTTTCGCCAGGAAAGTGGCAGCGTCGAAGAGATAGTTGACGCTTTCCTTCGATCGGCAAAGCCGCTTCAGGCAGGCGCCAGCGTCGAGTTAACGGTCAACGGTAAGACCTATCGCCAGACAACTCAGGGCAATCAGGATCTCGGCGAAGAGAAGCTAGAGTTTTCGGTACCTGAGTTTTCGAAAGACGCTCACGCGCAACTTACCTGGCAGGCAGACGGGCATCAGCAACATAGCGAACAGACAATCAGCCCACAAAAGAAATGGACAATATTTGTTGTACCGCACATCCATGTAGATGTGGGTTACTCGGATTACCAGGCAAAGGTGGCCGCAATTCAGAGCCGCGACATTGATGAAGCGCTGAAGATGATCGATCAGAATCCAAATTTCAGATACAGCCTGGATGGGGAGTGGGATTTAAAGCAATTTTTGAAGACACATACTGCTGCCGATCAGGCGCGCGCGATTAAGGCTATTCAGGAGAAAAAACTATACGTCCCCGCGCAATATGCGAATCTGCTGACTGGATTCCCAACAGCTGAGACGCTGATTCGCTCCCTCTATCCGAGCGCGAATTTCAGCCGTGTGAATGGAACTCCGTTCAATTATGCGAATATCACCGATGTGCCTTCGTATTCGTGGTCGTATGCCTCTGTCCTGTCGGCTGCGGGAATCCATTATCTTGCAGGAGGAAGCAATAACTACCGTGCTCCTGTTTTGCTGCAAGGCCGCTTAAATGAGAATTCGCCGATGTGGTGGGAGGGCCCGGACGGAAGCAAAGTTCTTCTGTGGTACTCGCGAATTTATCAGCAGATGCAGATGCTCTTTGGCCTGCCCCCAGTCCTCGCGGCCGGCCACGACACACTCCCACTGTTTCTGCAAATGTACGAGCACCCGGGCTATCTTGCCGACTCAGCGATCATGTATGGTACCCAGGTCGAGAATACAGATCTTTTCCCACAACAATCGCAGCTTGTACAAAACTGGAACAAAATTTACGCATACCCGCACTTGGAATACTCCGGATTTTACGACGCTCTTAGATCGATCCAGCAGCAGTTCGGCGACAATATTCCGACCATTCGTGGTGACGGAGGGCCTTACTGGGAAGACGGAATCGCATCAGACGCCTACTATGCAGGAATTGAGCGATGGAATGAAGGACGCGCGCCCACGGCGGAAAAGTTTGCCACACTCACTTCGATTGTGAAGCCGCTCCTGCGGGCCGATAAGGCGGACTTGGACCGGATGTGGAGAAACATGGTCCTCATGGATGAGCACACTTGGGACTCCTACAACAGCGTTTCTGATCCGACAAGCATGGAAGCGATCAAGCAATTGGCAGTGAAGGATCAATATGCTGTGAGCGCACAGGCGTTGGCCGATTTCATCACCCGGAACAGTATGGCAACCCTGGCCAGTGCGATACCGATTGGGGCTGGGAAAGTAGTCATTTTTAATAGTCTCAACTGGAAACGGGACGGGCTGGTCTCGATTGATATAAGTAAGAACTCCGATCTGGTTGATATGACAACCGGGGAGAAGGTCCCGCTGGAAACTCTTTTCAGTGGCCCCAGCTTTGATCACGTCCAGTTTGTGGCTACGGATGTCCCGCCGGTCGGATACAAAGTTTACGAAATGCAGCCATCAGCATCTCCGTCACCCGTAACTGCGGTTCAGCATAACCTCACGCTGGAAAGCGCCTACTATCGCGTAACGCTCGATCCATCGACTGGTGCGGTCAAAAGTATTTACGACAAGCAATTGAATCGCGAACTGGTGAACCAGAGCAGCCCCTATCGATTCGGGCAATATCTGTACGTCACAGGAGGCGATAAAGCCCCAAACACGGTTCTGCAATACAGTCACGTTTATCCAAAGCCCACGTTGGATGTCCATCCTGCGGAACAGGGTAGCTTAATTTCAGTCTCCCGCACGCCTTATGGATGGGTTGCGCGCATGCGAAGCCATGACATGAACACTCCATCCATAACCAGCGAGATTCGGCTTTTTGATCGAACCAAGAAGATCGAATTTGTCGAGGATGTTGAGAAAAAGGATGTCGACACCAAAGAGGGAGTGTATTTTGCGTTCCCATTCGCGATGAATCAGCCGGAGTTTGAGTACGAGATTCAGAACGGAGTTGTTAACCCGGCGAAAGATATGTATCCGGGCGCAGGGCATGAGTGGTTTTCCGTTCAGCATTGGATCGCTCTGCAGGAAAACGGTCTTTCTGTAGGCCTGCTCCCGCTCGATGCAGCTTTGGCAACATTTGGCGATATCAACAGGGGGCAGTGGCCCGAGCACTTTGGGGACCGCCGCGGCACTGTCTTTTCCTACATCATGAACAACTATTGGGACACGAACTATCGAGCCGGGCAAGGAGGTCACTTCAAATTCCACTACATTATTACGAGCTCTTCTTCGACAAACGCGCCTGAGTTGAGCCGGCTGGGATGGGAGGAGATCACTCCGCTGGAAGCGGATATTGTAACGACGCAAGATAGAGCGCTCGCGTTACCCCAGGGGGCTGATCACAACGGCGACTCGCCGGATTCGGTAGCTGATCAAACGACCACCGGATCGAGTGCATCGTGCGTCTTGGACCCGAAGCAGGCAAGCCTTCTGCATGTGGAAGATCCCAATGTTTTGTTCGAGACCTGGAAACCTGCTGAGGATGGCAACGGCACCATCTTGCGTTTTCTCGATCTGGGAGGCGATCAACGAGCGGTAACAGTTCAGCTTCCACTTCTTCATCTCGATCAGGCATGGCAGACAAATGCCGTGGAGCAAAATGAGGGGAAGCTTTCGCTATCGGGGGACAATGCTTTCAGCTTTGTCATCCATCCGCATGAAATTGCCTCGGTTCGAATCATTGGGTCTGATACATGCAAAGCGCAGTTGAATTGACTGGCGAAACATCGATATCGGCGTGTAAAAGATATGTGAAGGGATTTGCATGGATTGACGCTTGAGCCGGCGCTGATTGTTATTCAGTGTTTTGCCTGAAGCGTTTCCAACGAGCCGTTGGAGGTATTTTCCCTCACAAATGAGTCTCACTCGCCGAAGCTTTCTCTACTTATCCTGTAGCGCGTGGGGTATGGAGCTCCTTGGGCAGGTCGCAACCAGAGGCCTGAAGCAAGGGGCTCTTCCCGCACCATCAGGGCGCCCTTTCGGCGCTCATTTTGTCGATGTGGCGGCGACTGCCGGACTGACATTTCCGACCATCTATGGGGGCGTCGATCATAAGGAGTACATCCTCGAAGCAGATGGCTGCGGTTGCGCTTTCATCGACTATGACAACGATGGATGGATGGACATTTTTGTGCTCTCAGGCACCCGCTTGGATGGATCTCCGGTAAATGCCAGCAACCGGCTTTATAAGAACAACCGAGACGGAACATTTACGGATGTCACGGAGAAAGCCGGCCTGAGTTCAGCCGGATGGGCGATGGGGGTATGCGTCGGCGACTACAACAATGATGGCTTCGAAGATTTGTTCTGTACGTACTACGGGCAAAATAAGCTCTATCGCAATAACGGCAATGGAACGTTCACCGATGTAACGCAACGGGCGGGCCTGTCCCTGCCAACCGATCCTCCGGCCTGGGGCGCGGGGTGCTCATTTGTTGACTATGATCGCGACGGAAATCTAGACCTGTTCATCTCCACTTACATTCGGTTCGACCTGAAGAATGCTCCGACACCGGAGCACGATGTGAACTGTAATTGGAAAGGCATTCCGGTAAACTGCGGGCCGCGTGGACTGGACCCGAGCTTCCCCGGAGCGCATGTGCTCTATCGAAACAACGGCAATGGAACCTTTACAAATGTAACGAAGCAGGCCAAGATCGATGGACCGCGCCGCGCGTATGGAATGACTGTAGTCGCGGCGGATTTTGACGAAGATGGATGGCAGGACATTTATGTCGCGTGTGACTCTACTCCGAGTCTTCTGTATATGAACAATCGCGATGGAACGTTCCGGGAAGAGGGACTTTTTCGCGGTGTCGCGCTGAGCGACGATGGGGCTGAGCAAGCCGGGATGGGTGTCGGCCTGGGCGACTTTAATCTGGACGGACACCTTGACATCTTCAAGACAAACTTTTCTGACGACACCAGCAATTTGTACCGCAATGATGGCCACGCCAATTTTCAGGATGTGACGCGAGCCAGCCGAATTGGCGGGGAGTCGCGTTACACGAGTTGGGGAACGGGAATTGTGGACCTGGACAATGATGGCTACCCTGACATTTTTCTTGTTGCCGGGAGCGTCTATCCCGAAGTAGAGAAAACACTTCCTCAATATCCGAATAAAAGTCCAAGAATCTTATTCAGGAACCTCGGCGATGGTACGTTCGAGGAGATCGGCCAGCAGGCTGGCACTGGAGTCACGACTCCTCATTCCAGCCGAGGTTGTGCCTTTGGTGATTTCGATAACGACGGCGATCTCGACATCCTTATTGTGAATATGAACGAGCCACCGTCGCTCCTGCGCAATGACATAAAAGGTAAAAATCATTGGATCAAAGTAAAGCTGATAGGAACGAAATCAAATCGGAGCGCGATTGGGGCGCGGGTCGTAGCTCACTACGGTGGAAAAACAAACTCTCAAAGCCTGGCAAGTCAATCGAGTTATCTTTCCTCGAATGACCCGCGGCTCCACTTCGGGCTTGGCGTTTCGCGCCAGGTGGATTTTGAGATTTTCTGGCCAAGCGGCCAGGTTGAGCACCTGCAATCAATCGAGGCCGATCAACTGATCACGGTCCAGGAAGGTAAGGGGATCGTTGCGAGAGCGCAGTTTCATGCGACATAGAACAGAGGCTGAGGACTCCGTGAGTCGGTATGGTTATCGAAAAATTCGCCGGATGTGCCTCGCGCTGACGTTCATCGCTGGAGTAATCGTTCCGGCTCGGGGGCAGACCGGCGGGCAACGAAGTGAGAACATTTGCGATGTGCGAAGCACGTTGCACAATGTCGACGGACTTTTGAAGCAGCATCGGGATGCAGAGGCGAGACTCCTACTGCAAAGGGTCGAGGGGTGCACACATCTATCCCAGATCGAATCCTTTAATATTGGCTGGTCTTATGGCAGGATGCATGACTTCAAAACTGCCTTGAAGATATTTGCCACTGTTGATGCAGATGTGCCCGACGTGCAGACACACGCCTATGCAATCGCGCTCAGTCAATTTGAGTTGGCCGACTATAAGGCTGCGGTTGCAACGCTTAAAGCAATACAGGGAAAAGATCCGCTAAATCAAGACTGCGCAAATCTTCTCGCCGTCTCTTATGCGAAACTTGGCCAGTATCAAGATGCTTACCCGATTCTTCAGGAACAGCTTCAAGAACATCCGCGAGACTTATACGCCTACCTGAATCTAATAACTCTGTTAACCGACGCCGGCCAGTTTGCTGAAGCGCAAAAGGTGGCGACAGAATGCGTCGCGGTTTTTCCGCGCAATTCGGAAGTGTTCGTTGTCCGTGGCGCCACGGAAACCTTGCTGGGCCAGTTGAACAAGGCACGCAGCGATTTTGACATCGCCGTGAAAATCTCACCCGGAAAGGCGAGCCCCCGTTTTTTTTTGGCATTAACCGATTACAAGTTGAGTAACTATGCAGCGGCGGCCGCTGATCTGAGAAGTGCAATGCATGCCGGGGTCATCAGTGCGGATTTAGAGTACCTTCTGGCAGAATGCATACTGAAGCTCGAGCCAACCCAACCGGCCGAGGCAATTGCTGAACTCGACAAGGCGGTCCAGCTCGACGGGAATTCTGTGCCTGCCCGCACGCTGCGCGGGAAGCTTTTTTTAGAGGAAGGGAATCCGCAGAAAGCAGTTGCGGATTTAGCAATAGCCCACCAGATCGACCCAACAATGCGGAGTGCCACGTATAGTCTGGCTCGGGCATACTTTGCTGTGGGTAAGCGGAAGGAGGCGCAGACGCTCTACCAGCAGCTGCAAGAGCAGACGACGGACACTGTGAATGAGCTTAGTGACCGGAGAATCAAGCAGGTTCTGTCGGGAGGGCCATAAATTTCCGCTGCTTCAATTGTTGATTCGGCTGCGATTGCACAGCTGCATCCGCGCTCATTTTGAGCGGAGCTATATTTCGTCGCAAATATTGTATACTGTAGACGATATTTTCAATCGATATTGGAAGACTGAAAGAAAACTGTAACTGAATGCCGTCCACAACCCAGCTCTCTGAACTTCCCAGAGCCACCTTAAAGACTCATGTAGTCGAGCGAATACGCAACGCAATTTTGACGGCTGTTTTCAAGCCTGGCGAAAGACTCAATGAAACACACCTTGCTCAACAATTTGGAGTAAGCAGAATTCCTGTGCGTGAGGCTCTGCTTCAACTTCAGGAGCAGGGGCTGGTGATGAACCACCCTCGTCGTGGAATGTTTGTCGTCATGTTGAGCGAAGAGGACGTTCAGAGGATCAACAGCATGCGGATTGTGCTTGAGGCGGAGGCCATTAAACTTTGCCGCACCAATCTATCTCCCAGCACCGAGAAGCGCCTTGTTGCGCTCGTAGCAAAGATGGAGAGCACGGCGGCAGAGTCTGATTTCGATGCTTCGAAATTGGATTTGGAGTTTCACCGGACAGTTTGGGCTGCATCTGGGAATCCATATCTTGAGAAGACATTGAATTCCCTGGTGACTGTGCTCTTTTCGCATCAGGCACTTGCCTATATGAGTGACCATAACTCCCTTCATTGGCCGTTACGTCATCACCGCGATCTTCTGGATGTGATTCTGGGGAAGTCAACCATGAGCCCGGAAGCCGCAATCATGAAGCACCTTCGCCATCGCTATACGAACCCAGAACGCTATTCCAGCCTGGCTCATACTCAGGTTTCCCTTACATAAAATAGGAGAAGTGTGACCGGCGCAGTATAGCGGGGGTATATTTTCAATTTTTGTATACAGTATGCAAGATGAGGAGAAAACATGGATCGCCGTGACTTTCTGAAAGGAATGACCATCGCTTCCATCAGCCCGCTTGCTGCCCATGCAAGCGCCATGGGAGTTCAACCATCTGAGACCGTCAACACTGTCTATGTCCTCTCCATGTGTCATCTCGACATCGGTTTTACCGACACCGAGCGAAATGTGCTCCTGACATATTTTGATGAATATCTTCCGCGTGCTATGGATCTGGCGACGGCCTTCCGCAACGCGCAGGGTGAAGAGCGCTATGTCTGGACGATTGCATCATGGATGATCTATCAGTACCTGGAGCAGGCATCGCCGGAAGATCGCAAGCGAATGGAAAATGCCATCCTGTCCGGCGACATCGCCTGGCATGCGATGCCGTTTACCTGGCAGTCGGAGATGCTGGACCGCTCTTTGATCTCATCTGCGTTGAAGATTTCCGCTGTCCTTGACCAGCGATTCGGCAAGAAAACAATTGCGGGAAAGTTAGCCGATGTGCCAGGTCATACCCGCGGATTGATTGCTCCTCTTGCAGAAGCGGGCGTCGAGTTTTTGGATATCGGCGACAATCCGGGATGCAGAGCTCCTGACGTGCCTTTTCTTCCCGCGAGCGGGACGATTGGTTCAACAGCGGAGGGCGCGGAACCCCTGGAACCACACTGCCACTTATTCAACTGGCGCAATCCGACGGGGGAGCAGGTCATGGTGCTCTATCATCCACTGGGATATGGGGGCACAGTGGCGGTTCCGGGAACGGACATCGCAGTTTCAATTCGAATCGCGATCGACAACTCGGGTCCTCATACTGCACAAGAGGTAAAAGCGTATTACGCAGCGTTGCACAGCCGTTTCCCCGGGGCGCGAATTGTTGCCACGAATCTGAACACAATTGCCGCTGCCCTGCGGAAAGAGCGAGATCGCCTGCCGGTAGTTACGCAGGAGATTGGAGACACCTGGATTTATGGCCCGGCGAGCGATCCGGGCAAGGTGGCGCGGTATCGCGAGCTATGCCGTTTGCGTGAAGAATGGCTGGCAGACGGACGGCTCCGTGCGGGAGATACAGTGGACATGGCATTTATGTCTAGGCTGATCCTGATGCCCGAGCACAATTGGGGACTTTCTACAGGTCAGTACCTGAAAAACCCGGACATCTATACACCCGCACAAGTTCGCAAAGCCAGGATTGAAAAGCCTGAGTTTCAAAAGATGGACGATGAGTGGATGGCGAAGCGCCGCAATGTGGACGTTGCCGTGTTGACACTCCCGCCCGAATTACAACAAGAGGCAAACTCCCGGCTGCAGGCTCTTAAGCCAAGTCTTCCTGATCGGCAGTCGTTGAGTGCGCTCGCGCCTGCGACGGATATCGAAACGTCAAACTTTGTGGTTTCTCTCGATCCTGCGCATGGAGCGATCGTGAAGCTGAGAGACCAGAAGACAGGCCGTGAATGGGCATCCGCAGAGAATCCGCTCGCTCTATTCAGGTATCAGACCTTTACAAGCGCAGACTTTGCGCGCTTCAACGTCCAATACAACACGCAAAGTTTTGCCTACAACGACTTTGGCAAGCCGGGAATGAATCAATGCCCTGTCGAGAGCCGAGTCTGGCAACCAGTTCTGCAGCAGTGTGTAGCCGGAGAGGATGCCAAGGGGCACCGCATTGTTGCAGATCTGCAGATGCCGGAGCCTGATCCAGCGTTAAAAGACTTCATCAGCTGGCCGGATCACATGACGGTAGAACTTTCATTCCCCCACGACGAGCAGGCTGTGTATATCGACTTACAATGCTCTCGGAAGCGGCCGAACCGCTTGGCAGAGGCGATGTGGTTTTCCTTCTCGCCGGATGCACCGGATGCAAATGGGTGGCAGTTTGAAAAGGTGAATCAGCCGATATCGCCTCTGGACGTGATTGAAAATGGTAATCGCCATTTGCATGCGGTAACGAAGGATGTGAGCTATCGAGATGGGAAGGGAAGTTTCACGCTGGAAACGCTGGACGCACCTCTTGTAGCTCCTGGCCAGAGATCGCTGCTGGACTTTAATAACAAACAACCGGACATGCGCGAAGGTGTGCATGTAAATCTATACAACAACCTTTGGGGAACCGCCTTTCCGCAGTGGTACGGAAGTGACATGCGGTTTCGCTTTGTAATCAAAGTGACATAGATGGGTTGTAAGCAGAATAAATCAGCGATATAGCACATTCCTGAATGTGCAGGGTATCGTCTATTGCTTACTTATAGTAATTGCCGATACATATTAAGACCATCGACGAAAGCAGGCATGCAAGGCTTCCGGTAAGTGCCGTACATGCGTTTGTACCGGCCTGCTTCCACTCGCCTTCAAGCAGTCCGGCAGCAGTAGAGCTCATAACAATCATGCCGACAAACAGCGCCCAGCCGACCGAAGTACCTAAGATACCGAGCAGGGAGGGAGAAATTGCCACACCCCAAAGCGCCACACTCGCCGAGTAGAGTATTGCCATCGCAAAGACGAATACCCAATAAAGATAATAACTATGTGCCCGGTAATGGCGGCTGGTGCGATTCTTCCATAGAAGATAGATGCAGTAGCTGCAATTCGGAATTGCTCCTCCGAATAGGATCAGTGACAGTACTGCATTCGATGCTCCAACCGAAGACGCGCCGCCATAGTGGATTGCAGCGCTGAAGAGGCGGTGCTCCCACGGCATTGCCATTGCAACAGGCAGGAATCCGGAAAGTACTCCACCGAGCGTCGCCAGGATAGAACCCAAAATGCGTTTTGAGGGAGTCTGAGCAACATCCTCTTGGTTCCTTTTTTTCCACTTGCCAGCCAGAAATCCTAAAACAACAGAGATGGTTGAAAGCGCTACGCCTGCGAGAACAAGCCCATCAGCCGTTGAGCCGAGCAGGGAATGGTTGAGCAGCAGCCGGGGAACCAGAATGCCGACAGCATTCATGGATCCGACAAGCAGGGCAAAGCTCAAGGTAAGGCCGGCATAGGCGATCGAAATACCAAAAAGAAGCGATCCTGTGTAAACGAGCGCACCACAAATCATAGCGGCGGCGATGTCTGCAGCGCTCGCGTGCTGAAGTGCTGCCGGGAGGTATGGCACGGTATACCAGGCGATGATTCCCGGGAAGAGCGCAAGGGATAAGAAACTGAACGGCAGCCAGTTGTTTTCCCATGCCCAGACCTTGTTGGCTT
Source organism: Silvibacterium sp. (assembly GCA_049799415.1). Classification (GTDB taxonomy): domain Bacteria; phylum Acidobacteriota; class Terriglobia; order Terriglobales; family Acidobacteriaceae; genus Silvibacterium. Next base: position 13,078 of record JBARHV010000342.1, read on the forward strand.
TCATTGGCAGCGGAAACAGGCCGTTCATGACTCCAGCGACGGAGGCAATGGCAATTCCCGCGCCAATATTCACTGGATCGTGCCTGACTGCCGGGAGCGACGTTCTCTTTCGATATTCATAAGCGCGGCGCGCATGAATCCCAGTGTGTGCGCCATGCCGGCATGCCATGGAGCAGCACAGCTCATCTGCGGAGTGTGATCGGGGATGAGCACGCCATCGAATCCGTTGCGGTCAAGGATTGACAGGATCCTGAGCATGTCAATATCGCCATCGTCGATGAAGGTTTCGCTATAATTTGGGGCCTTGCCTCGAACATTGCGGAAATGAATATAAGCGATGCGGTGCTGCCTGCTATATTGATCGACCGCGTTGTAGACATCGCCGTCGCTCATTTCAGCGATTGTTCCGAGGCAGAACTCAAGGCCGTTTCTGGAGCTATGATTGATGTCAATTAACTTTTGATACATATATGGTTGATAGACCAATCGTGGTTGCTGACGCATCGTTGGCAGGGGCGGATCATCGGGATGGGCGGCAAGCGTTACGCCGGCTCCTTCCGCAATGGGGAGAACCTCTTCAAGAAATCGCTCAACTCTCGTCCAAAGTTCTTCGTGTGAAATAGAGGGAAGTGTGCCAGCAGGGGCGTGCTGATCGTAGACCATGTTCCAAACCATGCCGTTTGGAATCGGCGTCTCGACGGGTCCATCGAGAGCGACAGATATAGCGCCACCTCGCGCGAACGGGCCCCGGATGCGTCCGCAGACGCCAGCCAGGCTGAAGTTATAGCCGAGAATCGGGATTCCAGCTTCTCCCATCCGGCGGAGGATGGTTTTGACATTCTCAATGTGGGCGGCTCGCTTGGGACCGTCGAGCAGAATATCGTGCCAATGTGCGGGATCAAGGTTTTCGATTGCCTCGAGACGCAATCCTGAGGCCTCTATTTCGGTTTTTAAGTCAGAGAGTTCTTTCTGTGTCCAGAGATGCTCAGGATCTCCCGCAATACCCCATGGGCCATCCTTTCCCCCCGTGGGCTGATTGTTGGCAGGGTTTGAAACACCGCCGTTGAAGTAATCGACCAGATGAGCCACCACGTGCGTGCAGCCTGCCTGAGCAGCGAAGGCATAGTGCTCGGGGGTTAACATGTGGCGATATAAACCCAGACCAAGTTTCATATTTATGTATCATCCAATCTTAGGGATGCTGACGCCGAGATCTACTCGGAGTATCTGACCTGTTATTTCGTTTGCCATTTCTGAGCAGAGGAATGTAAATGCATCTGCAATCGCTTCCGGGGAATTACGCTTTCCCATGGGGGCTACACGAAGTACAAAATCCCGATACTCCTTGTCCTCTTCAAAAACTTTCAGTGAACTGCCTGCAGCCACATTTCCCGGAGCGATCGCGTTTACACGAATACTCGCCGCCGCATATTCAAGAGCCAGGCAGCGGGTAAGATGCTCCAACGCAGCTTTTGCTGTCGCGTAGGCCGGTATCCGTGTATGGGGAACCTGGGCCACGTAGGACGAAGTGAAGATCAGGTGGCCTGCTATTTTGCGGCGCAGCCACTGCGTGATCACGGCGCGCGCCAGGTAGGTCTGCGCAAGATAATTGAACTTAAAGATGCGATCGAAGTCTGCTTCTGATGTTTCTATGAACGGATGGAGCCCACAACCTCCGGCGTGACCCAAAACAGTCTCTAAATTTGGGAAGCGACTCATCATGTCATTCACAACAACTTCTACTACAGATGCGTTGGTTACATCCATCTGGCGATAGATGTACTTGGAGTCATGAATCCCCCAGCGCTTAATGATATGAAGCGCATCTTCCTCAGATGTTATGTCTGTAAGCACGAGAAAAGCGCCGGCTTCACTGAGCCTGCGGACAAGATGTTCGGCAATCGCGCCAAGGGAGCCCGTGATAAGTATCGTTTTTTGCGATAGGTCAATGCTGGTCATGTGATTCACTTTCGACTGTTGCGCTGAGGATGTCGACGCCGCGATCATTGATTGCAATATTGTCTTCTAGGCGTGCGCCTACTAACATATCGGGCACGTAAGCTCCCGGCTCGATTGTAATGACCATTCCCGGCTGCAAAACATCAGAGACGCCGGGAGCGATTAGGAATCCTGGATCGTGATATCGAAAGCCCACGTGGTGGCCGAGCGCGTGCGTAAAATAATCAGCGAAGCCTGCTTTGCGCAGGGTTTGCCGAGCCTCGGCATCTACATCTCTTGCGGATACTCCAGGATGGAGCGCCTGAATCGCAACTTTCTGCGATTCGCCAACTGCGTGCAGGAGGTCCGCGGCAAAGGATGCAGGCTCGCCCACAGGTTCAGTGCGGGTGAGGTCGCTCCAATATCCGTTTACACATGTCGCCATTTCAATAAGGACTAGGTCACCCGATTCCAATCGGCGTCCTGAAGAGCGGTTGAAGCGGCCGGAATTCGCCGTGTTTGGGCCGGACTGTACCATCGCCCAGGCACGGGCCGTGTATATGCCGTTTTGACCGGTCTGGCTCAGGACAGCATATTCAGCTTCCGCGGCAGCCTCTGCTTCTGTTGTTCCGGGGGTCAGGGCGGAACGCCAGGCGTTGAGACCTGTTAGGGCAACTTTGTTTGCAAGCCGTATACGCTCGATTTCCTCGTCTGTTTTATGAAGATACAGGGACGAAAACTTTGTTCCAAGGCTAGAGCGATCGGTCATGCCATGTGTCAGTTTAGAGATTTCGTCTCCAGATAAAGAAGGCTCCTCGGCAAATACCGCAGCTAGCGAAGACCGGCCTGGCGAGCGCAAAAAGCCGATGTCTGTTCGAGCAATGCGGTATCTATCCAGCGCTGCTTGCAGGCTGCTGTTCAGGATGGAGAACGGATCAGCGCATTGAATGTCGCCCCACGGATAGGTGATTATGCGGATGTCGGTTGATAAGCCGGTTGGAGGCTCAAGCTCCGGAACAAAGAGGGTTCTTTCCCCGTCGGATAAAAAGAGGAGAAACGATAAACCCCAGTGAGGATAATGTCCGAGTTGGAGGATCAATTCATCGGGTCGCCATGAAAGCCAGCCACGAAGCTTCTGCTGCCTAAGAAACGAAATAAAAAGGTCTGTGCGCGAATCCAGGGTTGCCATTTCAAACTCTTTACATAATTCCGTGTTCTTTGTATGCGTTGACTGCACTTACTCCGGTTTCGAGGGCTTTCTTAACCAGCTTTTCGCCACGGGCCTTTTCCAAAGCTTTACTGAAAACCTCTCGTTCTGCGTCTTTTGGGATAATGCAAACTCCATCAATATCGCCAAAGATGATGTCGCCTGGATGAATCTGGACCGCTCCGATCTCAATTGGGACACGGAAATCATGCACTTTATAGCGCGGCGCTGAGTCCTGACCGTATGAACCGTAGCCAAAGGTTGGGAATTTCATTTGAATGAGTCCTTTGGTGTCCCGGTAATATCCATCAAGAACCGCACCTCTTGCTCCAAGCAATCGAGCTCGTGTCGCCATCATTTCACCCCATGTAGCATTTCGCGGAGCAGAGCCGGTGCAGATGTACACTTCGTTCGGGCGCAAGTCATCGAGGGCTTCGAGCATAAGACCGAAAGGTTTTGCCATAAGCTTGTTGGCCGAGTCGAGAGACGATTCCTGAAAGACATCTCCACACAAGACGGGCATTGCCCGGCCTATAACCACGGCGTCATTTATGATTGGCCTGATCTGAGGGGGAAGGAATTGATGGAAGAGATGGAGTTTGTCCATTATGTCACCGACGACACAAGTGAACAGCTCACGTTCCGCGAGCATAAAGAGTTCGTCGTCAGTACTCCAACCAGTCATGCGCTCTCCTGCGTTCGCCGTAATAGTACTGAAAAGAAAGAAAAACTGTAATTCGAGTTTCTAGATTTTTGCATACTGTATACAATATGTCAAAGGAAGAAAGGTCGTTATTTTTGATTTAAAGCGCAATTACGATCAAAAACTATGATCTTATGGTCACATGAAAGGCATCACCGTTGTAATACAGCTCCACGATGCGGCGTGAGTTCATGCGCAGAACCTCAATTCCAATGACCGGATTAACAAAATGACAATTGCCCGGCCTTCAGGCACGCCGCTGCTCCCGAAAGAGGACTTTACCGTGTTCGCCGATGGTCTTGATCATCCTGAGGGGCTTGCTTTCGATGATGAGCAGACACTCTGGGCCGGTGGAGAACTGGGGCAAATTTATCGAATGGATGCATCCGGACGAAGCGAAGAGGTCGTGCGCCTGGGCGGCTTTTGCCTCGGATTGACGTTCTCGTCTCGTCAGGAACTCTGGGTTTGCAATTCGGGTCTCCATGCCCTGATGAAGATCGACCGCAGCGGTCAGGTCTTACAGGCGATCACTCGAGCTGGCGGCAGGCCCCTTGCCACGCCAAATTTTTCGGTTTTTGACCACGAAGGGAATTTGTATTTCAGTGATTCCGGCGAATGGGACCGGGCGAACGGTTTCGTCTATCGCCTGCGCGCTACGGGCGCAATAGAAGTGATTGCGGGGCCGCTGGCATTTCCAAATGGACTTGCACTGAGCCCCGACGACCGCTTCCTGTTTGTTGTGGTAAGCCAGCGGGATCACGTATTGCGCATACCGATATCGGCAGACCGCGACCTGGGAGAGGCGGAGGTATATGCGGATGGACTTGCACGTGTCCCTGACGGGCTCGTGTTTGACGCTGCAGGTAACCTTTACGTGACGTGCTATGCCAGCGACTGTATCTATCGGGTGGCTGCAGATCGCAATGTCCAGCTTTTTGCCTTCGATCCAGAAGGAACCCGGATTGCTCGGCCAACCAATGCGGCATTCGGAGGGCCTGCTCTGGATGACCTTTATGTCGCAAATCTTGGCCGGTGGCATATCGGGCGGGTGCATGTGGGAATACCGGGCCAGCGGCTGGTGAACCTGTAATCGTATAGATCAGGAGCTGGATAAAGAAGCGCAGGCGGCAGTAGTGGGAGGGTAGTTGTGGGGATTAATTTTTCCGGCAAAGTTGCGGTAGTCACAGGCGGCGCGATGGGTATTGGAGCAGCCACCGTGGAACTGCTCTGTGAACTCGGCGCAAGCGTTGCGATCCTTGATCGGGATGAGGCTCATGGCCATGATCTGGTTCAGCGCCTTGGCCTTTTGGGATACTCCGCGAGTTATCATTTCTGCAATGTCGCCGAGGTCGACAGCGTGCAAAGTGCTATCGCAGCTGCTGTCCGGCATCATGGAGCGCTGAACGTATTGGTGCATTGCGCTGGAATCCAGCGGTATGGCGATGCTCTTTCAGGCGATATAGATGTGTGGCACGAGACCTTACGCGTCCATGTAGACGGTTGCTTCTACGCTATGCGCTTCTCCCTGCCGCATATGATCGCCGCGAAGTGTGGGGCGATCGTTGTCGTCGGATCTGTACAGAGCGTGGCAGCGCTTGCAAATTCTGCTGCATACGTCACAGCGAAACATGCGCTGTTGGGTCTTACGCGTTCGACAGCGTTGGATTTTGCCAGTCGCAATGTGAGAGTCAATTGTGTGCTGCCGGGAGCAGTAAATACTCCGATGCTTCGGTGGGCTGCTAGCCTGGCGCCTGATCCTGACGCAGTGCTCGAAGGCTGCCGGCGCGCACATCCCTTGGGAAGGATTGGCCAGCCAGTCGAGATTGCGCGCGCGATCGCATTCCTGGCGAGCGATTGGGCATCGTTTATTACCGGTGCTGCACTTACGGTTGACGGTGGCATGCTTGTTCCTGCCGGTGGAGTGGGCTTCCAGGAAGAGGGAACCGCATCAGTTAGCACTGGATGAGACGGAACATCTGCACAGAGCGAGCTTGGAGTGGCTTCGGCAGGACAGTGGAGGCGTATCGCGCTAACCATGCAAGGTGAATTCATCCGATGGAAAGACCGTGACGCCCTGATGCTGAATAACGGAAGCATACGAGTTGTTGTGCTGGCTGGCGGCGGCCATCTTGCAGAGCTTCGCATCATGGGTGCGGGTACGCCTTCACCCAACTTACTATGGGAGGCTCCTTGGGTAACGGCAGACCCCGGATCTCATGAGTTGCGTCAACTTGGTGAACTTTACGGCGGTGCGCCTACGGGTCCGTTTCTTGCGGGATATACAGGGCACACGCTCTGCCTGGATACATTTGGTCTGCCATCGCAGGATGATGCAGCCCGCGGCATTCCACTGCATGGGGAGGCCCCAGCGCGTATGTGGGATTTAGTGCCGACTGCCGACGGTTGCACAATGCATGTCAAATTACCTGTTTCGCACTTGGCGTTTTCCCGGACCCTGACGACAGGGAAAGGTCAAAGCTTCCTATTTGTAGAGGAGCAGGTGGAGAACACTGGTGTGGCCGATCGCGAAGTGCATTGGGTGCAGCATGTGAGCCTGGGACCACCGCTGTTTGGAGCCGGGAATAGTTTTATTGAAGCATCCGTTGACCGCTGCCGAACATGGCCGCTTGGATATGAAGGTAAGCAACTGCTGTCGGACAATGTGGACTTTGCCTGGCCATCCGCCCCAACAATCAGTGGCGAAACAATGGATCTGCGAATTCCATTCCAGCACGAGCGCAGCGGGTTCTTAGTTGCCGCGCGTGTTGAATTAACTTCAACTGTCGCTTATGTAGCGGCCCTGAATTTGCTGACCGGTTTTGCTCTTGTTTATTGCTTTCGCAGAGAGGATTTTCCGTGGGTTGCGATATGGGAAGAAAATTGCGCACGCATCTCTCCGCCCTGGAATGGAAGTACCCAGGTCAGGGGCATGGAGTTTGGCACCAGCCCTATGCCGCTTGGTCGCGAAGCAATTCATAAGATGGGAGCGTTGTTCGATACTCCTGTCTCATGCCTTCTTTCGGCGGGTGAAAAGCGCCATGCCCGCTATGCCATATGCGCTGTAGCAATTCCTGCCCATTTACGAGCCGTAGATGCGATCGGAATATCAGAAAGAGGTATAACTTTGACGGCGAATGGCATGACTGAGTCCGTCGTAATTGCTGCCGAAGGAGTTTGGCAATTTCTCACAAGGGGACACAACAACGTATGAGCAATGCCGCCTTGGGATTAGCGATGCTTGTTTTGGCCAGCATCATGAATGCCAGCTTCACACTTCCAATGAAGTACACATCCCGCTGGGCGTGGGAAAACACCTGGATGGCGTGGACGATTCTGGCCCTGCTGGTTCTGCCGCCAATCGTCACGGTCGGTACAGTGCCTCATCTCCGGGAGGTATACTCTTCCGCCGCTCCCGGTGTTCTGTTGGCTGTCATTCTCTTCGGGGCTGGCTGGGGGGTTGCACAGGTATTTTTCGGGTTGGCGGTTGATACGATTGGTATCGCGCTTACGTTCTCTCTGGTGCTGGGAACATCGGCGGCTGTCGGTACGCTCATACCGCTGATCCATTTACACCCTGAACGGCTACAAACGTCCGCTGGGCGCGGAGTGCTTGGCGGAGTCGCACTTGTGATAGCGGGGGTCCTTGTCTGCGCAGTCGCCGGTCGCAAACGGGAGAAAGCGCTGAACGAATATGCCGGAACGCAGAAGAGCTCTGCGCGTGGCATAGCCCTCGCTATTCTTTGCGGATTCGGTGCCTCTTTCATAAATCTCGGTCTTGCTTTTGGAAGCCCACTTATCCAAGCAGCGCGATCTGCCGGAGCCGGAGAGTTGAACGCTTCCAATATCGTCTGGATGCCGCTTATGCTGGCTGGATCCATTCCAAACCTCATGTATTGCTTGTGGCTATTACGAAAAAATCGTACAGGCAGCAAATTCGCGCATGGCCGCTTGAGCCATTGGGCACTGGCGTTTGTGATGGCAGTCCTCTGGTTAGGCAGCACACTCCTTTACGGCATTTCTGCGGCGAAGCTGGGCTCATGGGGACCGGTCCTGGGCTGGCCGCTCTTTATGTCGCTCATCGTTATTACTGCAAGCATGCTGGGCATGATGACCGGAGAATGGAAGGACAGCGGGCGCCTCCCGATCAAAATACAGTGGAGCGGTGTTGCTTTGCTGGTCCTCGCCGTTTTTGTTCTTGCCAGCATGAGCCGGCACTTTTCTTAATCAGAATTGACCAGACAGGAAACTCTTATGCTTGCTTTATCCCTTGATATGGGCGGAACACACATTGGATGCGCGGTGGTGCGCGATCAACAGATTCTCGCCAGCGATTCACTCGCAACAGAGGGTGCAAAGGGCCTCGCCTCCATACTTTCCTTGATTGCGCAGACGTTGCAACGGCTTCTGGATGAGGCCGGAGTGACTCTGACTGCGTGCTCCGGTCTTGCTGTTGGCTTTCCGGGCATCATCGATGCTCGAAGCGGCCGGATTCTCTCCACGTTGAAGAAGTATGAAGACGCGATAGAGCTGGATCTTTCCGCATGGAGCAACAAGGCCTTGGGTTTACCCCTGCGTATGGAGAACGATGCACGCATGGCACTGCTTGGCGAGCAATTTGCGGGGAGCGCTCGAGGCGCAAGTGATGTGGTCATGATGACGCTAGGGACAGGCATAGGCGGGGCAGCGATGATTCACGGCAGGCTGTTGCGGGGCGCGCATGCACAGGCTGCGTGCCTCGGCGGCCATTTACCAGCTGATTTCCGAGGGCGTCTCTGCACATGCGGCAATATCGGCTGCGCTGAAGCAGAAGCGTCCGGCTGGGCCCTGCCGGCGATCATACGCGAGCATCCGGCATTTGCAACGAGCCTGCTTGCCAGGGAACCGCAGCTGAATTTTCGTGTACTTTTCGATGCGGCTGATCATGGTGATCACGTCGCTATTGAGATAAGACAGAGATGCCTTGAGGTCTGGGCCGCCAACGCGGTGGCCTTAATCCATGCCTACGACCCGGAGGTTGTGATCATGGGAGGGGGAGTTTTACGTCGAGCAGACGTCATATTGCCTTTTGTGCAGGACCATGTCAACAAGCATGCATGGGCCGCATGGGGAAAGCCGGCAGTGCGTGCTGCGGAGCTGGGCGAGAAGGCGGGTCTCCTGGGGGCTGTTCCGCTGCTGATGGAAGAATGTTAATGCGATGAGCAGTCCATCAGCGATGTCATCCCTGTACCCAGAATATTGTGTGTGTCGAATCGCGAGTTACAGAACCTATAACTTGCGGAAAAGCTCGACCCCCGCCGCCTCCACCAACATCTTTTCTGATTCGCGTCTTTAAGGCGCCTTGCGCGTCTTCTACGGCTACGTTCCCGTTCTTAGATATTCCATAGGCGCTGCATTGTCCTGGCTGTCGGTGTAAACATCCTGTATTTCCATATAGAGGACGGGGATGTTGCATTTGGAGGCTAGTACCTCCAGTTGCGGGTCGATGGCTCGCTCGATCTCCTGAGGGGTTGGAGCGATTACGCGCGCGGAAAAATTATTGGCAAGAGTTGCCTGCACATGCGTATAGAGCCGTTCCTTCACGAACGAAGCCTGATAGCTTGACGGGTAGTAAAACGTGAGTTGAATACAGAGCGATTCACCACTCCTGAGCCATATTTTGAAGGTACATGGATCGGCCGGGGCGCTGATTGGGGTGCGCCACATATTCGCAAGGCTCGTGAGGTGGGAGGAAATCGGATCGTTGGGCCTGAGAAACCAGGCGAAAAAGAGGAGGGTAGTGGGAATGAATCCGACGGCCGCGAAGATGGTGATGACGACCGGCGTCGGGTTCAGAACAGATACGTAGACAAGGCCTGCAAAGATGAGCGAGATTAGGATGCAGTATGCAAATCCGCTGAGGCAATAGATGGCGGCCAGGGGAAGCGGGCTGAGATACTTGTCGAGTTCTTGCGCATAATCGATACAGGACTGGGGCGGATTTTGGCGTCTCATCGGCAGCCTCCGGCTCTATTTGGGGTTGAGTTTAGGGGATTGACGCGACCAGATGGGGAACTGGGCAGCCCACAAGGCAAACAAGTCAAATCAGTCATAGAATCGCACTCGCGCAGACGGTTGTTCCTACAAAGGATCAGCGGGGGAACTTCGCGTGGGGATCGCGAGGGGAATTACAGAGGGAGGGTTGCAGTTAGGTTAGCAGTGATGCCATGCCGTGTCCAGCATGTTCTGCGAATGATTTTGACTCCGCGGGGTTGGCACCAGCTGATTTTGATTGATTTAGCGTTCAACTGCACTGGTGAGCAGACCTCGTCCGCGTCTACACACGAATATGGCCTCAGCGCGGGACGAGGGTGCTGCTGTTGGCCGGGAGCGAGGCGACGTCGTCGGATTCAGTGCCGTCGCCGAGCCCACCATAGCGGCGTTCGCGACGCTGGTAGTCCTCGATGGCCTCGAGCATATGGATACCGCGGAAGTCGGGCCAGAGACGGTCGGTGACGAAGATTTCAGAGTAAGCGATTTGCCAGAGCAGGTAGTTGGAGATGCGCATCTCGCCCGAGGTGCGGATGAGCAGGTCGGGATCGGGCATATGCGCAGTGTAAAGATGGCGCTGGATGTCCTGCTCGGTGATGTCTTCAAGGCGCAGATCTTTTCGTTTGATCTCGGCGTGCAACGCCTTGAAGGCGTCGACGAGCTCTGACCGCGAACCGTAGTTGAGCGCCAGTGTGAGCACCGTTCCAGTGTTGTGCTCGGTGGCCTTGGCAGCCCATTCCATGCGTTCGCGGACATCTTCTTCGAGCTCGTGAGTGCGTCCGATGTACTGGATACGGACGTTGTTGTCGTTCATGCGCTGCACGTTATTGGTGAGATAAGTGCGAAGAAGGCGCATGAGGAAGCTGACTTCCGATTTCGGGCGTTTGAGGTTGTTCTCGAGCGAGAAGGCGTAGAGTGTGAGCCAGGGAAGTCCGATGCGCGAGGCGGTTTCGACCACGTACTGCACGGATTCAGCACCCTGCTGGTGACCGAAGAAACGCTTGAGGCTGCGCTTGCCGGCCCAGCGACCATTGCCATCCATGATGATGGCGACGTGTTTGGGCAAACGCGCGGCATCGAGGCGGCGATAGATAGCCAGCTCGTCCGGAGGCAATTCATGTACGCGGCTAGGGTTGAGGGACAACGACATGACTCTCATCCGACCCTAGCACGGCGACATGGCCAGCCGCAATGCGGAGTTGCCAATTTGAGAAGAATCGGATCGAATGAGCAACTGTCAGCGGTTTTTTCCGCTGTGATAAATTACCATTTCAACTCAACATACAAGGCGTGGAAGGCAGCACCGGCACGGGCTGGAGGCAAGGGTGAATACTACAAAGGCAGCAGGCGGACTCCGGCTCTGGCAACATGCGGTGGTTTTTCTGGTTGCATGCCTGATTTTTATTGCCCGGCGCCCGGATGCGATCTTTCACGCCCAGTTTTATGCTGAGGATGGCCGCGTCTGGTTTGCCAATGCCTATAACCTGGGATGGTTTGCTGCGCTTTTGCGGCCACAGTACGGCTACTTTCAGATGTTGCCGCGTCTGGGGGCGGCCTTGGCACTCCTGGTGCCTTTCTTTTACGCTCCGCTGGTGCTGAACCTGATTGCGATCCTCTTCCAGGCCCTACCAGTGAACATCCTTCTCTCCACCCAGTCTTCAGCATGGGGAAGTCTTCGCTTCCGTATCGTCCTTGCTGCGGTCTATGTGGTGCTGCCAAATTGTTGGGAAATCAGCTGCGGGATTACCGAGTCTCAATGGGTACTTGGCCTGAGTGCATTCCTTGTATTGGTTGCATGTCCGTCGCGAAGCGCTGCCGTAGGAGCATTCGATGTGGCGGTGCTGTTGCTCTACGGTCTTTCTGGACCGTTCAGCATTTTTTTGCTCGCCATTGCGATTTTCCTTCTCTGGAGGCGAAGAACCGGCTGGTGCTGGACGACGGTTGGCATCTTCAGCCTGACGACGCTTATTCAGGCATGGGCGTTTCTTATCCGGGATCCGGGAGCACGCCACACGATCATCTCAGGAGCCAGCCCTGCATGGTTCATTCGGATTCTGTCCGGGAGCGTCTATCTGGGCACATTGATCGGCGGCAACGACATTGGTTTCCGTCCAGGGCATTCCACTTTCATTTTCCTGCTATGCGTCGCGATTGCAGGGACTGCCATCGTCACGATCTGTATTGCGAAAGCCAATGTAGAGATGAAGCTGCTCCTGATATTTTCCGCGATGATCTTTGCCGCAACACTTGTCGCGCCGAATCTTCGCCCCATTCCAGGGCTGACCGGCTGGCAGGAACTTACGGTTGGAGCGGGCATGCACTACTGGTTTTTCCCCACCCTGGCCTTTGCATGGTCCGTGTTATGGTGCTTTCGTCAGCAGGCGCAAGTGCTCAAGGTTGTGTCGACGCCCCTGCTGTTTCTGATGTGTTTCGGAATTATTCGCGACCTGCGACGCCCTGCATTCACAGACCTAAAGTTCGCGGAATATGCGGAGCGTTTGAAAGCTGCTCCCGCGGGGGCTGTGGTGATCATCCCAATAAACCCCGTAGGCTGGAACATGGTCCTTCGCAAACACTGAAACCCAACTGTTACTTATTGGGGCGAATCAGATCGAAACGATCGCGGGTCCGGGTGTAGGTGGGGCCGCCCATGCGTCCGATGGCCTTGAGCTTTTCCGGGTCGATTTTGTAGTTTTCCACGATAGCTTCATCGACATGGAAACGCAGCACGTCGCCGAAGATAATAGTGTTGGTTTCACCAGTTTCGTTGCTGATGGGGAGAGTCTGACGCAGACGGCACTCCATGTGCGCGTGGCTTTCGGCAACCCGCCACGGCTTAACCAGCTCGCTGGCCAGTGGCGTGAGGCCGGAGAAGGTGAACTCATCGACCTCCGGGGCAACCTCAGCAGAGGTAAGGTTCATTTTGTCGGCGAACTCTTCGGAGACGATGTTTACGACGAATTCTTGAGTAGCGAGGATGTTGGTCAGCGTGTCCTTGGCGGGCCGCGGGCCGGAGCGGTGCGAGGCCACGAAGCAGACTACCGGCGGATCAGCTGAACAGGCCATGAAATAGCTGAATGGTGCAAGATTGCGGACACCCTGCGCGTCAAGGCTGGAGACAAATGCGATAGGGCGCGGCACCACCATGCCGATCATGAGCTTATAGAGATGGGCAGGCGAGTCCTTCGCCGGATCGAAATGAAGCATGCAACTTCCTGTCAGAGATAGGCGGTAGAGAACGCATCAGTGCCTGATTCTGAGTTTATAGGACATCTGCGTGAGACCGAGCTTACGCTGTGCGTCTCACGCGGCCTGATGCCATCTCCCGAACCTGGTTGAGGAACATTGCGCGCTGGAAGCCATCAAGGCTGGGAGCTGCCGAGGCAATCTCCGCCAGGAAAGGATCCGACATGATGGCATGGATCTCAGAATGTCTGCGGCTGCGTGCATCGCGCAGCAGAGCGCAAATATGCACTTCGAGCGCAGTGGCGAGCCGTTCCAGCGAACTGAGTGTGGGCATGGCTTTGCCATTCTCGATCTTCGAAATATAGGTGCGGGGAACGTTCATGCGTCCCGCGAGCTGGCGCTGGCTCAGGCCGCGCGAAGCGCGAATGTCGCGAACGGCGCGGGCAACATCAATGCCTTCGGGTTCCGATTCCGGCGACGGCACCACCAACTGCGGTTGCAGGGGCTCGGGTTCTTCAATCTCAAGGGGTTTGTGACAGCGGCGGCAGAGCGAATTCGATGTGCGAAACTGCACCAGACTGCAGTGCTCACACCGAAGGACTTCACGGGCCTCGACGGTTGCCAGGTTAGTTGCCATATTGTTTGCTACGGAGTGCCAGAGCAGGGCCCTCCAGCGAAAGAGAAGTGCAGATTGCATCCACAGTACTGTCTCGCTATTTGTGAGGTTGCAACGAGGGTATCTTTCTTGTCAAGCAAAAACTGTACATAAGCGGAAAAAAACCGGAAGAAACCAGCAAAACCCGAAATGGCTGTGCGCAGGGACTCGCACTATTGAGTGGTGCCTACGAGATTTACTGACGCAGTGTGGGTGATGCCTCCGCCAGAGGCGGTAATGGTTATTTGGTAGGCGGCGGAAGTTGGGCTGGTTCCGCATGCGCTGATGGAGAATCCTACAGCCAGCATTGCCACGATAGCTAGCAGAAGGCGCAGACGCCGCCTGCGAAAGGGCCACAGCAGAAGTGCCACGACGATTCCTCCGCTGACCCTCGACCATAGTGGTAGCGAGGCTTGTTGCGTGCTGCCTGGGAAGGACACGGTCATAGTAGAAGTTATAGAGGCACTCCCAGGCGTAACCGTAGCAGGCGAGAAGGAGCAGGAAACTCCGGCATTTTGCCCGGAACAGGCAAAGCTCACCGCCTGATTGAAACCGTACTGCGGAGTAAGTGTCAGCGCAATCTCGACTGGCGCACCGGCGTAAATTTCCGCAAGTGACGGCGATGCGGTGAGAGAAAAATCTGGAATGCCGATTACACCGACGGAAATGACATTGGAGTTAGAACCCTGATAGTTAGTGTCTCCGCTATACACAGCCGTTATGGAATCAGCGCCCACGGGCAGAAGACTAGAGAGGGAGGCCGTTCCGTTTGCCAAGAGCGGAGCCGAACCCAGAGTGGCGTCGTCTGCCGTGAAGGTAACAGTGCCAGTAGGAGGCACCGCACCAGAACTACCGATAACAGACACTGTGAAACTTGTCGGAGTTATCTGGTTGAGATCAGCGGACGAAGTGGCAAGACTGGTTACCGTTCTGATGAGGGGCGAGGCCACCGTCACCGATTGGGGATTTGAGGCCGAGAGGCCATTTTGCGAATCTCCGCTGTAGATGGCTTCGAAGCTGTCCGCGCCCACGGGTAGGTTGCTAGTGGTTAGGCTGGCGCTGTTGCCAGCCAGCTCTGTTGTTCCGAGCAGGATGCCATTTTCCAGAAAAGATACGGTGCCGGACAAGCTTGACTTGCCCGACACTGACGCGCTGAGGGTTGCCGTTGTGCCGTCGCGCATGGTTCCGCCGGGCAGTGTGAGCGTGGTGGAGGTCTGAGTCTTATTGTTAAATACAGAGTCAAGGTATGCGATGCGGAGGGTCAGCCAGTTCGTGAAATAGGTAACTTCGCCGTTATAGCTGCCCGCGGCCTCCGCGTTCGGCCACACTTCAATACCCTGCATGGGCCAGCGTTCGAAATTGTTCGCTTGCGACTGCTCGAGAGTCGCCGCCTGTTGCTGAATGGAGGCAAGCCATGTGGTGAATACGCCATTGTTTTTGAGTGTGTTCCATTGCTTGACCACATCCGCGTTAAAGCCCGGATCTTTGAACCATTGCAAGTACCAGGGTGCATAGGCCTGCATCCAGGGTACAGTGGGATTTACGATGACATGGTAGTTTATGTTGCCGGAGCTGATATCAAAGTCCCAAATAGGACCCATGTAGATGAAGGGATTGTTCTGGTCCTTATAGAGGTAGTCGCTGCTGTAAAACAGTCCTCCGTCTACATTGCCCATGACGTCATTGACTATATAGAAATTGATGGCGGAGGCTTCGTCGAAATAGGCGCGCCAACCCACAGTAGGGTCCGTAAAGTTAGTTGAAAAGAGCGCATTTTCCGCATTGTCAACGTAATTGGTGATGTAAGAGGTCTGTTCGGGCACTTCAGGATCTGGAGTGAAGTCAGGATCAATCAATCCAATTACCACATTCTGAGGCGTATGGAAATCATACGCCTCGTCCTCATGCGCTGGATCGATCTCCATCAGATAACCACCGGTCACCTGCGAGGGTGAAGTATCTGATTCTGAAAGTTCTGTAATGTTGACACGGTGGCTATCTACCTTTACTTCTTCTATAAGTTGATAGTTGCCTTCATAAACTCCGTTCAGATAAAGCTCCACAAAGAGCGAGTGTGGCGCCCAGGGCATAAGCGCGGATGTTCCGCTAGGTGTGGGAATCGTTCCTGAGTATGAAGACGGCACAGGCGTTTCGGTGAGGTAGTCGCCCCCGTAAGGGATGGCATTGGCTAATGCCGAGGCTGACCAGTCGCGCAGAAAAGTTTTGTCGTCGTAATTTGCAAGCAGAATAAAGCTCTTGCTTTTGTCACAGGCGGCTTTGCCTGAGCCGTTGGTAACGTAAGGGCACGTCAGTCCCATTGTGTCCAAAAGATCCAAGCTTGTATTCAGTTTGACATGGTAGGGAAGCTTCGGCATGCCCGCAGTTGAGTTACCATGCACATGAAATGTCGCCGTATCGTCGCTGTCTTTGGAGTTGGGAAGATATGAAGTTTGGCCATCAGCCGATGTAATGGTGATGGTGCCAGGAACGTCGATTGTCTTGCTGGTTACTGGCACGCCGCCTGTATCGATTTTGACGATAGGCAGGTTGATGGCCGAATTAATCGGCGCATATGAAGGATTGGAAATGGAGATGGTGAGAGCAAAAGGTGAGGTTATCTGGACTGAGCCTGCCGCTCCCACAAGGGTCGCCTGGGCCGTCCAACTTGTGTTGAACGAAGTTCCAGTAGTCGGAAAGCCTTCCTGGCCTGCAGAAACAGAGGCGCTGAGGTTCAGGACTCCTGAACTGCCCGCAGTTAAAGTGATTGGGGCAACGGTTATGCCCGAGGGCAATCCAGTCAGTGTAACCACGACGGGCCCAGTAAAGTTGTCGCTGTCGTTATCGCCACTGTTGACAGTAACTGTCACAGGGACATTCTGTTCGCCGGGATAAATGGTTAGAGCGGACGGTGAAGCAGTCACAGTGAATGTCTGTGTCTGACTGTAGCCAATGGAGGCGGCCAAAAGAAAGAACAAGGCTACCACCAGGTAGACTTTAATCCTGCAGCAATACCAACCCGTCATTGTTCCTCACTCAAGAAAATCGAAAAGTGGCGCCTTTGTACTCAGAGGCGCCCTGGAGCCCAGATTGCAATAATGTTTTCCATGGTCAGCTTTATATTTGGCCGCTTTTAGTTCGAGAAGATTTGTCTTAGAAATTTGCTGAATAGACGAAAGAATTATCACAGGAGTTGCGAAATAGAAATATTTTTTTTGGGAGAGCTACTACTGATGGTAACTCGAAAGCACAACTGGCAGGCGCGAGACCCAACGGTGGCTGGAATCTCGCGCAGTTGAAGGCTATTAGCCCTAGAAGTGGAAGCGGTAGCGAAGCTCTCCGTAGATTTGCCGTGGGTCGTTGTAGTGGAAGCCGCCGAAGGTAAGGCTGTTGTCGAGCAGCACGCGGGTGTTGGCGACGTTGAGAGCGTTCACGGCCAGCGAGAAATTCTCTCCAAAGCTCTTGCCCAGACTGAGGTCGGCGGTGGTGTGCGCGGGTAGATACGCGCCCGTGTACGGAGACGGCGGGTCCTGGTAGCCGTTGGAAAATCCTGACCCGTAGTAGATGTTGAACGAGCCGTAAGCGCGGTAAGGAAGGTTTCCGTTAACTCCTACATTGAGCGTGTTGCGCTGGTCGTGGTCGAGCGCGGAGTAGCCGGGCGCAACCGCGCAGGCACTGGGGTCCCTGGGCGAGTAGCAGATGAGGCCGCCGGTGACCGGGCCGATCTGCTGTGCAATTTGATTGGAGTATGCGAGATGGAACTGCCCGTAGCGCCAGAGCAGCGGCGAGCGGAGAGTTGCTTCCCACGCCTGGATGAGCGCTCCCTGCACGGTGACGGGAATAAAGATGCTCGACTCGCCGATGTTGCTGTGGTCGAGGAAATTATTGGCGCGGGTCTGGAAGGTGTCGGCATCGAGCAGCCAACCGCGGAAGGGAATCTGCACGCCGAACTGATGCTCCTCGTCACGCTCGCCGCGCAGGGGAACAAAGCTGGTATTGGTTCCGTTAGCGTATGCCAATCCAGGGCCGGAGAGGCTGGTGAGCGGCGGCGGCTGATAGAAGTGCCCGTAGAATCCGCGGAAGACCCAGTGGAGTTTGGGGATCTGCACAGCAGCTCCAATGCGCGGGTAGATGGCGTTCTCGCTGATCGCCGCCTGGAAGTGCGTCTGGCGCTCGCCGCCCATCAACGTGAGCCAGGGCGCAGGCTTGTACTTGTCTTCGACGTAGGCTTCTTCCACGCCTCCGGCAACGGTGTTGTTTTGCGAGAAGTTTTGATAGCTGCCGTTGTTGAAGATTACTCCGAAGAGATCGGCCTCGTGCTGCCCGTATCCATAAATACCCGCGGAGAGCGAATTTTTGGCAAGGGTGGTTGAAATGGAAGATTGCAGGCCGGCGTAGTTGCCGGTCTGGTAGGACGTGGTGGCCGTGGGCTGGTCGCTGGAATTGGGCTCGTACTGGGCGCTGTTGTAGTGGTAGAAGGGCGAGACCTGTAGCAGCGTGGACTCGTTGTAGGTGTGTACCCAGGAGAAGATTCCGTAGCCGTCCGTCTCGTGCTGACCGTCACGGAGTCCGCTTGAATCGTAAAGCTGGTTCTGCCAGTCGTTCGCGTCGGGGTCGTAGGGGATCTGGTAGTAGTCGGCGCGCAGTTGTGTGGTCAGACGAAGCTGGTTGCGCGCGTCGTAATTGTAAAGGAGGTCGCCGAAGCCTCCGTAACCGTTCTCCGCATCATGCACCGGCTTTTCAGATGGCGGCTGCAGGCCATAGCCGCTGCGGTTGCCGTTGGCGCTCACGTACCACGCGAATTTTTCTGAGTGATTGCCGAGGCTCAACTGGTCGTTGGTCTGGTAGAAGCTGCCCACCGTGGTGACCAACTCGCCCTGGCGATCGCGCTCAAAGCCGTTGCGGGGAACGACGTCGAAGACGCCGTAGGTGCGGTCGCCGAGGTCGGCATCGTAGCTGCCGCGATCGGCCTGGATGTAGTCCACATCCTTGGGGTCGATCTGGGGCCCAATGTTGCTTGCGATGTTGGTATTGGGCAGCGCCACGCCGTCGATGAGCCAGCTGAGCTGATGGCCGCCGCGCATGTGCAGCATGTCGTGGGTGACGTAGGCTCCTGGCACGTAGTCGGTGATCATGGCGAGGCTGTTGGTGCGGTCGGCCCCCGGCGTGTGCGCAATGGTCTCGCGGCTGATGAGCGTGGAGGGAGTGACGGAATCGGGGTTGGTCGTCTCCGGCTGCGCTCTTACGCGAGTGGACTGCTGCACAGTTGCAACGGAGAGCGGGAAATGTAGAATGTCCGCCGAGTTGGAGACAACGACGAGCGACTGCTGGACGGCGCCAAAGCCTTCGGCCGAGATGGTGATGGTATAGTCGCCCAGCGGGATGGAAAGAAAGCTGAATTCGCCATCCTGATTGGTGGTTGCGGTTTCAACGAACGCCGAGTGTGCCGCGTGGAGCGTTACCTGCGCGTTGGCGATGGGGCGGTGATGCGGGTCATGGACGATTCCTTCCACCTTGCCGAAGACCGTGGCCCACGCAGGCGGTGCGGACAACAAACAAAGCGCTGCTGTGAGCAAACAAAGAGCGACCGCAAATTTTGAAATCAAGACAAAGCCTCCTCGCCGCGTTGAAGCGCGGCGAATTCGTATCAACTACAGTCACGAATGGACAGGGCAACGCTCATCTGCATCGACAGATGTACATTGCGCTGGAGTTTGGCTTAGGCGATCTGTGCGGGTGGGCCGCGCTTCTGGCGTGAGCGGTCAAAGGAGACGCGGAACTGTGCCTCAGTCTGCGGAACAACTGCGGGATGCCGGGTGATTCCGGCGAAGACAGAAGCCGCGGCGGAGGGCTTGAAGGATGGCAGCACAAGAATGGCAGGCGGCGCAATCGAATAAGGGCACTTTTCGCCGACAGTGCGGAAGGTCCGATCCTGCGACCACGCCATATTCATCATGCAGTGGTGTTTGCCGTTTCTGCGGCAGCATGCGGGCACGGTGGACTCAGCCGTACTCGTGCCGAACAGCGGCATGACAAATGGCGCTGTGAACAGCATGAGCAGCGAGATGGCCAGAAGGCGGCGCACACTGCCATTATTGCAGAGAAAGGTGAGACGCCGCTATTGGTTAACCCGGCGCTGCTATTCGCTTCCTGCGTAGTAGCCCTGGCGCGTCTGCACGTAGAGGTCTTTCTTTTTCGCTGTGAGTATGATCCGGTGATACCCGGAGTAGCTGCTCTGCTTGTCCGGCGTGTAGCCAAGGATGTACTGCGCGCGCAGCTCTTCGGCGATGGTGGTATAAATCTGGTCGACGGACAGCTTCTTGCTGACCTCGAACATGTGTCCGCCGGTCTCTCCGCAGATCTGCTCCATCACCTTTTTGCCGTCGATGCGCGTGCCTTCAGTGGGACGTCCAGTGCGGCTGCTGCCGCCGCCACCGTTGCCGGGCCATCCGCCGCCGCCGCCGGGATAGCCGCCGCCGCCCGGATAACCACCACCGGGATAGCCCATGCCTCCGCGATGATGGCCGGGGAATCCGTTGTTATCGTTGTGCGACTCTTCGCCTTTGAAGTAGATGGCATAGATGACGGTGTTGGCGCGCTGCGCAGACTGAATGCTGGAGAACAGTGACTCCTTACTGCCGCGATCGACGCCGTCGGTAAGGACGATAAGCGCCTTGCGATCAGGCTGTTTTTCCATCAGGTCGCCGGAGGCAAGATAAAGCGCGTCATACAGCGTGGTTCCGCCGCCGCTCATGTGCTGGCTGCTGTTGCTGGAATCCTGGTCCGCTCCGGTGTTATGGAACTGCGGCGCTCCCAGTTGGCTGATGGCAGAGCTTAGCTTGCTCTTGTCCGCCGAGACGTCGGCGAGCAGGTCGACTTCGCGGTCGAACTGAATCAGGAAGGCGCGGTCGTTGGGGTGGGTCAGCATCTGGTCGAGGAAGTGCTGGCTTGCGGAGCGCTCGGCGTCGAGAACGTTGCGCTGACTCCCGCTGGTATCGACAAGCAGGCCGAGGGTGAGCGGAAGGTTCTCGTCGTGGGTGAAGTACTTGATGGTTTGCGGATGGCCATCCTCTGCGAGCGTGAAGTCGTCTTTGGTGAGGTTGGGAACGATGGCTCCGTGTTTGTCGCGGACGGTGACGGCCATGGTGACCACTGTGGCGTTTACGTGAAGAGTCGTCGCTGGCGTGGTTTGGCTCGACGGCTGGGATGAGCTCTGGGTTTTGGCCTGGGGCGACGTCTGGGCTGACAGCGAAGCTGCGAAGAGGGTGCCCAGCAAAAGAGGGAAGGTCTGAGTCGCAATGCGAAGAATCTTCATAATTTGAATGGTTGCGTGGTTACGGCGCATTCATTAGACGGCGAAATTCCAGGTTTGGCCGCGCTGTCACGGATCCCGAAAAACACAAAGGCCGTGCGCGGGGCACGGCCTCTCAATTTCAGTGCGATCTTTAATTTTGGATGACGTGAGTCGAGGCGAGAGTGTCCGGCGTAGCAGCCGTGCTGGATGAGGAGGAAGCTAGCGTGGTGCTCACTGGGGTTCCATCCGCGCCGTGGTCGGGGCCAAGGCCAAGCTTGATGAGCGCGCGGGAGTCAGGAGTGAGCTTGGTCTGCCAGCCGTTGTCTGACTGGTATTTCTGCATGGCGCTCTCGGTGGAGGCATCCCATTCGCCGCTGGGCGTTCCGGTCAGGTAGTTCTGCCGGATAAGGGCTTCCTGAATTTCGCGGGCGCGCTCAGGGGCGATGCCGCGCTGGCCCTGGACGACGTGATGTTTCACCCGTCTTAGGTGTGCTTTATGGTGACTACGATGATGACCTGAAGTTGCAGCGCGGTGCGTGCGGCTCCCAAAGGCGGGAGTAACCGCCAGAGCGAGGATCAACAGGAATGATTGGCAGGCTCGAACAGAAAGCATGCAGTAACCTCATAGGGGGATTAATCGGCTTGATCTATCTCTCCATCATACCGGAGCCGCAATAGAGCCGAGCCTAAAGGGGTTGGAAAAAGAATGCAACATAAAAATACCGGCTCCCAGTACTATTCGGGAGCCGGTATCTCTATGATTTACCGTGCCATTTAGGGAAGCGTACCGCCAAGGTACATGCTTCCTGCCGTGGGCTGCTGAGGATCGACGACCTCGAATGCTACGTCATCTCCGGATTTCAGCCCCGCAACAACGGCGCGAAAATCGTTGACGTTATGCACAGGGTGACGGTTGATGGCGACAATTACCGCACCTTCTCCCAACCCGATCTGGTCCGCGAACGATCCCGGTTTGACAGACTGAATGAGAACACCATGCAGTCCGGCCGGCGCGCCCTGCGGCAGGTCGCTTACAGAGATGCCGAGTTTTGCCTGTGCATTCTCTGTGTTCCCGCCCTCGTTGGGGTTGTTCCCGTTACTTTGGTTGGTGTTGAGCGCATCGAGCATCTTGGTGCGGTCGCCAATGGTTACGGTTGTGGTTGCCGACTTGCCGTTGCGAAGGTAACCGATTTGAATGGTCGTCCCCGGCTTGCGCGCGGAGATGATATTCACCAGGTCGTTACCGTCCTTCACAGGCTGGCCATCGACAGTGGTGATGACGTCTCCTGCCTTGATTCCGGCTTTGTCCGCCGAGAAGTCGGGCTGCACGCTGCTGACCAGCACGCCGTTTTTGAAGCCGTAGACATGAGCCACCGCTGCGGGCAGGTTTTCACGGAAGGTGATGCCGATGCTGCCGCGCACTACCTTGTGGTCTGGGCCAATCAGGTCGTTGTAGATGCTGATGATGGTGTTTGACGGCATGGCAAAGCCGATGCCGGCATAGGTTCCGGACTCTGTGTAGATGGCCGTATTCATGCCGATGACTTCGCCGGCCATATTGAGCAGCGGACCGCCGGAGTTGCCCGGGTTAATGGCCGCGTCGGTCTGGATGAAGTGCTGGTACTGGCCGGCGACGCCCGGGTTGATGGTACGGTTTTTGGCCGAGACGATTCCAGCGGTGACGGTCTGTGAAAGCGTAAAGGGGCTGCCGATGGCAATGACCGAATCGCCCACTTGCGCGCCGTCGGAGTTGCCCATTTTCACCGTAGGCAGCGGGCTATCGGTCTGAATCTTCAGAACAGCAATATCCGTTGCCTTGTCAAAGCCGACGACGGTGGCGGCCCGGCCCTGCATGAATCCGTTATCGGGATCGGTGGAGAGGCGGACCCAGATCTTATCGGCCTTATCGATCACATGGTAGTTGGTGATGATATAGCCGCGGGGATCGACAATATAGCCTGAGCCGAGCGACTCTCGCTCCTGGCCGGCCTCATCCTGGCCGCCGCCCATTCCTGGGCTGCCGCCGAAGAAATGGTTGAAGAAGTCCTGAAAATTATCCGGTCCCTGTCCTTGTCCCTGCTGTTGCTGATCATCGTCGCCACCGCCGTTTTCGTCTGGATTCTGCTGTCCGAAGGGAGCGGCATTGAAAGTGCGCGTGCGGTGCGACTTGGGCAGTTCAACCGTGCTGATGTTCACGACTGCCGGGCCGACTTCCTTGGCAATGCGGGTGAAGTCGGTGGAAAGATCGCGCGGCGCGGGAATTTTGAGCGGCGTCGCGTCGGAGGTGTCGATCTTCGACGCCTCTTTTGCCTCCTGTCCGTGCACGCCATGCGCGACAACGGAGCCGATCAAAATGCCGGCTGAGAGAGTAGCGAGAATGGTAAAGGTAGAAGCGAGACGGTTATAACGGAGCCGTCCAAAGAAAGATTTCATTTCAGGTCTAACCTCGTGTCTTCAAGTAGCAAGGGCCGATGTGCCGTCTGCTGCGCGGCGTACATCTTCCAGTATAGATCGGTCGCGGTAGATTCAGTCTGCTATGCCTCTTGCGGTTTAGACGCAACCGGGGGCAAAACCGTCACAACGCTTACGATGCGGATCCGGATAAAGGGGCGGCTTCATGCGCAGTAGATTGGATGCGCGGAGGCAGCAGCTCGGTTAGGCCGATGCCCGCTAAAATCAGCAGCGCGCCGGCGCCGGAGCGCAGGCCGAGTCCTTCGCCGAGCACGATCCATGAGGTCAGCCATGCGAAGACCGGCTCCATGGTCAGCAGCACCGCGGTGTGGGTAGCGGGAAGGATCTGCTGCGCCCAGCTCTGCACGGTGAACGCGACGGCGGTTGCCAGCACTGCGGCCACAACCAGCGCAATCACAACGCGGGCGCTCCAGTGGACATAAGGCCGCTCGAAGATGGGCAGGCTGATGGCCATGAAGACGGCGGCGAAGCTCACCTGCAGCAGTGCGAGCTGCTCAAAGCGCATGCGCGGAGAAAAATGCGCAAGCGCCAGCACATGGCAGGCGAAGCCCAGCGCACAGGCCAGTGTGAGCAGGTCTCCGGTGTTGATGGAGCGGAAATTAAAGCCTGCATGCGCGGGGGTGGTGAGGAAAACAATGCCCGCGAAAGCGAGCAACGCGCCGAGATAGGCGTTCCAGCGCGGCGCATGCGTGCCGGATGGGCGCAGCCAGGGAATGGTGATCAGCAAAGGCACAAAGATAACCATCATGCCGGTGAGGAAGGCGGACTTTGACGGAGTGGTCAGGCGCAGTCCCGCCGTCTGGAACTGATAGCCGACCGTGAGCAAGAGCCCGGTGACAGCGCCGAAGAAGAGCGCGCGCCGGTCGATGTGGCCGATGTGCCTGCGATAGATCACAGCCAGGCAGAGCGCGGCCAGCACCATGCGCATGAGGTTGAACAGCAGAGGCGAAATATCCGCCAGTGCATTTTTGACGAGAACAAATGTGGAGCCCCAGACAAAGACCACCGCGAGCAGCAGCAGATGCGCTTTCATGGACCGGGACATGGCAAAAGACTAGCAGGGAAGAAGAGCCGGCTGGGGAATTCTCATAGACGGTGCATAGGCCCGCAAATTAAGGTTGCAGGCGTTGCCGGGCTGGGCGAGGTGATTGAGTAAAATCATCTGAAGTTCCCGGGAGGGTAGTTTTGCAGAAGAAGCGATTGCTTCGCATGGGATTTCTTGCGCTGACGTTTGCAGCCGTGACGGCCGCGGCCCAGCTGCGGTACGTGGCCATGGAACCCATTGTTTTGCGCGATGGAGCAGGGTCGGCGGCCTTCACGCTGGCCAATGCCGGAACGAAGCCACTCCCCCTGGATCTGAGAATCGGCCCCTTCAACGACGATACCTCGCAAATAACGCTTCCGGAGTCCAGGGTCACTTTTACGCTGGAGGCTGGCGGCCCGTTGCCGGCAGTCATCGCGCCGGGCACGACGGTGCAGGTTCAAGCCCACGTGAACAGCATGAGCGGAACAGCGGCGGCCAGTGCGTCGCTGTTCAATGGAAATGACGATCTGGGGAAACTACAGGTCGTCGAAGTCGATGCGCCTCTCGATATTTCGATCAGTGGCCAGGGTGGCTCTGGGCAGCCGCTGGTGCTGGCACACGGCGACAGCACATCCCTTACGATCAAGAACAACGACGAAGAAGCCTATCCACTGGATTGGAGCTTCCAGATCAGAGGCAAAGAGCTGCAGAGCGGGGAGCTGCAATTGGCTCCGCACGGCACCTCGCGTATCGACCTGATGCCGACGGACGATCTGTATTCCTGGACGGATAATCTGCGCCCGTCGAACAAGACGGGGCAACTGTTGCTTTCGCTGCATGGGCCGCCGGAGGTGGCTCGAGAGCTTTTGCCACAGCGCACGCTGCCGGTGAGCCTGTTGCTGCGAAAGCTTGGCCCCACCTGGACCAGCCTGTGGCTGCATCTTTTCGTCGCGCTGGTTCTGCTGCTTGGAGGCCTGTTGTCGCTCATCGGACATTCAGTTCTGCCGAATTTCCTCAGGAAGATCACTCTGCGCCGTCAGATCAACGAGCTTGCCGATCCGGTGAGCAGCGTAAGCCCGCGTGTGGACTCGTATGTACGAGTGCTGCTGCGCATAGAGCGGAAGCGGTTTGACCTGATGCTGAAAAGATCATGGGCCATTTCTCCAACGACTGGGGAGACACTGGACATGGTATCTGCAGCCATCGCTCGCGTGAAGGGACGCCTGAAGGTGGCCGAGCGCCTGGATGAGCTGCAGCGCAGGCTGGACGAGGCTTCGATCAGCGCTCCTCCATCGGTGACCGACGGCATCGACGGCAAATTGCAGATGGCGGCGGCCCAACTCCACTCCCTTGCGCTTACTGATGAGGATGCGAACATCGCAAACCGGTTTCTGGATTCGGCGGACAGGTCGTTGACGATGCTGGGCGACACCGATACGCTGGCGCGGCTGATCGCCACCAACTTCAGAGACCTGAAGATAAGGCAGAAGTTTCTCCCTTATTCGTATTACAACGATCTGAAGGCGGAGCTCCCAGGGCTCTTCGAGATGCTGAACCAGCCGTTCGACGACTTCAGAAACATTCCACGCCAGATGATATTCGCCATCGACTACGGGGTTGCCGCGCTGCAGAATGCCTTCGATTACGCGGTGTTGCGGGCCAGCACCTCGCCGGCTGCGACCGCCTCCGGCCCAAGCGCCAGGGAGCGGCTGATCTCTCATCAAAAAGACCTGGTGGCCCTGCTCGGTACCTTGTCGTGGCCGGCGTTGCGCGAGTTGCGCACGCTGGTGCAGGAGATGCGCGAGAACATCTATCAGAAAGATGTGCTCGACGAGATTGGAACTCC
Source organism: Silvibacterium sp. (assembly GCA_049799415.1). Classification (GTDB taxonomy): domain Bacteria; phylum Acidobacteriota; class Terriglobia; order Terriglobales; family Acidobacteriaceae; genus Silvibacterium. The sequence goes on from JBARHV010000342.1 coordinate 39,427, forward strand.
CGGGCAGGCGGAGATTGCGCTGGACCCGCAGACCGTCCGGGCCTATATGCCGGTGCTATTTTCCATCCGGTTCAAGGACTCCCGCTTCAACGATGCCGCCGCCATCCGCTGCCTGACCTGCAAATGGGATTTTCCAAAAGAACTGCAGGAGCAGGACTGGAAGACATGCCATTTCTTCACGGGAAGCGAGCTGAAGCGGGGCGAGGGGCGCGACCTGACAGTCTCCGTAAGGGTCGAAAGCCAGAAGCCCGCCGAGGCAGGTGCTCCGATTGACGGCAAGGCTGCCGGCAGACCACTGCGGAACACGCTCTCCACCATGATCGACCTGCATCGGGCCGAGCGACCCTCATATTCGCGCGCGTTCGCTGAAGCCGTGCGCTTCTTCATCGCGTTTGGCGTGGCACTGGCCGGGCTGCTCTCCGGGGCATTGCAGCAGTTGCAGAGGCTGGACTTTCTGCCCGCGACGATTGCGATTCTGGCTCTGGGATTCGGAGCCGACACGGTCAAGAATCTTCTGACCCAGACATCGAAGAAGACATCTGCTTAGTCCGTCTCCGGCGCCTTGTACGGTACCTGGATGTAGTGCCGCGCCTCGTTCAGTGCTCCCGAAGTGTTGTCGTTCGTCTGGATGGCCTGGCGATACTCTTCGATGGCGCGGTCCCGCTGGCCGGTCATATCGAAGATTTTTCCAATCTGGATGTGGCTCCATACCTCGGTCCATTTGGGATCATCGTCGCCGCGCAGGGCATCGCGGTAGGCGTCGACAGCCGCCTGCATGTTGTGCTGGTTGAAGAAAACCTCTCCGATGCGGTAACTGGCGAGCGAACTCTGCGGGTTCACCTGCAGGGCCTTCTGAAACTCTGCGAGCCCCCCGGTCGTATCCCCCTGGGCTACCAGCTGCTGGCCCTTGAGGATATCCACGCGCACCATCATGTCCGGCGTGGTCTTCAAGACCCAATTGTCGGGGTCAATGATGATGTGGCGCGGGCGTCCAAAGGTATCGACCACGTACTGCGAGTCAGTGCCCACGACGGAGATGCGCCGGTTCTCGGTCTTGCCGTCGGTCTCAATACGCAACTCCACCGGCATGTTAAAGAGGTCAAGATCCTGCTGAATTTCGCCAATCGTGCGGAAGCCTTTGTTGTTGCCGAGCCGGTAGATGGCGTACTTGTCGGTAAAGTCTGGCGCGCCGGTACCGTCGAGCCACTGCGAAAAGAAGGGAGTTAGCTCCTGCTGAGACTGGGCCTCTGCTACCTTCTCAAAATCACTTGTTTTTATGGGTTTATCTGTATATTGCGAAAGTGTTGCTCGAAGAATTTTAATGAAGCTGTCCTGGCCCACCTCCCAGCGGAGCATGTGGAAAACCGCGGCTCCTTTTTCAAGGGTCATCGATTGGAACTCAGGCGTAAAGACATTCAACCGCCCGGCGCTGGTCAACGGAATGGTGTCATACGCGAGCGCCCCGGCAGAGACATCGAGCAACGCACCCTGCATGGCTCCTTCCCCTGCGGAATCCTGCAGGTACATCAACTCGCCATAGCGCGACATACCGTTGGTGATCCAGGCGTCGTTCTGCGTGGCTGGGCTGATCTCGCTGCCCCACCACTGATGGGCGATGGTGTTGGAGAGCAGACGAAATGCGGTTTTTCCGGGGATGCGATTTCCGGCGATGGCTGCGATTTCGGGGGCCCAGTAGGCAGGCACAGTGTCGTCAGGCAGCTGGACGACGTTGATGTGGAAGGATTCGGGCAGTCCGAAGGTAGACGTGAAGTAGGCAAAGATGCGCAATGCCGACTGGGCGTAATCCTCGGCTTCGGTCTTATATTCTGCCGTGGTGAAGAGGTGAATGTTGGGCGCGGGTGAGGTCTCGGTGAACTTGCCGGCGATGATGGTTCCTGGGAAGCCGGGCTTGTCCCACTTGAAGTCGTATTCGGTGGCCCCGGCTGGAGCAGACGTCGCGCCGCTGCCAATGACCTTGTATCCATCAGGAACGTGGACGTGGATATCGGCGGTAAAGCGGTCGGTCTGGTAGCCGACCATTGGGAACCATTCTCCGGCGTAGAGCAGATAGCTGATGGGGTCGCCGACGTAGGCCAGCTTGAGTCCGGGGACCGGACCGCCGCTGTCGGCTTCAAGCGTGCCCGAATACTTAAAGGTCCAGGTATAGCTCTGGCCCACAGTGAGCGGAGCAGTGGGCGTGACCAGAATTGTCGCGTCCGGCCCGCGCTGGCCGTTGAGCGCGGTTCCGCTGTCGTCAGTAACGGTATCGACCTTGAGTGCGCCGTGGAGCTGGAACTCCGCTGTAGGCACTCCCTGCAGGGCAGTGAAGGTGACGGCGGCGACCGCGGTCAGGGTGTGGTCCTTGGGATTGAGGGTCGCGTCAATGGTATAGCCCGTGACGTTGAGCGAGGGCTTCTCCTGGGCGCGTGCGCAGAGGGCAGTCGAGGCGAGGAGAGCGAGAAGGACGGAGGCGATGCGGGCGGCGTGTCGGGTTTTCGGGCGAGGTTTCGTCATGGCGATCAATGGGTCTCTTGCTGGTGCAGCATCTGGGCAGCAACTTCGGCGACACGGTCGATGGCGGCTTCACCGGAATCGCCCGCAGGACTGCCTTTGGCCTTGAGCATATCCGATATCTGGCGGAGGCTGGTCTGCATCCCGGTCCGGGCCTGTTCGTCGTGTAGCAGCGGCTGCAAGTGTAGGACGAGGTTTTCCGCGGTAAAGTCGCTTTGAATCAGCTCAGGAACGGCCCGGCGGCCCGCAATTAAGTTGACCATAGCAACATGAGGAACATCGACCACGCGCTGCGCCACCGCGTAGGTAATGGGTGAGACCCGGTAGACCACGACGAATGGATTCCCGATGAGCGCGGCCTCGACAGTGGCGGTTCCGCTGGCGACCACGCTGGCGCGCGCATGGTGCAGGGAGGCGCGGGCGTCGTGGGTCACGGTGATTTTTGGGTTTGCTGGAAGCATGGCCTGAATCTCTGCGTGCTGTGCGCCGGTCAGCGTTGGAGCGAGCGGCAGCAGAAATTCGTAGTCGCTGGAGTGCTGCAAGGCTTGGGCGGCTTTGACCATTTCAGGCAGATTGAGTCGAACTTCTTTCGCTCGGCTTCCGGGGAGCAGGCCGATCCATTGTTTGGACGGGTCGAGATGGTTTTCGCGAGCGAAGTTCTCGCGGCTGACCGTGGGAAGCGGCAGATCAGCGAGGGGATGGCCGACAAATGAGGCCTGCACCTTGCGTTCGCGATAGAACGGCTCCTCGAAGGGGAAGATCACCAGCATGCGGTCCACATAGCGCTGCACATCGCGGATGCGGTACTTCTTCCAGGCCCAGAGCTGCGGCGAGACGAAATAGAGGACCGGAACTCCGGCGCGCTTGAGATGCTTTGCGAGCGAAAGATTGACGTCAGGGAAGTCGATGAGGATAGCTAGATCGGGCCGCTCCTGCCGGATGCTCGCCTTCAGCTTGCGATATGCGCCGTAGATGCGCGGCATGTGCAGGATCACTTCGGTGATGCCCATGACGGCCACGTCTTCAGCGCGCACGATGCGCCGAAAACCGAGCGCTTCCATGCGTTGGCCGCCGAGGCCGAAGAATTCGGTGTTGGGCACGATCCGCCGGATGGCCGGAATCAGAGCTGCGCCGTAGTGCTCGCCACTGGCTTCTCCGGCAGAAAGAAAGATGCGGGGCATCAGTCGGTTCCCACGGCCAGCGTCGGAGCCAGTCCCGAGCCGCGATCTCCCATCTCCTGGTCCTTGTACTGGAGCTGATAGAGCTTCCAGTAGATGCCGCGATGCGCGAGAAGCTGCTGGTGGCTGCCCATTTCGCGGAGCTGGCCTTTATGCATGACCAGAATCGTGTCGGCCCGCTGGACTGTGGACAGGCGGTGCGCGATGACGACCGAGGTGCGGCCCACGATCATGCGCTCAAGCGCTGTGCGGACTCGAATCTCCGTGTCGGTATCGACGGAGGATGTGGCCTCATCAAGGATCAGGATGCGCGGGTTGTGCGCCAGCGCGCGCGCGAAGTTGATGAGCTGCTTCTGTCCGGTGGAGAGGGAATTGCCGCGCTCGCGCAGCGGCTCTTTGTATCCGCCGGGCAGCGACAGGATGAAGTCATGGACATTGACCTGCTCGGCAGCCATCTGCAGCTGCTCTTCGTCCATCTCCGTGCCCAGCCGGATGTTGTCTCCAATGGTGCCGCTGAACAGGAACGGGTCCTGGAGCACCACGCCGAAGTGCTGGCGCAGGCGCAGCAGGTCATGCTCGCGCACATCGAGTCCATCGATCAACACCTGTCCGTGCTGGATGTCGTAGAAGCGCATCATGAGGCTGACGATGGTGGTCTTGCCCGCGCCTGTATGTCCGACGATGGCCGCCGTCTGGTCGGGATCAATCTTGAAGGAGACGCCCCGCAGGATCCATTCGATCTCGGACATGGCTTCGAGTTCGGCTAATGTGCTGCGTGCGATGCGTGCAGAGGTTTCGACGTCGAGCCGCTGATAGGTGAACCAGACATTGCGAAACTCGATGCTTCCCGAGTTGTTGGTGATTTTGGGGTTCGCTGGCGAAACGATCTCCGGTTTGGCGTCGAGCAGTTTGAAGACGCGCTCGCTGGCGGCCATGGCGGCCTGCAGAATGTTGTATTTTTCGCTGAGGTCCTGAATAGGGCGGAAGAAGCGCAGCGCGTACTGGATGAAGGCGACCAGCACGCCGACAGTCACGGCATTGCGCATCACGCCGCGCCCCCCAATCCAGAGGACCAGCGCAATGGCCGTGGAGCTGAAGATTTCAACCGCCGGGTAGTAGAGTGCGTAGGCCATGATCGAGTCCTTGTAGGCGATCATGTGCGTGCGGTTGATGTCCTCGAAGTCGCGGTAGGTGCGGCGCTGGCGGTTGAAGAGCTGCACCAGGCTCATGCCGGTGACATGCTCCTGGGTAAAGCTGTTAATGCGCGCAATGGCGGTGCGCACACGCCGGTAGGAGTCGCGCACGTACTTCCTGAAGATGAGCGTGGCGACAAAGATCAGCGGCAGTACCGCGAAGGTAAGCAGCGCCAGCCACCACTTCATGCGCAGCATGACCAGCACAATGAAGGTGAGCGCGAAGATGTCTTCAAAGATGGCGACCACGCCTGAAGTGAACATCTCGTTCAGCGCATCTACGTCGCTGGTAAGCCGCGTCACCAGCCGTCCCACCGGATTGCGGTCAAAGAAGGCCACGTGCATCCGCTGCAGGTGGTTGAAAATCTGGCGGCGAAGATCGAACATGATCTTCTGCCCGGTCCACTGCATCAGGTAGGTCTGCAGAAATTCGCAGACGTAGGAGATAAGCAGCGCGGACATGTAGATCGCCGCGATCTGGGTGATGCCTCGAAACGGGATGGGGCTGAGCCAGTGCGCCAGCCACGCCGACTTTGGCGTGGGATGCCCGGTCATATAGCGGTCGATGGCGACCGCGATCAGATACGGCCCTGAGACATCGCAGACCGCTTTGACAAGAATGGCGGCGATCGAGACGAAGGTGGCGAGTTTATAGGGAGCCAGATAGGTGAGCAGCCGCCGCATCAGGCGCGCGTCATAAGCTTTGCCGATAATTTCGTCTTCGTGCTGCGGTTTCTTCTTGTCCTGATCGGCCATTCGTATCTCTATTTTAGCTTTCCCGACGCCTGGAAAACCCGGCTTTCCATACAGATGAAGGAACTCAAGGAAAGCTTCGGTATTGCGGGAGTTTTCATGCGGGCTGGCATAAAGCGAGCAAAAGCAGGCGCGTGGGACAATCAATGGAGATGAACCCGCTCGGCCTGTACGTCTCAATCCCGTTCTGCCGCTCGAAGTGTACCTACTGCAACTTCGCCTCAGGCGTGTTTCCGGCGAGTTATTTTGGGCGCTACGTCGAGCGGTTGGAAGACGACCTGCGCGGGATGCGCGCACAGGCGGAGCATTGGCGCGCGGAGCTTCCGGCGCGCGCCGATTCGATCTATTTTGGCGGCGGCACGCCATCGCTCCTGCCTGCGCCCCTGCTTCGGCGACTGTTTGCTGCGATTCGCGGTCAGTTTGCAGTGGAAGCCGATGCGGAGATCACCGTAGAGTGCGCGCCCGGGCAGCTTGAAGACGAGACGCTGGCGGCGATGGTCGAATGCGGCGTGAACCGTATCAGCTTTGGTGTGCAGTCATTTGTGGACGAGGAAGCGAAGCACACGGGCAGGCTGCACACTCGCGAGATCGCGCTACGCGATGTGGACCGCGTGCGGCAGGCGGGGATTTCGCGTGCGAATCTGGACCTGATTGCAGGGCTGCCGGCGCAGACGCGGGACTCGTGGCGCGAGTCGCTGGAGATGCTGCGCAGCGCCGGTCCTGATCACGCCAGCATCTACATGCTGGAAGTGGATGAAGATTCGCGGCTGGGGCGTGAGATTGGTTCTGGCGGCTTGAAGTACTACGCACCGCAGGTTCCGGCGGACGATGCCATTGCCGAGATGTATGTTGAAGCCGTGGAGTTTCTCACGGCAAACGGTCTGCCGCAGTACGAAATCTCCAATTTCGCCGCGCCTGTCGCGGAGTCGCGGCACAACCGGAAGTATTGGCAGCGCCAGCCATATCTTGGCCTGGGGCTTGATGCCCATTCCATGCTGCGCAACGAACAGGGACAGGCCCTCCGCTTTGCCACCACCGATGCTCTCGAACCATTTCTGGAGTCGGCGGGATGGTCTGAGCCGCAGTGGCTGGCCCGCGAAGAGGAATTGGAAGAAGCGTGGTTTCTCGGGCTGCGGCTGAACACGGGCGTGAGCTTGTGTGCGCTTCGAGCTGAATTCGGCGAGGATGCAATGAGCAGATTCGATTCCGTGCTTGCCGAGCTGGCCTCGAATGGCCTGATCGAATGCACTGAGGATTGTGTTCGGCTGACGCCGCACGGGCGGTTGCTCTCGAACGGGGTCTTTGCCGGTTTTCTCAGCGAGCCCGTGAGCGCTTAGCCCCCTAAACTCATAACAACCTCTAAAATCAGGGCATGGATTCTGACCTGAAGATTGACCTGCGCAGCGACACTGTAACCAAGCCCACGCCCGCCATGCGCGCCGCGATGGCCGAGGCTGAAGTTGGCGACGACGTATATGGCGAAGACCCCACCGTGAACCGCCTGGAAGCGCGCGCGGCAGAGATCTTCGGGCGCGACGGCGCGATCTTTGTCCCCACGGGTACGATGGGAAACCAGATCGCCATTCGTCTGCACACGCAGCATGGGCAGGAGGTCATCTGCGAGTCGCGCGCGCATATTTTCGACTGGGAGATGGCGATGATCTCAGCCTTCTCCGGCTGCCAGGCGCGCACGGTTGCGGGCGAGTGCGGCATTCTTACCTGGGACCGGATCAAGACCGCGCTCTCGCCCGGGCTCTACTACCGCGCGCAAACTGGCCTGATTGCGCTAGAAAACTCGCACAACATGGCCGGCGGCACGGTTACGCCTCTGGATGTGTATGACGAAATCTGGTCCGGCGCGCGCGATGCTGGCTTGCCGACTCATCTCGATGGCGCGCGCGTCTTCAATGCGTCGGTCGCGCTCGGTATTCCCGTTGACGAGTTGACGTCAGGCTTCTCCAGCGTAATGTTTTGCCTGTCGAAGGGACTGTGCGCCCCGGTTGGATCCATGCTGGTGGGCAGCCGCAGATTCATTGAGCGCGCAAGGTCAGTACGCAAGATGCTGGGCGGAGGCATGCGGCAGGCGGGCATTTTGGCCGCCGCAGGGCTGATCGCCCTGGAAGAAATGCCAAAGCGGTTAGGCGAAGATCACGCCAATGCAAAGCTGCTCGCGGAGCGCATGGCGGCATTGAAGCAGGTGGAGATCGACTTGGCGACCGTGCAGACAAATATCGTGATCTTCAAGCTACGAGGCGTGGCAGACGTGGCTCCGGTGCTCGCGAAGATGAAGCAGCGCGGCGTGGTTGCGGGCGCAGCTGCGACCGACCAGATTCGCTTTGTTACGCATCACGACGTGGACCGTGTGGCGTGCGAACAGGCTGCGAAGATCGCGACGGAAGTGATCGAGGCCATTCGGTGAACGGAAAGCACCTCGCGTCCTTATAAATAGACGTCAGCAATGAAAACGTGTACATTGACGCGAGACGGCCGGCTTGAGCTCCCTCGATTCGCGGCTCGGAATGAAGCCGGAATTGCATTGAGCGCCGCAGGCTCTTCCACGTAAAGTGGCAGCGACGACGATTTCTTGTAGGAAGGCAGAACAGAGCTTCGTGAACCTGACGACGATCGACTGGGTCATCATGCTTCTGTACTTCGTTTTTGTGCTGGGCATTGGCTTCGCACTCAAGCGGTACATGAAGACGAGCAAGGATTTCTTCCAGGCCGGTCAGGCGTTGCCGGCATGGATCTGCGGCCTCGCCTTCATCTCTGCGAACCTGGGCGCGCAGGAAGTGATCGGAATGGGCGCGTCGGGCGCCAAGTATGGCATTGCCACCAGCCACTTCTATTGGATCGGCGCGATTCCGGCGATGATTTTTGTCGGCGTGTTCATGATGCCGTTCTACTACGGATCAAAGGCGCGTTCGGTGCCGGAGTTTTTGCGGCTCAGGTTCGACGAAAAAACGCGCGCCTACAATGCCGGTTCATTTGCTGTCATGACGCTCTTCTCGTCCGGCATCTCGATGTATGCCATGGCGCGGCTGATCCAGGTGCTGCATATCTTCGACCCGCTGTTCCTGCACTTTCACCTGCCGCTGGACTGGATCTTTCACTTCTCGATCCTGCTCTCGGCGCTGATCGTGCTTGGCTATATTTTTCTCGGCGGACTGACCAGCGCGATCTACAACGAGGTTCTTCAGTTCTTCCTGATCGTTGCCGGGTTTTTGCCCCTGGTATGGATTGGTCTGAAAAATGTTGGCGGGTGGCATG
>JBARHV010000343.1:0-16598 GCA_049799415.1 Silvibacterium sp.
ACCATATCATCTTTGAGAGAGAGCAGGCTGGTTTGGGTCATAGGCATCATTTGCCATTGTCGCAGCTTTCCGCCGGGCGGCGCGAGGAAAAGGTAAAATCGCTAAAGGAGCGCGCGGCTGCGCATGAGCCGGGAGCGGGACCGCTCTGTTCCGAGTCTTCAATTGTGCTATATTTCGAGCAAGATAGATGATATTTTCACGCGATTATGTTGGATACCTGGCGCGGCACACGGTTGCAGATCTGATCGAAGCCAAAATGATTCACACAGACAAGGTGTCTGCGGTGAATGAGCGCGTCCATGCTGGTCTTCTGGAAGAGTTGTCCCTCGAAGACCGCATCAATGAAGAGGTTCGCGTCATTCTGGACGCTTACCAGGACGAGATGCACAAAACAGGGGCAGCCTACGCCGAAATGTTCAAAAAGGTGAAGCAGGAGCTGGCGAAGAAATACAAGGCGGTGCTGTGAGAATTTCTCGCGACAAGCTGAACAAACTGGCCCATGTGGTGGCCGATACGCTGGCTGAAACCACCGAGTGCGATTTTCTGGAAGACAGAAACACGATTCGGCAGACGGCGCGCGGGATTCTGGAAAAACTGCTGATGGAAGAGACGCGCATTGATCAGGCGTCGCGGCTGAAGATTGCCTCGCAGCGGCGGATTATTCCGGAAGGCAGCCAGGAATGGGACATTCTTTACCGCAAATACTACAACGACGAAGTGAAGAAGCTGGGCATTTAGGCGGTTGGTTTTGCGCTTGCTTTTGCGGGGTGCCGGGCTGGTTTCGGGGCGGGTTTCAGCGCGCGGTTTCTGATATATTCAAAGAGTTGGCTGGCCCGCTTCGGCTGGGCCGGTTTTCTGTCTGGCTGATTTTTCCTTCGGCCGGTTTCACACCTGGCGCCATGGTGTAATTGGTTAACACGTCGCCCTCTCAAGGCGAAGAGTTCGGGTTCGATCCCCGATGGCGCTACCAGGCCGCCTCATATATGCACATTGCGTCAGCGAGAGTGAGAGGCTTTGGATTGTTGACCAGGAGCCGAGTCTGCTTCATCGCGTCGTCTGCGAACATGGCCAACTGCGAGCGCTCGACGCCAACATCGCTAAGCCGCTGCGGCACAGCTACTTCTTTTGCGAGGCTGGCCAATTCATCAATAAAAGCGGACACCCTTTCGTTCAGCGGGCAATCGCCAGATGAGGAAACGCTGCCGTGGCGAGATCCGCGTATGCGCTGCTGCAGGATTCTGCGTTGAACCGGAGGACATGCGGCAAAACAAGCGCATTGGAGATTCCGTGGGGTACGTGACAGTGTCCACCCACAGGGTAAGCCAAAGTGTGGACCGCGGCCACGGGCGAGTTGGCGAAGGCCTGCCCATGCACGCCAAGATTTCAGGCGCAGTATGGTTTGCTTTTGGGATTGCGTATGACGCAGTCAAAACGCATGGGTTCCGCGAGAAACCCACGATGTATGATTTATCGGGTCTGTGACTACGGGCCTGTGACGAGAAGACGCGATCCACGAAACCCGAAGCTTTTGCCAGGTTGGTATCAAATTCATCTGGAGGACAAGAATGACGACGCGACGTGACTTTATTTCCCGTGCCGCATTGGCGGCCGGAAGTATAGGCGTGGCCACCATTGCCGCCGACGCGAGCGATATCCAATCCGATACGGATATGACCAGCGAAGCGGTGAAGAAGATGGGACCGCCGAAAAAACCGGTGATCGTGACCCGCCATACCGGCGACAACACCATCGATGAGGCCTACCGGATGCTGCAGGATGGTTCAGACACGCTGGATGCGGCCCACCACATCTGCCTGGGGCGCGAGAACGATCCCAGCGACCATAGTGTGGGTTTAGGCGGTTTGCCGAACGAAGAGGGCGTAGTCGAGTTGGACTCCTGCTGCATGCACGGACCGGTCAGGACCGCAGGTTCCGTCGGCGGCGTGCGGAATATTAAAAATGTGTGTCTGGTAGCGCGAAAGGTGATGGAGCATACCGGGCATGTCATGCTGGCCGGAGAGGGAGCGGAGAGGTTTGCCGTAGATGAGGGGTTTCCGCGGGAAAACCTGCTGACGGACGATGCGCGCAAAATCTGGATGCTATGGAAGGAAAATAATTCCAGTGAAGACTGGTGGGGGCCGGGGCTGTCGAGTCCAGAATGGAAAGGGCCTGACCGTGATGACTCATCGTCGAAGCAGCCCGCCACGCTTCACAGCGCCATTCCGCGGAATCCCGGACAAGAGGATGTGGAGACCATCTGCGTTCGGTGCAAACGCCTGATGGAAATGGCCGCCGATGTTGGAATCGAGCCTGGGAAACGCTGGCAAGCGGTCGAGCAAGTGTTGTGGCCGACCACCGGCACAATCCATGTTTCCACTTTGAACAGCAAGGGTGAGATGTCCGGGGCAACGACCACTTCCGGCCAGGCCTGGAAGCTCCCGGGCCGGCTCGGCGATTCGCCGATTATTGGAGCCGGGTGCTACACGGACCAGGATGTAGGTTCCGCGGGCGCAACCGGCAGTGGCGAAGAGAACATTAAAGTAGCGGGCGCTCACAGCATCGTCGATTTGATGCGACAGGGATTAAGCCCGCAGGAGGCGGGCATCGCGACCCTGCGCCGCATCGCGCGGAACTATGAGAATGACCCGCGCAAGCTGCGCTATGTAGACATGATTTATTACATCCTGCGCAAGGATGGAGCGTATGCCGGATGTTCATTGTGGAGCACCGGTCCAACCGGCAAGCCGAAGACCTTCGCCGTACACGACGGCACCAAACGCATCGAGGAATGTGTGTACCTCTTCAAAGGGACCACCATCAACTGGCCACCTTACTAACGCTCTTCCATCGATCCACTGTCGTTCCGGGCCAAGTGGAGAGACCTGCAGTTGCGGCGAATCGCGAGCGTTCTCCGCTTTGCCCAGGCTGACAGAATGAGGTGAAACGATTTCAGGCGGAGGCCGGATGTTAGTCACTCAACCCTATGACGGCGCTGCGATCGCCGATGTTCAACTGGACGATGCTATCAGCGCGGAACAGAAGCTCGATCGCCGTTCCTTTCCGTGCCACCTTCTTCCTGTATTCAGGAGTGCTTCTGGTTCTCGTGGTGCTTTCGATTATGGCAAGGTATGGCGTTCCTGGATGACCGGGAACAGCGGGAAGCTTGCGGAAGTCAACGACGGTAAAACCCGTGCGATGCGCTGGAGAGCGAAGACTCGGCGTTCGTGGCGGACGCGCTTGGAGTGGCGGCGCGCGCGCGGGGCATGAGCGAGGCTGCGAAAAAGACGGTGAATTTTCCGGCTCTACATACGTGCCGTGGTCAAAGTCCACGTCCTCCCATGCTCGCAAATGGCATCCCTGTTTCCAAAAGTAAAAGCCCGTCCGGAGTGGACGGGCTTTTACTTTTCATAGAACGTTCACAAGGAATAACCCGGTCAGAACTCCAGCCGTCCTGATACCTGCAGAACGCGTGCGCCGCTGCCAACCGTTTGTTGAATAACTCCGAACTGGACCGAGCTGTTGGTGATGTCTGTAGTGGGCGTATCGAAGTTGGGGTGATTGAAGGCGTTGAAGGCGTCTCCACGGAAATTAAACTTTACCCGATCAGAGTAGATGCGGAAGGTTTTACCGAGTCCCATATCCATGTTGAAGTATCCCGGGCCGCGCAGGTTGTTGCGGCTGCCGATGTTGAAGCCGAGAGGGCCGACATAATCAGCGTCGGCTTTGACTGGATCCGTGTATGCGTAAAGAGGTCCACCATTGCCGCCGTTGACGTGCGTCTTCATATCCGCAATGTTGCCGACCAGAATAGCGGGGGCATCATTGGCGTATCCGGCGACGAAGGCATTGGCAGCGGCGAAGTAGGCATTGCCGGTATGCCAGCTGGGAAGGCCGCTGACGCTCCAGCCGCCGATCGCCTCGTCGAGCCATTGTGGCGCTGTTGCGGCGAAGGTCCTTCCCCGGCCAAAGGGCAGGTCATAGATGAAGTTGCCGTTGAGATAGTTGGCAACATCGAAGTCGGAATTGCCGCGGCACTCGCGCGGACGCAGCACATCGCAGATGAAGCCATAGCCGCCAAAGGCCACGGTATTGGCGGTTACGGAAACATTGTCGAGTGCATGCGACCAGGTGTAGTTCATATCGAACTGCAGGCCATAGCCGAGGTTCTTATGCAGGGTGACGAGCATGCCGTTATAGCTCGAAAACCCCTTGTTGGTATACATGGTGTTTTCAGAGAATTGAGATGCCATGCCGACATTCGGCGGAAGCAGTCCGTAAGCTGAGAGCGCCTCAGTGGTATCCGCGAAATCGCCGCGCTCGGCATAGGTTCCGAGGAGATAGGCAACGAGCTGGGTATTATTCGTCACTCCCGTACTTGGGTAGGCCGCTCCGTACCCGGCTCCTACTCCTGGCGGGAGCACATTTTCATACCAGGGCTGTGCAGTGACCGGGCTTCCTGCTCGCAGCTGCTGGGAAAGATTTGTAAATGCCTGCGACATCAACTGTCCTGATACATTGTCAGGGAAATCAATCAGCTGATCGGTGTCGGCCTGCGCCATCAGCCTTCTGCCGAGACGTCCGACATAGGTGGTCTTGAGAATGTATCCGTGGGAGAACTCATGCTGCCATCCAAAGTTGAATTGCAAGGAGTATGGGGTTTTGAAGGATGGATCGACCATTTCATTGAAGGCCCCGCCATTGGCCAGGCCGAAGGGGACCGCATTGGATCCTGTACCGGAGACATAGGGGAAATACGGCGCGGTGATGGTTGGCGGCGCGGGAGGCGCGGGAGGCGCTCCGAGACCGGAGAATCTCTGGTCCTGCATGAGAGTGGCGGTTGGGTTGCCGGCCACGCCGAGGGGATCATTGGCTTTGGCCTGGAAGATATAGGAATACTGCGTCTGTTGATACAGGATGGAATTGATTACGGTGTGATCGTAGATGATGCCTGCACCGCCGCTGAAGACAGTCTTACGATCGAAGGCGGGGTTGTAAGCAAAAGCGATTCTGGGGGCAAAGTTCAGATTGTCGGTGTGGTAGAGGCCTGGACCGTGATTGGCCTTTCCGCCGAGCACATAGGAGAACAACGGAACCACCAGATTGCCGGACTGGCCGGCTGCGCTTTGCGCGGTGCGGGTCGCAAAGTAATTGTTAAAGGTTGAGTTCGACACCGATTCATCGCCGAATTGATCGACCGATTCAAGGCCGTGGCGTTCGTAGGGGACGGTGTAGTTCTGCCAGCGTACGCCATAAGAAACGGTGAGCGAGGGGGTTACTTTCCATGTATCGCCGACGTAGAGTTCGGTTTCGTAGTAGCGGTAGTCACGTATTGCGCCTGTTCCCTGGGGCACAGCATTTCCCTGAGAATCGTAGTTATAAGTGCTGCCGACGGAGGTGAAAGGGGCAAGGGCAAGGGCGAAGGAGCTGTCGTACAGCGGGACGGCGTCGCCGCTGCCGATATCCGCAGGGCGCAGGCTGGCGTCGAGCGCATTCGTATATCCGCCGAGGCCAATACCAGGGCTGTTGTAGTCGAGGATGGTGTTGTTATTCGGGCTTTCCCATTTGAACGATCCGCCAAAGGCGATGCCGTGGTTGCCCTTCGTCCAACTAAAGTCGTCGCGCACTACGGGAAGAGGGAATGTGCGGCTCTGTGCGTTGATCGCGCTGCCATAAGGGCCGTCGATGATCGATCCGCCTGTGCCGTTGCCGCCGACGTCGCCGAACTGGGTGATTCCCGTAGGATTGTAGGTGTTGGGAAAGTTATAGTTCTCGTACGTCTCTCCATACTCAAACTGATTGACTTTGTTCGTGCCCATGGCCCAGGTTAATCCAGCAGCATAGGAGTAGCTCTTGTCGAGGAATGGATAGGTTTCCGGATCGCCGGGGAACCAGATCGAGCTCTGCGTGCTGTTCTGTTGGGCGACGTGTCCAACAAAAAACAGCTTCATGGCGTCGTTCAGGTTGTAATCCACTCGTCCAACGTAGTTGTCCAATTTGAGAGGGAAGGGCGCGTTAAACCGGAAGCCGGCGGTGTTGAGCAAATCACCATAGGCGCCGGACAGGTCATTGGCGTGCGGGTAGCGATTACCGAACAGGGAAAGGAGCGATGAATTGAAGCCGACTCCCTGCGGGTCGATCGTCGCAACCTGTGCGGAATCCAGGGTTGAGGTTGTGCCCTGGTTGTTGATGTAGTTCAAGGTGCCATTGCGGAAGGAATCGAGAGGGACGGTGCGCTCGGTCTCGTTGCTGAGAGTGTCGCGGCGGCCGTCGTAGTCGAAGAAGAAGAAGAGCTTGTCTTTGAGGATCGGGCCGCCGATGTTTCCGCCGAACTGATTGCGGATGAGCGGAGCCCGGGGTACGCCAGCATTGTTGTTGAACCAACTGTTGGCCTCAAAGTCAGTATCGCGGTGGTACTCCACTAATGCGCCATGGAAGGCGTTCGAGCCGCTGCGGGTGACCAACTCAAACTGGCCGCCGCCACCCTCGCCTGCGCTCGAAAGCGGGCCGGCGCTGACTCCGCGAAACTCCTGGACAGAGTCGACCGGGGCATTGGCGACGATGGCGCCGAAGTTACCCGTCTCATTGTCATTCACGTCCAGTCCGTCGAGGGTGACATTGTCCTGATCGACACGCGCGCCCGTAACTGCTCCGTCCAGCGTGACGCCGGGCTGCTGGGTGAAGAGCACCGAAGGGCTGCTGCGGTCCTGGATCGGCAGTTCATTCAGAAACTGGACCTGAAAGTTGTTGCCGACGGTGGCGTCGGTGGTGTTGAGGGTTTCATCCTGGCTGGAGGCGGAGACCTGCACGGTCTGCTGAGTTGCACCGAGGCTCATGCTGGCGTTCTGCGTTCGGGTGGCGTCCACGTTCAGATAGAGGCCGGAGACGACTACGCTGCTGAAGCCATCATGCGAGAACTGAATTTTGTAGCCAGGGCCCGGCTTTACCTGATTGATGGTGTACGACCCGGTGGCGCTGCTGACCGCCTTGTAAGAAGCCCCGGTCGCGGGATTCTGGAGGGTGACATTCACACCCGGGATGACAGCACCTGTCTGGTCCGTGACTACTCCAGTAATGGCGGCCACATCCTGGGCGCTGAGCAGGGTTGGAAGGAACGAGAACGAGGCAAGAATCAATAGTCCAGATAGAAAGCGGCGCATTGTCATAACTCTCCCTTGTGCGAGCTCTAGTAAGAGCTATGCTGCAACTTTAGGCCCATCTCAATAAGGGAGTTATTATCAGCTGTTTTGGCTGATTGAAAATGCGTGGACTATGAGATGACGTACTCGGCTGGAGCATAAATCCTAAAAGCTGGATAGTGCATGCAAAATTTCAATAAGCGAAGTTTCAATATTGAAACGGTGGCGCAAAATGTGGTTTCTGCCATGTGCCGGGAGGCTTTGCGTTGCTTCGATCGCTATGTGCTTGTTGTGAACGAGGCGTGCAGCAGGGAAGTTTTTTTGGTTGCGAGCTCGAGGATGAGTTCGCCAAAAAGGGTATTGGCCCAGGCGAACCAGGGGCGGGTGTATTTTGTTGGGTCGTCTTTCCAGAAGGATTCGTGCATGAAGTGCGTGCCGGCTGTGGTATCGCGGAGCCAGCGCAGGCACTGGAGCGTTTCCTGGTCGCTGGTGCTGGTGAAGGCGCGGAACATGATACCCATGGGCCAGATGTAGCCGAGTCCGATGTGCGGACCTCCGATGCCTTCGGCGGCGGTTCCTTGAAAAAAATATGGATTGTCCGTCGAGAGGGCGAAGGCTCTTGACCGCTCGTAGAGCGCGCGCTGCGCGGGTGTGACGCAGCCTAGATAGTCGAGTGAAGCGAGACCGGGGGCGTTGGCGTCGTCCATGCGGAGGGTGTTGCCGTAGCCGTCTACTTCGTAGGCCCATATGCGTCCGTGATCGTTGGTTCCGCGATCGCTGGTGTCGATTTGGCCGTATTGGTTGAGGGCGGCGGTGACTTCGTTGGCTAATGCGGTGCATTCGTTGGCGAGGGTTGCGTCGTTGCCGAGCTTGTCGACCATGATGGCTAACTGGTGGAGGCTGGTGACGGCGAAGAGGTTGGCGGGGATGAAGAGCGGGAAGATGCAGGCGTCGTCGGAGGGGCGAAAGCCAGAGTAGATGAGTCCGACAGGGCGGGCGGGGTTGCCGTATCCGTCGAGAGGCAGCGTGTCCGTAGGTTGCGCGGAGGCCCGCTGGAAGTGGTAGGGGCCGGGGCCGTGCTTGCGCTGCTGTTCGCGGAAGGTGCGGACGATGGAGTGCGCGGCTTCGAGCCATGCAGAATCGAAGGGCGCGGTGTTGCCGGTGGCCTGCCAGTATCCGTGGGCGAGGCGGATGGTGTAGCAGAGGGAATCGATCTCCCACTTGCGCTCGCCGACGCCGGGCTTCATGGTGGTGTCGTCGTGCACGGCCCACGAAAGCGGCTTACCGGTGGTGTCGGGCAGGAAGGCGTTGGCGTAGGGGTCGATGAGGATGCAGCGGGTCTGGCGGCGGATGACTCCTTCGATGAGCGAGGAGAGCTTTGGATCGGATTTGCAGAAGGGAAGATAGGGCCAGACCTGCGCGGAGGAGTCGCGGAGCCACATGGCGTCGATGTCTCCGGTGATGACAAAGGTGTCAGGCTTGCCGTTGCTGGTGCCTGGGTAGACGGTGGTGTCGAGGGTGTTGGGCAGGCAGTTGGCGAAGATGAGCGCAAGCTCCGGGTCGGCAATTTGCTGGGAGACGCGGCGGATGGCGGACTCAACAGCGGTACTGGTGAAGCGACGATCGGCGAGCGGCGGTCGCTGCGTGAGCACGGCGGGTGGTTCCGATTGCGCTGCGGCGGCGATGGCGAGCGGGCTGCGCGAGGCCGCAGCTACGCCGACGATGGCGGCGGCTCCGCTGAGGAGGGTGCGGCGGGTCAGGCCTGATTTTGCTTCGTTCGTGCTCATGCGGTGAGTGAAGGTGGTGCGAGCTCGGGCGCGGTGCCGAGGTGCTGGTTGGGTTCCGTGCTTAATTCAAACACGAGGTGGCCGCCGTGGGCGATCTCGGCGTGCGAGACCCAGAGCTTGTCTGACTTTTTGCCGTTGATAGTAACCGACCTTATATAGATGGCGTCGGGCGAGGGGCGCTTGGCTTCGATGACGAGCTGGTTGCCTCCGGTGACGGTCAGCGTGGCTTTGTCGAAGAGCGGGGAAGTGAGGACGTAGTTGCCGCTGACAGGATCGACGGCGTAGAGGCCGAGGGCGCTCATGACGTACCAGGCGGACATCTGGCCGCAGTCTTCGTTGCCGGCGAGGCCGTCGGGGTCGTTGTGATACATGGTGAGCAGCAGGGAGTTGACGCGGGACTGCGTCTTCCAGGGCTGTCCGGCATAGACGTAGAGGTAGGCGATGTGGTGGCTGGGCTCGTTGCCGTGGGCGTACTGGCCGACGAGTCCGGCGATGTCGGGCGGCGCGTTTTTGGGCAGGGTAGAGGGCACGGTGAAGAGATCGTCGAGCTTTTTGATGAAGGGCTCGCGGCCTCCCCACATCTCCATGTAGCCCTTGACGTCGTGCATGATGCCGAAGGTGGTCTGCCAGGCGTTGGACTCGGTGTAGTCGCGGTAGGCGTCGGTGTGGCCCATGTCGATGGGGTCGAAAGGCTCGGCCCACTTGCCGTCGCTCATCTTGGCGCGGATGAACTGCGTCCTGGGATCGAAGAGATGGCGGTAGTTTTTGGAGCGGGTGCGCTGGAGCTGCGCGTCGTCATGCGCGCCGACGCGGTCGGCAACATGGGCGCAGGCCCAGTCGTCATAGTCGTATTCGAGTGCCTTGCTGACGGACTCGTCGACCTTGTCGGCAGGAATGTAGCCGAGGGCGCGATAGTAGCCGAGGCCGCGATAATCGTCGACCATGTTGCGCTTGCGCATGACCTTGTAGGCGCGGTTCCAGTCGATGCCGGGGAATTTTTTGACGCAGGCCTCGGCCATGACGGCGGCGGAGTGATAGCCGGTCATGGTTCCGGTCTCCTTACCCTGGAGCGGCCATACGGGCATGCCGGCGGGGCTTTGCTCTGCCATGCTGACGAGGCAGTTGACGAGCCGGGGAACGCGGTCGGGCTGGAAGAGCGTGTAGGAGGGATGGAGCGCGCGGAAGGTATCCCAGAGCGAGTAGGTGCTGTAGTTATGCTCGCCGGGCGCGAGCTGGTGCGTCTGGCCGTCCATGCCGCAGTACTCTCCGTTGACGTCGTCGAAGAGCGTGGGCGCGAGCATCATGTGATAGAGCGAGGAGTAGAAGATGGTGCGCTGCGTGGCGTCGGTGGTTTCGATGCGGATGCGGCCCAGCTCGCGTTGCCATGCGGCCTTTGCTGCAGCGCGGGTGGCATCGAAGTCCCAGCCGGGCATTTCGGCCTGAAGGTTTTTGAGGGCGTTGGCGACGCTGACTCCGGATATGCCGACGCGGACGAGGACCTGCTCGCTCTCTGTCGTGTTGTAGTGGAGCGCGGCCTTGAGGCTTTTGCCCTCGGCTTTGAT
Source organism: Silvibacterium sp. (assembly GCA_049799415.1). Classification (GTDB taxonomy): domain Bacteria; phylum Acidobacteriota; class Terriglobia; order Terriglobales; family Acidobacteriaceae; genus Silvibacterium. The sequence goes on from JBARHV010000343.1 coordinate 10,486, forward strand.
TGCGCCGGGGTCGAGAAGCGTGTCGTCCTGCTGGAGCTGCGCGCTGGTGAAGGGTTTGGAGAACTGCGCGGCGAAGTAGATGCGGCGTCCGTTGGCCCAGGAGTGGACGGTGCGTCCGCCGGTGACGGTGTCGCTGCCGATGATTTCGAGCGTGGCATCGCTTACGGGATTGGCGGGATCGTCGTAGGAGTGGACGAAGTCGAGGATGAAGTGGCTGGCATCGCTTGCAGGGAAGGTATAGCGATGGAGGCCGGTGCGCTCGGTGGCGGTGAGCTCGGCATGGACCTTGCGGTCTTTGAGCGGGACGGCATAGTAGCCGGGCTGCATGATCTCGTCGGCGTGGGAGAAAGGGGCGCGGTAGCCTTCTTCGGGATTTTCGCGCGTGCCGGGGTTCCACTTGACTGGGCCGACGTTGGGCATGAGCAGGATGTCGAGCATGTCTCCGCAGCCGGTGCCGCTGAGATGGGTGTGGCTGAAGCCCATGAGGGAGGCGTCGGCGTCGTAGTAGCCGGAGCACCAGTCCCAGCCTTTGGTGTAGGTGTCGGGACTGAGCTGCACGGCTCCGAAGGGAACGGACGCGCCGGGATAGGTGTGTCCGTGGCCGCCGAGGCCGACGCGGATGTTGACGTACTGGGTGAGGTCTTCTGCGGAAAGATCTTCGTCCGGCAGGACGGCGGCGAGTGCGGGATGGTTTTTGCTGTCGAGCAGGTTGTAGCAGGTGGCAACGGAGAGGGCTTGCATAAATCTACGACGTGAAAACATGGAACGCTCGCCTTTCAAAAACACAGGTTGATGGTTAGACGGTTTGGGTTCGCAATCTTTTCTGAGCCGCTATTGGAGCGCCCTGGTGAGAGGTTTTTGTTTTGCGTCCGGGAGTGAGACGCCGAGAATCTTTGCGATGGTGGGCGCGACATTAAGGTTGGAGATGGAGCCGAGGTCAACTCCGGAGCGGATATGCGCGCCGGATGCGATGAAGAGCGCTTCCATGTCGGGATCGGTATTGAGATAGCCGTGCGTCCCGCGCGCTGGCGTGATTTCCTGCACGATTGGCCCTTCTGTTCCGTCTGCGAAAGCATAGTCCGGTTTTGCGGCGAGGTACAGGTCGGGCGCCTGATCGGTTAAACCAAGGGCGGGGATGCCAAATTTTTGCGCCTCCTGGTTGGTGTAGACACCGGCGATGCCGGGCACCTTCTCAAAATATGCTTTCAGCATGGGCACTAGCGATGCACGCTGAGAAGCATCGCGAATGTACAACGACGCTTCGCCTCCCTCGGGCAGAGCCCAGACGTTGCCCCGGTAACTGCCGTCCTGCATTTTGAGCAAGCCCAGCTGCACAAGGCCCACGTTGGGATGGATGGTGTGGGTATAGCTGGCGAAGCCGTGATCGGACGCGAGAATAAATGTGATGCGGTTGAGTAGGCCGGCTGAGCGCGCTGCATCGACGAGCCGCGCGATGCAGCTATCGGCATAGGCAAATGCAGCATACGCGGCGGGGCTGAGCGCGCCGTACTCGTGCTGGAGCGTGTCGGTTTGCAACAGATGAAACAGCAGAAGATTGGGGGTATGTTTTGTCAGGATGTCGATGGCCGCGTCGGTCCATATCTGGTCGCGCCACGCCGGACTGCTGTTTGCGTTATGCCAATCGAAGGTTGCGATCTCATCTTCTGTGACGAGATTTTGCGCGACTAAATCTTTTGCGATGGCGCTGTCTGTACTCGGACGCTCGCCAAACTGCCAGCGCACATTTTTTGCTCCGTAGATCGCGACCCAGTCCACCTGCCCGGTGGTCATGCCCTTTTCAGCAGCGGCGTCGTAGAGGGTGCGCGCATGGACGAGCTCGTCTTTGGGCACCCAGGGTTTTATTTGTGGAGCGGATCCGTCGGAAGGAAAGGTGATGAGTCCGTTGGCCACGATGTGATGTTCGCCGGCATTCACGCCGGTGATCAGCGCGGTATGGTTGGGCCAGGTTACGGTCGGGTTGATGGGCTGCATGGCATCGGCATGCGCGCCTTTTGCTTCGAGCCAGCGCAGGGTGGGCATGGGCAGCCGCGGATCGTTGAGCGCGCGGGCAGGGAATCCATCGATGGTGATGAGCACGACGATGGGGCCGGAGGTTGCGGCAGAGCCGTCATTCTGGGCGTGCATCGCGATCGATGGCGCGAGCACAACGACGAGAGCGGCCAGAAGAGAAGCGAATTTATTCCGGGCAGGCATTGGTCTCCGTTTTGGCTGCTTGCGCGTGGATGAGCGACACCTCAAGTGTATAAAGCTGCAAGTGTATAAAGCTGCGAGCGAAATGCGAGGAGTCGGGCCGCTTTGGCTGCGAATTTATTTTGACTGTTTTCTGCATTTTTGGCTAGCGGTGCGTTCCGATATTTGAAATAAGTTGCTGATTTCGCTGGAGTATTTCTTGTATTTTTAGATTCAATCACTTTTTCATGGACATTTTGATCATTTTGAGCGTATCTTTTTTCCACGGCGATTTGTGAACGAGTCTCTCCGATGAAAGTGGAAGCCAAATGGAGAGGCGGGGAGCGCATCGCGAGGTTTGTTGGAGTATTTTTGGCCAGGTTTGCCGGGTTGCGGAGTTATAGAGCCGTCGCCGGGCAGCGATTTCAAGGAATAGAACGAATCGATCGTCAGATTGAAATAAGCGAGGACGCAATGAAGGCAAATTTCTTCAGGATGCTAGGTGTATCTCTGGTTGCTGCGCTGATGTGCGGTGGTCTGGGGCGGGCGCAGACGGTGACCGGGACGGTGACGGGCACAATTACCGACTCGAGCGGTGCGGTGATTCCGGGCGCGAAGGTGGTTGCACACAATATAAGCACCGGAGTGGACTCGGCTGCGACGTCGGATTCATCGGGTTTATACCGTATAGGATTTCTGCCGATTGGCAGCTACCAGATCACGATCAACGCACCAGGGTTTGGCGAAAAGACGATTCCGGCGTTTCACCTGGAGGCTTTGCAAACGGCCTCGTTCAATGTGACGCTGACTCCGGGCAGCACGGCGACGACGGTGAAGGTATCGTCATCATCAGCTATCTTAGATAGCAACGATCCGACGCTGAGCAGTACGATCACCGCAAATACCATTCAAAACTTTCCTTTGAACGGCCTGGATTTTTCAGCACTGACCCTCTATATTCCGGGCTCCGTGAGCACGGCGGGCACCGGCGGCACGACCCAGATTGAACGCAGCAACTACTACACGGACACGATCAACCTGAACGGCAACCGCGCGCAGGCGAACAACTACACGCTGGAAGGTATTGATATCAACGAGACGTTCAACAACCTGATTTCGTACAGCCCGGCTCCCGAGGCGCTGCAGGAGATCAAGGTACTGACAGCGAACTCTCCGGCGGATTACGGCAACGTGAACGGCGGCGGTATTGTCGCGATTCTGAAGAGCGGCACCAACCAGTTTCACGGATCAGCCTACGGCTATGTGCAGGACTACCGGATGAATGCGAACTCCTGGTCGAACAACCAGGCCCGTCCGGTGATTCCGGTCAATCCATACTCGCAGGCGCAGTTCGGTGGAACGCTGGGTGGTCCGATCATCCACAACAAGCTGTTCTTCTTTGTGGACTATCTGGGCTCGCGGTACCACCAGGGCGGCATTGGAACGGCGAGTGTGTTTACACAGGCGATGCGGAATGGCGATTTCTCTGCGCTGCTGACCGCCGGCAATCCTGTGCAACTATACAATTCGCAGAACGGCTATGCTCCTTATGTTGGAGACACGGGCGTGCCGATCGTCAATCCTGTGGCGAAGTTCCTGTTCGCGAACCCCAGCCTGTATCCGCTGCCGAACGCTGCGCCGAACGACGGGATTGCCGGCAGCGATTATCAAGCGCCGCAGCGCACCTTCAAGGCAAACAACCAGGGCGACATCAAGATCGAGTACGATCTGCGTGGGTCGGACAAGATCACCGGCTTTTACACGATGTCGACGGCGTATAACGGACAGACGCCGGTGCTGGCGATCTCCTTTAACGGACCAACGGTCTATCCTACGAAGGTCGGCGGCGGGAACTGGATCCATATTTTCTCGCCAGCGATCGTGAACTCGGCGCGTATCGGCTTTACGCGCACGGTCTGGGAACAGAGCTTTTCCGTGGATTCCACGGGACTGTTTGGTGATTCCGGCAACCAGAAGGTTGGCATTCCATTCCCGAACCAGGCGTATCCCGGCTATTCCGGACAGGGCATTGCGGGCGGCATTACTGCCGGAGGCAATCCGGTCTATGGCGGCGGCCTGATCGACAACACCTATAGCTACATGGATGACCTGACCTGGCAGCGTGGCTTGCACACGCTCCACTTTGGAGTGGAGGCACTGCGCTACCAGAACAACTATCCGACGGCGAACAATAACGGCTACCTGGGTGTGCTGAGCTACAGCGGGGCGTTTACGAGCAACGGCTCGGTGGGCGGTTATGGCGGCGCGGACTTTGTTTCGGACTACGTGTCACAAGCGGCGGCAACGCTGGCCAGCGTGAATGTGGGCCAGCGGCAGTGGCGCGTTGCGGGATACGCGAGCGACGACTACAAGGCTATGCCGAACCTGACGCTGAACTTTGGCGTGCGGTATGAGTTTGATGAACCCTGGGTGGAGCAGAACAACAAGACGGGCAACGTCGACATTGCCACCGGGCAGGTGCTGTATGCGCATGCGGTTCCAGCGGGCGCTCCGGTGGGATCAGGGCTGTGCAGCAATCGCGGCTGCTACGACAACCAGAATGAATTCATGCCGCGGCTGGGTTTTGCCTACCAGGCAACGAATCGCTTTGTGATTCGCGGCGGCTATGGAGCGACCAGCTTCTTTGAGGGCAACTCCTCGAACCAGCGTTTGACCTCCATTACTCCCTTCATTCAAGCCATACAGACGCCAAACCTTTCTCCTTCAAGTGCTGCTCCGGACAACGTTCCCCGTACGGCGGAGGATGGTTTTTCCGGGGGCACGGTCAACCTTGGCGGAACCTACAACGTGTATCCGAAGGATATTAAGCCGGCCTACGTGCAGGAGTGGAACCTTACGACGGAATATGCTCTAACTCCGAGCATGTCACTGCAGGTGGGGTACCTGGGCGAGCAGGGCCAGCATATTGAAGACTACGGCAACGTGAACCAGTACCTGGTGAACGGCAATCCGAACTCTGCGCCCTACTACAACAATCAGTATATCGGCGTGAACGCGCCTGTGGGGAGTATCGGCAACAGCCCGCTGTTGATTACAGAATCGCGTGCGGCGTCGAACTACCAGGCGCTGCAGGCAGTGTTGCGCGACCGGTTGAGTCACGGGCTGGAGTTCACGCTGAACTACACCTATGGCAAGGCACTGACGAACAGCCTGGGTAACTATGCGCTGAATGTCAACGGCTTCAGCGGAGCGTTCCAGAACTACTATGACAGTGCGGCGGACTGGGGTCCGGCGGGATACGACGTGCGGCACAACATAAGCTGGACGATGGTCTATGCGCTTCCGGTGGGACGCGGGCAGGAGTTCCTCTCGGGCGCCAACCGCTTGGAGGACGAGGCGATCGGCGGCTGGAGGTTCTCTGTGGTGGGCGTTGGGTATACGGGCTTTCCGCAGACAGCCAACGGCCCGGGCAACAACTCCGGCAGCTACGGCAACTCGCGGCCTAACCAGTACCGCAACATCAAGATTGTGAATCGCAGCCTTGAGCACTGGTTCGGCACCGATCCTTCAACACAGTATTGCCAGACGCCTGGAGTGGATAATGGCATCTGCGCATTCGGTGTGCCGGCTCTGAATACCTTTGGGACGGGGAGAAACGGAAACCTGATTGGTCCGGGATATCTGAACGTCGATATGTCGGCCTTCAAGGACTTCCATGTCATTCGCGAGCAGACGGTGGGCTTCCGGTTTGATGCGTTCAATGCGCTCAACATCGTAAGCTACGGAAACCCCGACAACGGCATTACCGATGCAACGTTCGGGGATGTCGCCAACCAGGGTGTTCGTTCGGTGGAACGGCACCTGCAGTTCTCGGCGAACTACCGGTTCTAAGAGGACAGGTTATCGCAGCGGGCGACTTTGCTGCGATTTGTTTACGCTAATAAAAACCGGCTGCTGCGACG
>JBARHV010000344.1:0-3271 GCA_049799415.1 Silvibacterium sp.
GGCCTCGTCCGTCTTGTTCTGTTCGTGATAAACAATCGCCAGCCGGTCAAGAAAGAGCGACCGGTTGTTCTTCTCCTGCTCGGAATACTGGCCGCTTGTGTGCTCCGATCCTGCCGCCAGCTTCTCAAAGGCCTGCGCGGCTTCATCGTAGTGGCCCAGAGCATCGTCGAGCAGCCCTTCATTAAAGCTGATCTCCAGTGAGTCCGGAACCAGGGCCTTGGCCTTCTTCAGCGTGGTGAGAGCCTCGTCATACTCGCCCTGGCGGCGTTCGATCTCCGAGAGCCGCAGATAGGCCTCCGGATCGTTGGGATCACCCGCCGCGATGTCGTTGTAGGCCTTCTCCGCTGGAGTGAGCTGGTTGTCGTTCAGCAGGTCCTTGGCCAGCGCGCGCTCCACATCCAGATTGTCCGGCTCCAGGTCCAGAGACTTGCGGTATGCGGCAATGGCGTTCTTGATGTCTTTCTGCTGATCGTAGCTCGCGCCCAGAACATACTCAGTCTTGGCCGTCTTGTCGTCTTCCGGGAGCGTGCTGAGGACCTTGATGGCCCGTGCCGTATCGCCCTCGCTGGTATACAGCCGAGCCAGACTCAGCGCTGTCTCATCCGAGCTGGGATCGATCTTCTGCGCCGCAGCAAACTGCTCCTCGGCCTTTTGTGACTGGTGCGAAAAAGAGTAAAGCTGGCCGAGCAGCAGATGGTCTTCGATGCTGTTCGGCTCCAACTGCACAATCTTCTCGTATTCGCTGATGGCCAGCTTCAACATATCCGCCGAAGGTCCGCTCTGGTTGTCCCCTCCGAGCGAGCGCAGGTAGATGTTGCCCAGCAACTTGTGCGCGTCAAGGTTGTTGGGATCTTTCTGGATCAAAGCCTGTGCCGCGACAATCGCGTCCTTCACCCGCCCGGTGCGGTAATACAATTCGGCCAGCCCGTCGTCCAGGAACTTGGACGTGGGATCGTCGTTGAGCGCCATCTTGTACTCTTCAATCGCGCGCGTGGCGTACTCTGAGCGGCCAGAGGTGTTGGCCATCTCCTCATATTCATGGGCCAGCATGTAGTGGTAATAAGCGTCGGCGCGGTCCGGAGTCTGCCCGGTGCTCGCACTCTGCCCATTCTGCGTGCTCGCGGGTGTCGCAGCGTTCGCGCCCTGAGCCAGAACGGCAGGCGCCGATGCGGTAACAACCGCGAGCGCAAGCGCAGCCAGAGATCCCGAATAAAAGCAGCTTGCGGTGGTGCGAACAGGGGTGGAAGTTGGGCTGTGCGTGTTGAGATGAGTCTTGCTGCTCATAAGAATAGGGAAACCCCGGCGCCCGGTTCGGTTCACGACCCGGCTCAATTTCATCAGAATGGATGGCCGCCCTCACCCAAGGCGAAGGCAGTCCTTTCCATTAAGACGATTGTACCCCGGCTTCGGATGCAATCGCCCAGCGAAGCGAGTCCCGCAATCGAGCCAGTCCCGCGACCAGAGGGAGCGCGGCCACAAGTGCAAATTCCAGGATGGCGCCGAAGGCGCGTGTGCCCGTGCGGCTAGCACCGCGTGTGCCCGGACGGCCAGTTCAGTGGCGGAAGTGCCGCATGCCGGTCAAGACCATGGCAATGCCCAACCGGTCGGCGGCGGCGATTACGTCCGCGTCTTTGACCGAGCCTCCAGGCTGGATCACGGCGGTCGCGCCCGCTCCGACGACTACCTCAAGCCCGTCAGGGAAGGGAAAGAAGGCGTCCGATGCAGCTACGCAGCCCGCCAGCGGCAGAATCGCCTTCATCGCGCCGAACTTCGCTGCATCCACACGGCTCATCTGCCCCGCGCCCACGCCGAGAATCTGGCCGTTGCGCGCATAGACGATCGCGTTCGACTTCACATGTTTGCACACGCGCCATGCGAACAGCAGCGCGGCCAGCTCGTCGTCGGTCGGCTTCCGCGCCGTCGCAATTTTAAGGTCCGCTGCGGTAATGTGCCCGTGGTCGGCGTCCTGCAGCAGCAATCCGCCGGAGACCTGCTTGACCACCTGCGCCGTCTGTGCCGCGCGGACTTCAACAAGGCGCAGGTTCTTCTTGGCCGCAAAGCGCGTACGGGCCTCGGGCGTGAAGCCGGGCGCGGCAATGGCTTCAACAAACAGCTTGGCGATTTCTTCTGCGGCTGCTGCATCCACCTCGCGGTTGATGCCGATCACGCTGCCGAAGGCCGAAACGGGATCGGCAGCCAGCGCTTTCTGGTAGGCCTCGAGGATGTTTGCGCCGGTCGCAGCGCCGCAGGGGTTGGTGTGCTTGATGATCGCAACGCCCGGCGCATCGAACTCCTGCGCCAGGTCCCAGCAGGCGTCAAGGTCCACAAGGTTGTTGTAGCTCAGCTCTTTTCCCTGCAGCTGCGTGGCTCCGGCAATCCCCGCGCCTGATCCATCGGCATAAAGCGCCGCGCGTTGATGCGGGTTCTCGCCATAACGCAGCGCCGCCGCCAGCGGATACGCAATACGCAGCGTCCTGGGAAAATCAGCCGTGGCAGGATCGGAGAATTGCACCGGCGCTTCCGCAGGCTCGGGCGAAACGATGCGTTCCAGCGCATTGGCAATGGCCGTATCGTAGGCAGCGGTTACAGCAAACGCCTTCTGCGCCAGCCGCCAGCGAGTCGCACGCGACAGGCCGCCTTTGTTCGCGGCCAACTCTTCGCCAAGCGCCGGATAGTCGTCCGCAGCCGTAACAATGGCTACGTCCTCAAAATTCTTAGCGGCAGAGCGCACCATGGAAGGGCCGCCGATGTCGATGTTCTCGATCACTTCGGCAAAGGCTGCTCCGGGCTTGGCTGCCGTCTTCTCGAAGGCGTAGAGATTTACCACCACCATATCGATTGGCTGAATGCCATGCTCCTCAACAGCGGCGCGATGCTCGGCTTTGTCCCGGATGTGCAGAATGCCGCCATGGACCTTGGGGTGCAGCGTCTTTACGCGGCCGTCGAGCATCTCCGGGAAGCCCGTGAGGTCGGAGATGTCGAGAACGGTCAGTCCAGCTTCGCGCAGCGCGCGCGCCGTTCCTCCGGTAGAAACCAGCTCCACGCCCAATGCGGCAAGCTGTTTTGCGAAGGGCACCAGCCCGGTTTTGTCAGTGACGCTCAAAAGTGCGCGACGCACCTGTTTATAGCCGCTCAAAACACGCTCCCTGAAAAAGTAAAAGTGATGGGTAATCCGGGTGGAAAAATCCGGGCGGAGAAACATTCAAATTATATTCTGCCGCCGCTGCGGAAATTCAGGTTGCTTCGCATCCGATATAAGGACCCGATCCAC
>JBARHV010000345.1:0-8589 GCA_049799415.1 Silvibacterium sp.
AGACTTTCACGGCGATAACACGGGTTCAAATCCCGTCGGGGACGCCAAATATTTTCAAACACGTACAGAGTTTGGCTCCGAATTTTCGGGTACACTCTCGGGTACACAATTACAAATTTCTCAAATCAACTGGCGCAAATGCGTGAGCGCAAGCAGAAGCTCGAAGGGGAGCTGCGGCGGTTGACGGCGATAGTGGCGGAAACAGGGCCTTCGGCATTTCTGGTCGAGGCCATCCACGAGCGCGAACAGCAGTTGCGCGAGATCACCGATCAGCCACTGGCTCAGGGTGATGATTCGGTGGAGGCTCATCTGGCGGATATCCGTAACTCCATCACGGAGAGGACGGGGAACCTCCGTGCTCTGCTGGCTGGCGATCCGGGCCTGCGCGGAAGGAACTGTTGAAGCATGTTTCGGAGATCCGTACGGTGCCGCAGACGGCGAACGGGAAGTCCCACTACGGGGCCAAAGGAAGCTGGCATCTGCTTGGAAACGAAAGGGATGGCTCAGAAGCTACCCCGACGCAAATTCGTGTGGTTGCGGGGGGTAGGATTTGAACCTACAACCTTCGTTGCCGTTGACGGATCGAGGAAGGGAGCCCGCGCCGCCTCTTTTTCCTGAGAGAAAACAATGGCAGGGAGCAGAGTTTACAGAAAGCAAACTTTCCTGTTACGGGACTATGAGGAACTCCCTCTACGTCCTCTCGTCCTTGACACAACACCTGTTCCTGTTGCGGCGCCTTCCTGCAGTGAAAACCCGATCTCTGCTCGCATATCGCCACATCCGCAGCGTCAACGGTCCCCTCACACGGAACGTGACACGAATATAAATATGAATTCTATTTTTCAAAGAGCCTTGTGAAGGCTAATGCGATTCGATAAAGACAATATCCCGTGTTTACAGGAAAAGCCTTGTCAATCCGAGAAGATGTGATCGAACACTTCAGAGTCAGTGTCTATAAAGAACAACAGTCAGCATGCAGTCGCTATCTCGAAGCGCCATTGCGGTTGAGTGGCAGAATGGTCTTTCAATTCTTCGGTAAAGCACCCGCGGAGAGGACGGCCTTGATCATGGCGTGGGCTTCAACTATGTCCATCTGGCCATGGTCGCAGACTCTTAACAGCCCCTGAGACTGCCTGGACAATCCCTCTAGAAGCATTGGAGTCTGCGCAGGGACGGTATTCTGCCACTCGCCCACCAGATCGGACAAGTATTCCTGATCTCCAGGGTCTACTTGTTGTCTCCAATCTGGACGGATCCAGACTTGTAATGGGCTTCCGTCGCCCGAGTCAATAACGAGCAAACTAACCAATTGGTCAGTGGAGCAACGGGATAGTTGGAGCATTACGAAATTGACCAGGTTCTGTGGCATTGCGGGTTCTATGATATTGGATGGAATAGCCTGTACTAAGTACATTCTCCGCATCGCTGAGGAGGGCGGAAAGGATGGCGCGTCGCGTCATTAACTGGTCCAGAATATTAAGACGCACACCCCTAGGCGCCCATTCGTCTGGCACGCCAGCTAATATTTTCCGGAGCGCATTCTCGTCGACTGCATCGATTATACTCAACCATCTTTCCACAGATTCCGATTTCCACAGTCCTCGATATACGCCCAAATCGTAAACCATGGCCCGCCTCGGACAGGTAATTTCAAAACCGAACTTCCCGCCGAACATGAAATCATTGTCGATGAAGTTGGCATGGAGACGGTTCTGGGCATCGCAGAGGAAGACGGCCTGCCTACGGTCACAGTTGTTTGCCCACAAATCCAGGATCAGCATGCCCAGAAAATCTGAACGGTTCTCGATTCTGTCGATCCAGGAATGTGGGATCATCTGATATGTGCGTTGCTCGTCTGGGGCTTCAATCAGTCGAGAGCCAAAATGGAGACCAGGAGCCGGTTTAATTACCACCTCTCCCTCTTTGTGGAACCACAATCCGGGATTCTTGTCGATAAAGTCGCTCGAAATCTTGATCGGAACCCAATCGGGTGCAGGTAATCCCATATTCCGAATCAGTCCAGTCCCCACGGCTTCATTCACAAGGCTCAAGTGACCCGGAAATCCATTGCACTTGACCACATAGCAGGCGCCGTCTGATCCAACAATGATGGAAGGCTGGCTACTTCCGCATAATTTATATAAAAACCCAGATGCGGAAACGTTTGACGGTATCGGTCCATATACAGACCTAAGGGACTGCTTCATCACACACCTCAGTTCACCGAATGCAGAAAATTGACACAGAGAGGTACAGCAATGCTGCCGTTGCTGGTTGGTTCAATAATTTCTGGAAATCTAGCAACAAACTAACCGATTCAATCAGACAGCGCACATAACGCAAGTAACGTTATGGCAACGATTTCGTACAACCTGTTCCAAAACGGGACGCAATGTCAGAACGGGATCGGGTGAGAGCTCTGAGTTGAAAACACACTCGCGTACTCGCCGCCACTGCCGAGGTGTCAATTGCCCATGGGATTCCTGCTGTATCGGCGTCTTCAGTAGGCATACCAGTTATAGTCGGGAGCGCAAATCAACGTGCGTTCTCCGGGTGACGAGACTAAGAGCGATGTCGCGAAAGCTCCTGCGTAATTGATCTTCTCCGAGCCCGTAGCCTCGATCGTCACTGCATTGGAGCTGGCATCAGACTTAATGATAGTGAACTCTAATCCGGCCGGCGACGCCTTATCAGGCCAAACTGTAGAACAACTCGGCAGCATGATCGTTTGCGCTCCGCTCGCTGCATTGGCAATCACATTTTTGTTCCCGGTTGTCAGTGCCATCGTCGAGGCCGTGTTGATAACCGTGTTTAAGGCGATGCCACCATTCGACTTAATCGTCCCTTCATATGTCAGATTGAAGAACGGGCTGGCTCCATTTACTTGACTCTGGAACGCATCATTCTGAGATCCCGAGGGAATCTGCGCTTCGTAAGATGCCGCTGCCAACGACCCGCTCACCGCCGCATTCGCCGTCGAATTGCTCTGCGCGCTGATGCCAAAGGCATTCACCCACGTCGAGCCGTTCCACTCGTCATACTCCCATCCCGCATTCGTCCCGGTGTTATTCGGAGTGCCTTTTATGCAAAAGCGATTTGCGGAATGCGTTTGTCCGGATGCCGGAGTATCGTAATCGCACCACGAGTTCGTGAATTGCCGCCCAAAGGCATAACTGCTGTTTGGGTTCGTCCCCTCTAGCGTGTAGTTTTCTTGTTCGTCGAGAATCTTTGTGTAATCAGGTTCCGCCGTAGCGTTGAAGTAAGTTCCGTCTTCCGGCTTGGTATAGGTTGAGCCGGGATACGACCCATCAGCCTCTTGCACATTGATGAAACCGGGAGAACCTCCTCCCGTAGACGGCAGAAGAAATTGCCCCGTGGCCGCACCATTTCCATATGCATTAAATGTAGGCTCATTGCTGATGACTTCTACATTGGCCCCCGCCCCGCGTGCCTTGATATAACCCACACCAATCGCTTCAGCGCCTCCCGTCCACCAGTCACCGCCAACGAAGATCATATTGGCCCGCTCACCGCCGCTTCCTTGACCGTAGGTGAACACACTGTAACCGTTTGGAATCGTGCCGCCAATAATTTCCGCGCAGATTAGAGTTGAATTGTCTACACAGTCAGTCGCCCACGCTGCCCCTGCTGCATCAACGGCATTAAGGTGATTGGACTCAATAACAATCGGTCCGTAATCCGATCCTTGCGCCGTTTCTGCAAGTATCGAGCCCGCGGGCCATGCAGTATTTGTAGGAGCAGTGGAGCCGCTTTCATTGCGCGTCGTGATATGAAATTCCCCGTCCGTCGTTACCTCGCCATTCACATACTCAACCTGCCCCTGCTCCACTCCTGAGACATAGGCTGACGGCGTCGTGCTGCCCTTTACAAAGTCTTGCGGCTCAATGACTGCTGCGGAATAGCCGCCAGCGGTACTTACATCCGAGTCGTCGTTTACGAAACCGTGAAACCATAACAGGTTCGCCGCTGGTACTGCGACAGGAGCGCCGGTGCTTGGCATCGCGGCAGTCAGTGTCGTTACCGGAGGCAGACCACCGTCAACAATGTCTGAATCTAGATGTGGCTGCCCATTTTCAGGGTATCCCTCAAAGTAGATATCAGAGATACGACCGGCATCGGCTGCCTGAACTTCAATACCTCCCGCATACCACAACGACTTAATTGAGCCGTCTTGAATCTCCCAATCCTGCCCCTCGGCGTATACCGCGGCATTTCTGTCGGGAAGTATGGTAGGCAGCCAGCTTGCGCCGCTCACCGTCGCCGTTCCGCTGACCGTGGAAGCTCCTGCAATCTCAAAACAGGGGCTGCCTGTGGTGCAGCCTCCGCTGGGGTCGGACGTTACATTGTTCGTGACGGCAGTGACCGTATACAAGCCATCTAAGACAATTCCTGTCGTACCGGATACGGTGAAGTGGTGTCCCACTACCAGTGGAGAGGTTTCCTTGAAAGCAGTGGCCGATCCCCGAATGTAAAAATACGCCGTTGATCCGTTGGCGTTCGCAGATATCAGCGTTCCGCCCGTCCAGCCCTGATTCGGATAGACACCATTGACGCAATTGCCAGTTCCAAAGCAATAACCGTCCCCCGATTCCCCTGGCCCGGCGATGTTCAGCTTCCGCAAATGGTTTTCATTGTTAATCCAGATAAGCGGCCAACGCACCGTGTCAATCTCAATGTGCTCCGCGTCTGTCCGTTCGGTAGACCCTAACAGGGCCAGCCCACGTCCACCACCACCGGAAATGCGAATGTCGCGGAGGGTGTATCCCGTAGAGCTGAGAATCTGTAACTGGGTCGCAACATAATTATGTCCGTTGGGGGTATAAAAACTCAGGCCCCGCATGCTTCCATTGCAGTCCTCGGCATTCGGCTGCCAGGCCTCACCGATGATCGTAAAACCCTCACCATTGTTGACTTCTTCGATGATTGAAGAATTGGCCCCATCGCCGATGATGGGAATTCCGCAAGGAACACGCGGGTCGCTGCTGATCTTGTAAATACCGTGCGGAAAATAGAGCGCCGGAGCAATTCCATTTCCCTCCTGTTGCGCCGTGGCAGATGCAAACGCTACCGCCGCCTCAATCGCGCACGTCGAGTCCTGCTGCCCTGTTGGATCCGCTGCATTCGTGCATCCCGTGCCAAAGTCAGGATCTCGCACATCCACCCGTGGCAGTTTGCTTACCAGGTTCGGAGTATTCAATGTGCCGCTCAGGTTACCGCCCGTCAGTGGAAGTAGCGCAGCAGCCAAGGTGTCCGCGTACTGCTTCGTGGCAGCTTGATTTGCCGAAACCGGGCTTCCACTCAACTGGAGCGGACCGTTCATCGTTCCTCCTGCCAGTGGAACGTAGTTCCCCGTAATCGCTGCAATTGAGCTGTCCACATACGACTTCGAGACGGTCTGCACAGCAACCGTCGCCGGAGCCAATTGCGCTTGTACCGAGCTGAGGGATACACTAGTCGCCGCCGGAACGACCCAGTACTCCTGGCTCACTGTGCCGCCGTTCAGGTGATAGACAGCCGTATAGTACGTACCCGCCGGAGTGGCGCCGCTGTTTGCCACCAAGTTCACGTTCAGAGAACCATTTGATCCAATGGTTGCTGATTCGCTGCCCGCCGCTACAGCTTGGCCGGCGGTTGTGGTAAAAGCGGGCCAGCTCACCTGCAGCGTCCCACTGGCAACGCTCCCATCCGCCAGGTAGACGATTCCCTGCACGGTGGTCGTAGAGGCCTGAGGATGGGCCTGCACGACTAGCATTGCCATCATCAGCATTAATCCCACGACTGCGACCATCCGCTTCACAAGAAGGTGAGCCTTCGACGGCTCGAGGGCCTTCAGATCTTTGTTAATATTAATCCCGATAATCACGAAATTCTCACAATCTCATTTGGCAGAGGGCGACTCCGCTTTTGGAATATCAAGTAGTTCCTCATATCAAGGGTGCAAAGCTAGACCGGCGAGTTGCCCTAGTACCTGTCCAGGATCACCTAGGTTACAGGCAGCGGTGAGCACTGAATTCCAGTCGACAAATCGAGTTTGTTTCACTGGACAGGCCCTGGATATCCACCTCTGATTGTTGGAGGAACACGGCCCTGTCGTTCGGCAAAGCACATTTGGAGTAACGGCATGAGAATACCCTGGGGGTTGAGTACCTGGTCCCTTTTTGGCGGCTAGGGATAAGAAAACCACGGTGCTGCCGACGCTGCCATTTATTGGGTTGATCACCAGTGTATAAGTGCCGGAAGTGGGCAAGACAACCGAGGCAAGCGTACAGGCTCCTTGACCGCATGTATTGCTGACCGGCAATCTTGTCCCGCTCGAATCCAGGATGCCGACTAATGCCGAGCAACACTCGCCTAGGAAGCTGGAGCTGTCGAGATCTACAGTGGCCAACTCACCAGCTTCTCCCGCAAATTTAAGCAATGCACGCTGACCGGGGTTATCAATGCTCACGATGTGAGCTATTCCAGAGCTAATAGAAGCAGTCACATCGCTGAAGAGAAAGAGCGTGATTTGTGCATCGCCAGTGATACGTTTCGTGGGTCCGATTTTCACACTATAAATTCCGGAAACTGGCAAATCTATAGGACCGAGTATGAACTGGTCTTGACCGCAGACGCCGTGAGAGGTCAAATTCGACCCATTCGGGCCCACGACGACCATGACCAGGGAATTGCAACCGCCCGAGAAGCTAGACTCGCTCACTTGCACACTTGCCAGCTGCCCTGCTTCTCCGGCGAAGTGGAGAAATGCTGACTGGCCCGGAACATCTATCCTGACCGTATTGGCGACGCCAGATAGTACCGATACGCTTGCGCTATCGGTTTGAGCGAAGAGGCTTCTTGCAGCGATTCCGCAACAAATTGGTATCGCGCAAACGGCGAACAGTGCCATGAGTATAAGGATCGACTTACGGGCGACAAAAAACTCTTCAATTGTCCGTGCATAGACGTTCATAGTCTCCCCACATTTCGCTCTTCAGGGTCTGTGGAAGGTTAAATCAATTTAAGTCTCGCAAGCCGCGCCACAGAACGAGAGAGCTGCACTGTATGTGTCATGCGGGCCCGCGTTTTCGACGCTCCTACGCTCGATACGCTCTTGCAAGCCGTCCGCGCATATAATCTCGCGGTCTTGCTAACGCTGAGCGAGCTCTAAGCCGATACACCAGTCACCTGTCAATAAGGGAGTTATGACGGCCATGTATTTCTCCGATCTAGTCACGTATAGCTCACAGTTATGCACGCTCGCGACCAACATCGTGCCGAGCAAACTGTGGGTCAGGAAATCGCAGCAGCTTGTTGCCCCCCCTGGCCCATCAAGAACTCTGCCCATACTGCATGTTGAAACCTGTTACCCATCTGCCCGATGTTGGGAGTGTCCATCTGTGGAACGACCTGCTGGGTGTTGGTTTAAGGGCTCCTCGAACCAAAGGTCAGCGTCGGGCAATAAAGGCATCTGCTGAAATGCCGCGGAATGTTTTTATAGCCTTCGTAATCCATTTCAATAGTTCACTTCAGAAAGTTGCAGCAAACTGTCTTACCAAAGACTCCGGCCTGCAAGAGCTAGCGTCCTCTTCCTGAGCCCGACGCGCAAGATCGGTTGACTTGATTTATTGGACTCGGGACCAAAATGGGAAGGATTCGAAGCACGCTTCCAAATTGGCACGCGGCCTTAGCTGAACCCGCAAAAACAAATGGCGATCACCGCGGAGCCACCGATAATCAGCGCAGATGGCTGTTCCGTCCCGCAAAGTACAAACCAATCACGAACCCTCACCGTTTCGATGTGACGGTAGATAAGTGGCATCGGCGGCAGGTGATTTAGATACCCCCTCGAACGAAGGAGAAATCGACGACATGAATCTCTTCATAAACAAAAGAAGCATCGCAATCATTGTTGTGTCGCTGGCTCTTGTACCGGTTATCGGTTGCAATCAGCAGCAAGAAGCTGACACGGTAACTTTGTTACAGAGTGCGTTGAGCGATCTGCAACAGAATAGGTCTCTGGCGGAGCAGTTCGTACGTGACGTAAAAGCGTCTGTTTCCCCTTCGGATCCCAACTACCAGCAGGCCCTTGACAGTTACGAGGATGCCCGCGACGCCTACAACCACTATTTGGACGTAGTCGAGAATCCACAAGGGAAGCACCCATCGCGCTCTCTTCGGACACAGAGAGCGATCACGGACGCGCGCAACTCCGCTGCAGAATTTCTTGCAGACTCGACCGTAGCTTTGAAGCCGTCCGTTTCTACACGTCACATCCAGTTTCAGCGAGCCATCGTAATTCCAGACAATTTGCAACCGGCGCTAAAGAAACTGCCGAAGCAAGCGCGCGACTATCTAACCCAACAGTTCGACGATCAGGTCCGCTGGCGCTCTTGGGGACAGCTATAGACGTGAGTCAGGGACTAAGCAGTGGGGGAGCATAAAGCACTATGAAAAAGTTACGATTCAGAGTCAGCGCGGCGTTCCTCGCAATAGCCGTTGTTCTTTTTGTACCGGGAGCGACCGCGGCCACGGGGTGCACAAATCTGACGCCCGCCGCGGCCTGCCAGGCAGGTGCAAAGTCGGTTT
>JBARHV010000346.1:0-22390 GCA_049799415.1 Silvibacterium sp.
GTATTGCGCTGCGCAGGATCGTACAGCCCTCCCAGGCGATCTAGTGTCAAGCAATGGAACGGCGCGTGGCTGGGGCAGTCTTCTTCCGGGGTTTGACGCGGGAAGCTTCATCTTCCATTCCCTGCGCTGTTTCGGCCAACCTCAAGTGCTGCTCCATGAGACGGCGCGCCTCAGGCGCTTTGCGCGTGCGAATGGCCTTGTAAATCTCGCGATGCAGCTCCGCGGACTCACGCAGGTCGCGCGAGCGCTCGACGGTTTTACGCCGCTTGTCATAGAGCGCGGAAGAGATCGTCTCCATCAGGGCGGCCAGAATCGGATTTCCCGATGCCTGCGCAATCGTACGGTGAAAGCGAATGTCGTGGATCAGGTAATCGGAGGGCTGCTCCACGGTGGCGTACATCTCCGCAACTTCTTCCGCCAGCGCGCTGTGGTGCTCCTCTTTGCTGCGCTCCGCAGCCAACGCGGCGAGGTTGCTCTCGAGGATGAGCCGGGCTTCAAACATCTGCCATGGCTGGAAGCCGTGCAGCGCGCCCATGAGGCTGAGCGATGATTTTCCGAGCTCCGGTGGCCCATCGGCAACAAATGTGCCGACGCCGTGGCGTACCTTCATGATGCCCATGGCAGCGAGATAGCCGATACCGGTCCGCAGGCTGGCTCTGCTGATCTTGAGCATCCGCGCAAACTCTCGCTCCGCCGGAATCTTGTCCCCGGGCTGCAGCGTGCCATCCTCAATCAGCTTCTGAATGTGGTCGACCACCTGCATGGTGCGGTGCGCTTCCGGCTTACTCTTTCTTGACCTTGGCATAGGGACTCAGTTCGTCTCCTGAACTGTACATATCGAGTGACACGAGATTACCACTCCAGAGACGGCAGAGGTCATACCAGCTCCACGAAAACTTAGAGCTTCACATGGGCTGTGACTCTTCCTGCGCGCAGTTTTTAAAGGCACAAAAAAGCGCGGAGTCAGCATCGCGAACTCCGCGCTTTTGCTTTGAAGCGAGAGAACTACTCGGCTGCTGCTTCTTCGCCCTTTACCGTTACTGCTACATGGGCTGTAACCTCGCGATGCAGCTTGACCGGAATATGGAACTCGCCAAGCTGTTTGAGCGGCTCGTCGAGCTGCACCTTGCGGCGGTCGATGTTGAAGCCCTTTTGCTCGAGCTGCTGTGCGATGTCAGCCGAGGTGACGGAGCCAAAGAGGTGATCGTTTTCGCCCACTTTGCGCTCAAACACCAGAGCGACGCTGTTCAGTTGTCCGACGAGCACTTCGGCTTCCGATTTCTCTTTCGCCGAGCGCCGGACGGCCGAAGCCTTCATCTGCTCGATGACGGCTTTATTGGCGGTTGTGGCCTGGAGCGCGAGCTTCTTGGGGAGAAGGTAGTTGCGGCCATAGCCGTCCGCCACCTTCACCACGTCGCCGCGATGGCCGAGGTTGTTGATGTCTTCTTTCAGAATGACTTCCATTGGATCTCCAGTATGCAAGGCTCCCTCCGCAGCGTGGCTGCGTTCCGAGGGCGCAGATTTTAGTAGCGCGCCGCGAATGGCAACAGGGCGATGTTGCGGGCCTGTTTAATGGCGCGGGTAAGGCGACGCTGATGCGTCGTGCAGACGCCGGTCAGGCGGCGGGGCACGATCTTGCCGCGCTCAGCGACAAAGCCCTGCAACAGGCGCACATCGCGATACGGGATGGCGTCGATCTTCTCCGTGCAGAACTTGCAGACCTTCTTGCGGCGGAAGAATTTGCGTCCGCCAGGACCACCGGGGCCGCCGGCGCGGGGACCGCCCGTGCGTGGTCCCGATGAGGAGTGCGCTCCACCTTCAGAAGCGCGTTGAGGTGTACTTTCGTCTGCCATACTATTTCCTTTTCCTTTTCAGCCGTCCGCCGGGGAACACCCAGGGGCGGCTCAATCTTGAATTCCGTTGACGTTCCTTAGACGCTGGCTGCTTCGGCAACCGGAGCTGCTGCTTCTGCCGCAGCTACCGCAGGCGCCGCAGCTATTGCAGGAGCCGCAGCTGCCGCAGGAGCTTCTTCAGCGGCCGCCGGCTGTGCGCTCACCTTTTTGCGGGTCGCGCGGATGGCCTTGATCTTGTCGATGCGCTTCTGCTCTTCGTCCATGCGCACTGTGATGAACTTGATCACCGGCTCGGAGACGCGCAGGCGGCGCTCAAGTTCGGCCACCAGCTTGCCATCGGCGTCGATGGTGAGCAGTACGTAGTTGCCGTCGTTAAATTTGCGGACGGTGTAGGCGAGTTTGCGGCGTCCGAGCTTTTCAGTCGAGCGCAGCGCGCCTCCGCCATTGGTCACCGTCTGCTCAAAACCGGCGATCAGCTTGTCCAGGTCTGCGTCCTCCACGTCGGGGCGGACGATAAACATTACTTCGTAAAAACGCTCCATGCTCTGCTTCTCTTTTCTCTGGGCGCGGCGGCAACTTGCAGCCGTGTCCGGTACAAATTTGTCTTCTACTCCTCCGCCGGGCCGTTTTGCTCGCGACGGTTGAACTCGTTCATCGCGGCGTCGATTCCCTTCACCGCGACCACTTCCACTGCCTTCGCCACGCGGTCGAGAACCTCGTCCAGAGTGACCAAATCCGCTTTGCGCAGCGGCGTCAGCAGATAATCCTTGCCGCGCCGGAATGCGCTGGCCGCGTCTGCATCGGGGCCAACCCCAATGCGGATGCGCGCCCATTCGTCTGACCGAAGCGAGCCGGAAACCGACCTTGCTCCGTTGTGTCCTGCCGGACTGCCGCGCTCTCTTACGCGCAAGCCGCCCAGCGATAGCGCCAGTTCGTCGTACAGAACCAGCAGATCGCGGCGAGGATCAATCTCAAACTCCTCCACCAGCGCCGCGATGGAAAGACCGCTGAGGTTCATGAAGGTCTCAGGCTTGGCCAGAATGACTTCACGTCCGGCGATCTGAATCTTTGCCGTCACAGCGCGGCAGCGGCGGTTGGCCACGGCCACGCGATGATCATCGGCGATACGGTCCACTGCGAGATAACCCGCATTGTGCGGCGTGAGCTGATATTCGATCCCCGGATTGCCGAGTCCGACAACCAGCAGCGCGCCGCTATACGCAGTTTCTTCCGCAGTGGCCAAAGCTTACTTCTTCGCGCCCTTTTCGGCAGGAGCGGCCTCCGCGGTTTCCGTCTTGCCCTTCTTTGCAACTTCGGGCTCGGCAGGCGTTGCTGCTGCATCGGCTGCGACGGCATCGGCTGCCGGAGCAACCTCTTCCTTGATCGCAGTCACGTGGGCGACGGTTGCGTCCTCGTCGGTCAGGAACTTCAGCTTGTCGGAGTGCGGCAGGTCGGCAACGCGCAGCACGTCTCCAAAGGACAGGTTCGTGACATCAGCGTCAATGTGGCCCGGAATGTCGCCCGGCAGGCACTCGATTTCAATTTCGCGCAGAACCTGGTCGAGGATGCCGCCCTGATTTTTGACGCCGTTTGCAATACCGATCAGCTGAATGGGAACCTCGACGCGAATCGCCTTGTCCATCGCAATACGCTTGAGGTCGATGTGCAACAGCGAGCCCTTGATCGGCTCATACTGCCAGTCGACAATCATAGCCTTGGCCTTTGCTCCACCGGAAGCATTCACCTTATTGATCTCGAGATCGAAGATCGAGTTGTGGCCCGTGTCCGAGTGCAGAATCTTCAGAATCTGCTTGGGATCGACTTCGATGGCGACGGACGGTTCAGCCGCTCCGTAAACGACGGCGGGAATCCTGCCCTTGGCGCGCACGCGGCGGGCTGCATTTTTGTTGAATTTGCCCTCGCGGGGCGTTGCTGCAACGACTTCCTGACTATTCATTGTCCTTTTCCTTCGGGCACGGTGGGCAGTTCTTAGTTGCCAGCTTTCAGTCCGCAGTATGCGCGAACTTTTCCGCTCCCTTTCTGATGCTGCGCTTGCAGCGAATTTTCATTTACGTCAACCCCTGCTGAGGACTGACAACTCACAACTTGAAACTAATTGAACAGCGAGCTCACGCTCGTTTCCATGTGGATGCTTTCAATGGTCGCGGCCAGCAGGCCGGAGACCGAACGCACCTTAATCTTTGCCAGCTTCAGCGCCTCTTCGTCCAGCGGGATGGAGTCGGTGACTACCAGCTCCTCCAGCCGCGAGTTTGAGATGCGCTCGATAGCCGGGCCCGAGAGCACGGCGTGCGAAGCGCACGCATAAACTTTAGTCGCGCCCTGTTCGAGCAGCGCGTCGACGGTCTTTACCAGCGTGCCGGCGGTGTCCACAATGTCGTCGATGATCAGGCAGGTCTGGCCCTTCACATCGCCGATCACGTGCATCACTTCCGTCACGTTCATATCCGTCCGGCGCTTGTCGACAATCGCCAGCGGAGCGCCCATTTTCGTTGCGAAGAAGCGCGCGCGTTCCACGCCTCCCGCGTCCGGCGAAACTACGGTCAGATTCGGCAGGTTCAGCTCCCGGAAGTAGCTCACCATGACCGGACTGGCGAACATGTGATCCACCGGAATGTTGAAGAACCCCTGAATCTGTGCCGCGTGCAGATCCATGAACAACGCGCGGTTTGCACCAGCCGTGGTCAACAGATCGGCAACCAGCTTCGACGAAATTGCCACCCTCGGACGGTCCTTGCGGTCCTGCCGGGCGTAGCCGTAATACGGAACAACTACGGTAATGCGGCCTGCCGATGCGCGCTTCAGCGCGTCAATCATAATCAGCAACTCGACCAGGTGCTGGTCCACCGGATTGCAGGTGGGCTGCACCACGAAAACATCCGCTCCGCGAACATTTTCGAGCAACTGGAAATAAACTTCACCGTCAGCGAAACGCTGCATCCGGGTTTCGCCGAGCGAAACGCCGATATGCTTGCAAATCTCCTGCGCCAGCGCACGATTGGCAGAGCCGGAGAAGATCTTGAAGCGCTTATCTTCACTGTACTGCCGCGCGCGCTTTTTTTCCGGTGCCGGTTTGCCGTCGGATGACTTCCCATCCCCAGGCTTTCCATCGCCGGACCTGCCATCGCCCGTTTTCCCGTCGCCGGACTTGCCGTCGGAAGATTTTCCATCGTTTGCCGCCGGGACCGTGATCACGGTGGCTGCTTCTGAAGCTGCTTCCAGTACCGTTTCGCTCTTCACAAGATTCTCCTGGGCTGGTTGACCCTGGTTGTCCTGCCGTGATTGTTATCTGGCGAAAAATCCGCCAGGGCATACTCTCCGGCGGGTTGGGCCGGAGTGCTGAATCACCTTCTGGCTGGGCGACCAGGATTCGAACCTGGACAAAGTGCTCCAAAGGCACTTGACCTACCGTTAGTCGATCGCCCAGTAATGCAGCTATTAGCTGCTGGCTTCCAGCTATTAGCTAAAACCTTTCTTGCTGACCGGCTTTCCAGCCGACCGCTTCATCAGCCAATCATCTGCTGCCAGTAGGCTTCACGCGGCAATGTCTCCGTCCGCATCGATCGCACACCCAGCTTTGCCAGCCGCTCTTCTGCCGCGTCAGCTGCCGCCCCGGTTGCATAGAGGCCGAACAGCGCCGATCCGGAACCGGACAAGGCTGCATACACAGCCGCCAACTCCGGAGTGTCCGAGGCCGCAAGAGTGCGCTTGATTTCACCAAACAGGGGATTCTTAGGAAAGACGACCTCTTCAAAGTCGTTTTCAATCCCGGTTCGGACAAGCGCGAGAAGCGGATTCTTCATCCCGGCAAACAAGTCTGCCGGATTCTCGGCGAGGCCTTCGCCCAAAGCAAAGACACCGGAGGAGTGCGGCTCGCAGAATGCAGACGCGAGAGACCGACTCAACCCCCTAAGTGTACTGGACTGGGAGGCGTGGGTCAATTGAGAAGGGGAGAGGGCATCTGGCTTCGGCGCTATATTCCAGGAGGCATAGGGAGCGATCATATCCCGCTCCGCCCGCCGTTCCAGGCTTCCGGCGCTGTGTCGCGCGTCCCAGTCGCGAAAGGCCTGCGGAGTGGAGACACCGATGTCCGGTAGCGCGATTACACACTGCGTCGCCGGAAGATCGGGCATTGGATAGACCTCTTCGCCGCGTCCCACGCCGAGCACCGCTCCGCCAATCAGGAAAAGCGGCACATCGGAGCCGACTTCGGCTGCGATCCGCAGCTTCTCCGGCCCGGAATGCTCTTTGAGCGCGTTAGCCGGGGCGATGCCATGCGTCTTCAACTCCAGCTCCAGCGCAATCAGTGCGGCAGCGGCATTGGCCGAACCGGCTCCCATGCCTCCCTGCACCGGAAGCCGTTTTTCAATATGAACGGAGACTTCAGCCGTTATGCCTAAGGCGTCCAGGGCCAGTCGAATGGCTTTGAAGGCCGTATTATGTTCATCGATCGGCACACGCGCATCGTTGCAGGTAAGCGCAATGTGGGTCGCAGCCGCTGGGTCCAGCGCAACAGTGACCAGATCATGCGCCGCGAGCGTCTGATAAAGCGTCGTCAGGCCATGAAAACCGTCTGCACGCACCGGGCCAATAGCCAGGCCGAGGTTGATCTTGGAAAACGAGCGGAGGGTTGTGGACATAGATGAAGCGATTGTAAATAGATCATGCAACAAGGCAGTAATTGGCGTATTGCACAATATTATGTTGTATTATTGCTGCATGAACGCTCCGAAGACGATCAGCTTCCGAATGGATCCTGAGAAAGTAAAGGCCCTCGACGCGATTGCCGCCACGATGCAGAGGGACCGGAGTTTTCTGCTGAATGAAGCCGTGGATGCCTATCTTGAATGGAATGCGGGCTTCGAACGGCTCATCCGGGAGGGCATGAAGGCCGCCAAAGAAGGCCGCTGCGTTGAACACCAGGAAGTCCGGCAGCGGCTGGCAAACCTCGGAAAGAAGCGCAAGACCGCATGAAGGTCCTCTGGACCGAGCCGGCGTTTAAACAGTGGGAAGAATCGTTCGAGTACATCGAAGCTGAAAACGCAGCGGCGGCATACCGGATCGCTGAAAGAATCGTTGAGGCGATTGAGATGCTCGCAGCCCATCCGTATGCGGGTCGAGTGGGGCGGATTGCCGGAATGCGGGAGTTTGCTGTGCCCCGATCGCCATTTATTATCGCCTACCAGGCAGATCAGCTTGCAGGTATTTTATGGGTTCTGGCTGTCTATGACGGACGAAGGCGCTGGCCTAAAACATTTCCGCGAGAATAACTTTAGTTTTGCCAGCGGCGGAAGATCAGTGAGCCGTTGATCCCGCCGAAGCCAAAGGAGTTCGACAGTGCGGCGTCGATCTTCGCATCCTTCGCCACGTTGGGCGTGTAGTCCAGACGGCAGTCCGCATCTACATTTTCCAGGTTGATCGTCGGCGGAATCTTCTGGTGCATCAGCGCCATCACCGTGATTCCGGCTTCCAGTCCGCCGGCTCCGCCCAGCAAATGCCCGGTCATGGATTTGGTCGCACTCACCTTCAGCTTGTGGCTGAGTGCGTGTTCTCCAAAGACCAGCTCAATCGCGCGCGACTCGTTGCCATCGCCAAGTGGAGTCGATGTGGCATGCGCGTTTACGTAGTCGATCTTGTCGGGAGTAATCTTCGCGTCGCGCAGAGCGGCTTTCATGCTGCGCTGCGCTCCTTCGCCCTCCGGCGCAATGCCCGTCATGTGATAGGCGTCAGCGCTCATGCCGTAGCCGCAAATCTCGGCCAGAATTTTTGCGCCGCGCGCTTTCGCGTGCTCCAGATCTTCCAGAATCAGAATGCCCGCTCCTTCGCCCACGACAAATCCGTCGCGGTCTTTATCGAAGGGCCGGCTGGCGTGGCGGGGATCGTCATTGCGCGTGGAAAGCGCGCGCATAGCCGCGAATCCGCCAACAGACATCGGCGTGACTGCCGCCTCCGAGCCGCCCGCAATCATTACATCCGCGTCTCCGTGCTGGATGATCCGGTAAGCGTCGCCGATGGAGTTGGCGCTGGTGGTGCAGGCGGTTGCCGTCGCCGAAATCGGTCCCTTGGCTCCGTACTTGATGCTGACGTGTCCGGCTGCCATGTTTACGATGGCCGCCGGAATGAAGAAAGGAGATATTTTGCGCGGGCCGCCGGTGAGGAGGTTGGAGTGCTCGCGTTCGATAATCTCGAACCCTCCAATTCCCGATCCGATGAATATGCCGCAGCGCTCGGCGTTCGAGGCGTCGATCTTCAACCCTGATGTCTCCATCGCCTCGTGCGTAGCCGCCAGAGCCAGATGGATGAAGCGCCCCATCTTGCGCGCCTCTTTCTTCTCGATAAAGGCAAGCGGATCGAAGTTCTTTACCTCGGCGGCGAAGGTTACCGGAAAACTGGTGGCGTCGAACTGCGTGATGGGAGCCATCCCGCTCTGGCCGGCCAGCAGGTTTTTCCAGAGCTCAGGCGCAGTATTGCCCACCGCGCAGATCAGCCCTAGTCCGGTAACGACGACGCGCCGCTGCAAAGTTACTTGCCGCCTTTCGCGTTCTTCTCGATGTAGTCGATCGCGTCCTTGACGGTCTTGATCTTCTCGGCGTCTTCATCGGGAATCTCGATGTCGAACGCTTCTTCAAACTGCATCACCAGTTCGACTACGTCGAGTGAATCAGCGCCAAGATCTTCCTGGAAGGATGCGCCGGGGGTGACTTCCGCCTCATCCACCTGAAGCTGCTCGACAATGATCTGCTTAACCTTCTCGTCCACTGCTGCCATTTGGTTCTCCTCGTAGTTGCATAAACTGCTTCGGGGCGAAATTTGACACACCAAGCCGCAAGCGCAACCTTCGCTGCTCCGAAATTTCAAGTCTACTGGGGACTTGCCGTCCAGGCAAACGCGCTTCGCGCCTTTCCTGAATCGGCCCCGTGGCCGCTCCCGCTGGTCGCGGATCCGGCCTCCACAGGAGCACTCAACCGGAGCCCGCCCGCAAGAGGTATATTAGGCCATGCTTCTGGACTTGATGATTGGCCTGGCAATTGGGCTGGTGCTGGGCGGAGCTCTGGCGTGGATAATGGCCGCGAGCCGTGCTCGCGCCGCAAGCAGCGAGCGTGAGGCCTCGTGGACTGGGAAAATTGTGTCGCTTGAGACCGATAAGGCCCGTCTGGAAGAGCGGATTGTTGCGGAAAAAGCGGCGCTGGAGCAAGCGCGAAATTCGCTCAGCGAGTCCTTTGGCGCACTGGCCCGGAAGGCCCTTTCGGAAAACAATGAGTCGTTTCTTTCCTTCGCCAAGCAGGAGCTGGGCAAACAGCAGCAGAGCGCCAATAGCTCGCTGGAAGCGAAAGAGGTGGCGATTGCAACCCTGCTGAAGCCGATGGGCGAGGCGCTAAATAAGCTGCAGAGCACAACGCAGGAGCTGGAAGTGAAACGCGAGGGCGCCTACGGGGCAGTCCTGAGCGAGATTAAGAACATTCAGGAGACGCATCAGAGCCTGCGGCGTGAGACGACGCAGCTGATTCAGGCTCTGCGCGCGCCGAAGGCCCGCGGAAATTGGGGCGAGCTTCAACTCAAACGCTGCATTGAGTTTGCCGGAATGGTCGAACATGCGTCGTTCGATGTCGAAGTTTTCGTCCGCGGAGACGATGGATCGATTCGGCCCGACTGTGTGATTCATCTGCCAAACGAGCGAACCATCGTCATCGACGTAAAAACGCCGTTTGATGCTTTTCTCGACGCGATGGGCTCAACCGATGAGGCGACACGCGACCTTCGGCTTGCGGCCCATGCCGCGCGCGTCCGTGAACATCTGAGCCAGCTCTCGGCGAAGGCCTATTGGAAGCAGTTCAAGAACAGTCCCGATTTTGTCGTCTGCTTTCTTTCGAGCGAAGTGCTCTTCAGCGCTGCACTTGAGCAGGACCCCGGACTGATTGAGTTCGGCAGCAACTCGAATGTGATCCTTGCCACGCCGACGACCTTGATCGCTTTACTGAAGGCGGTTGCCTACGGCTGGCAGCAGATGGAGGTCACAAGAAACGCGATTGCCATCCGCGAAGCCGGCCAGAAGCTCTACGACAAACTGGCCACGGCGCAGGACTACTTCAGCAAGATGGGAAAGGCGCTGGCCAACGCGGTCGGACAGTACAACAGCCTAGTTGGGTGTATCGAAGGGAAAGGCAGCGTATTTTCTCAGGCCCGCAGGCTACACGAACTGGGTATAGGCCAGGGCGAACTTGCGGAGGTGGCATCGCTCGAGTCGATGACGCGAGATCTGAAGGGCGACGATTGGTCGCAGTCCGAAGGGCTGTCCCTAGCGGCGAAAGCAGACGAAGAGCCGTAGGTATGTTGTCAGGCGGTGGCGAGTGCTGCGGCGCGAGAGGGAGCTTTCGCATTCACCCGCTGTTTTTCTGTGCCCAGCGTGGTCAGCGCCCATGCCGAGCGGTCTTTCAGCAGCCGTGATACCAGCGCGGTATGCATGGCGTGTCCAGCGCGTTCGGCGACGACGTGGCCGAGGATATGATGACCTGCCAGCGCAAGATCGCCGATCAGGTCGAGCACCTTGTGGCGGACAAATTCATCGCCAAAGCGGAGCGGGCCATTGAGTACCCGTTGACGGTTCAGAATGATCGCGCTCTGTTCGGAGACGCCTCGAATCAGGCCCATGTTGCGAAGCTTCTCTTCGTCTTCTTTGAAGCCGAAGGTTCGCGCCGGAGCGATCTGCGCAGCGTAGTCGCGCGTGGCCAGATCAACCACGAATCCCTGCTGACCGATCGGCGTCGGGAAATCGATTTTATAGGAGACGCTATAACCCTCGCCGGGATACACGCCAATGAACTTGTCGCCCTCGCGCACCTCCAGGCTTTTGAGGATGCGGAGATATTCGCGGCGGCGGCGCTGGGTTTTCACGCCGATGGACCGGAAGGCCTCAACGTAAGGCAGCGCGCTGCCGTCGAGGATCGGCAGCTCCAGGTTGTCCAGCTCCACAATGACGTTATCGATGCCCACCCCGATCAGGGCAGATAACAAATGTTCGGTGGTTTGAATGAGCACGCCTTTGCGCATCAAGCTGGTGGCGTAGCTGACCTTGGCGACGTTGCGTCCGGTAGCGGAGATCTCAAAGTTATCGAGATCGGTGCGGCGGAACAAAATACCGCATCCGGCCGGCGCAGGGAGCAGGCGCATGGAAACCGGCGCTCCGCTGTGGAGACCTATGCCCGAGAAGCTGAGGGCATCCGTAATCGTATGTTCAAAGTGAGCTGATTCGTTCAAAAGCAGAATCCTCGTACCTGGAATGGCACGAAGGCATAGACTACTTGCGTCAGAGGAAGTTTCGTTGTGGCAGATTTGCCACAGTTTCGAGACAATATTTCACAGTAAGGGTAGAAAAGTAGGCCAAAAATCGCAGGTTTAGTAATATCTTAAGAAACAATGAGTTACCAGCATATAAACTTGCTTAAGAGTATGCAGGCCCGCGAAAAAAACCTTCTCGGCCTGCTGCGGACTCTTGTCGAACTTGAGTCTCCCAGCGATCAGAAGGCCGCCGTGGACCGCTGTATCGACCTTACGGCGGAGGTTGCAGCCGGCATCGGAGCACACATCCGGCGCCATCGCAGACGTGATGCCGGAGACGTGCTCGAAGCGCGCTTCGAGCACGCAAAGACGGGGCTGCGTGCTGGAAAGCCCATTCTGCTCCTGGGCCATCTGGATACTGTGTGGCCGCTCGGAACGCTGGCACAGATGCCATTTCGGATCGAGAAAGGTCGCGCCTGGGGTCCGGGTGTGCTCGATATGAAGGCTGGAGTGGCGATGGCACTGACCGCCCTCGATCTCTTGCAGGCGAACCAGCTGCTGAAGCGTCCGGTGATTTTGCTGCTTGTGGGCGATGAGGAGACAGGCAGCAACGCTTCACGCGCCATTACGGAAAAAGTGGCGAGCCGGTGCGAGTCTGTGTATGTGCTGGAACCCGCGCAGGGTCTCGAAGGCGCTTACAAGACGGCGCGTAAAGGTGTGGCAAATTATCGCGTGCTGGTCACCGGTGTAGCCGCGCATAGCGGAGTGAACATCGAGCAAGGACACTCGGCGATTGCTGAGCTAGCTCGGCAGGTGGGCGTGATCGAAGCCGGGACAGACCCGAAACGCGGCATCACGATAAATGTTGGAACCATTCAGGGGGGAACGCGGTCTAACGTTGTAGCAGCTGAGGCGTGGGCCGAAGTGGATGCGCGGATTGTGCGTGCATCGGATTTTTCGCGGCTCGACCGGCGCTTCAAAAAGCTGCGCGTTCAGGACAAAGGGTGCGTCCTTAACGTTGAAGGCGGCCTGAATCGTCCGCCGATGGAGCGTACGCGGGCCACGGTGGTGCTTTATCGGCGTGCTGCGACTCTGGCCGCGGCCATGGGTTTTGATCTGCATGAGGCCGCAACGGGTGGCGGGTCGGATGGCAACTTCACCTCGGCGCTGGGCATTCCAACTCTCGACGGAATGGGCGCGGTTGGCGAAGGAGCGCACGCAAGGAACGAGTCGATTGTGCTGCGGGAACTTGCTCCCAGAACGGCGCTGCTGGCGGCGATGTTGTGTGAACCGTGAACTAAATCACGGGGCAAAGCTTAAGGGTTTTAGGAGGAACGATGCTAAGAATCATCGAATTCAGCCTGCTGGCGGTATCGTTGCTGGTTGTTGTGGGACTGATCGTGAGTGGTTCCCGCAATAGTTCAGAGTCCTCAGCAACTGAACCGCCTCCGCTCCGCGAGGACGCTCATCCAGTGCAGGAGCCAGGCAAGGCCCGTTAATCTTCTGCATGGATCTTTATTCGTGGCGTAGAGCCTGAATCGGATTCACCTTTGAAGCCGCGCGGGCCGGAAGAAAGCTCGCCAGCAGAGCCACGGCAAGCAACAGCAGACTTGCCAACAGAAGTGTGAACGGATCGTCCGGCTTTAGCCTGAACAGCATGGCCCGCAGATACTTCGTAATCAGCAGTGCGACCCCAAGCCCGGCGCCCACCCCGGCAACTGCCAGCCAGCATGCTTCGCTCAGAATCATCCACATGACTTGTCCTGCCTGCGCGCCCAGCGCGAGGCGGATGCCGATCTCATTGGTACGCCGCGTCACCGTGTAAGCCATGATGCCGTAGATGCCGATGCAGGCGAGGATCAATGCCAGACTCCCGAAACCTGCAGTGAGGCTGGCGAAGGTGCGCTCCTGCTGAATACTTTGATCGATCTGCTGCTGCTGGGTGCGAACGTCGATGAGGGGCAGGTTCTTATCAACAGATTGGACTGCGTGACGAAGTAATGGCATAAGCGCAGCCATGCCCATGCGCGTGCGAATTTCGTAATTCATGCTGGGGAGATAGCTGGAAACCTGACGGTACGGTAGATAGAACAAGGGCGGCGGATCGTCTCTGAGTGTGGAATATCGAGTATTGGCGCAGATGCCGACGATCTGGATGACCTTGTCTTCGTCATAGCCGCCGCGGAACTCCTGGCCGACAGGGTTGACGCCGGGAAACAACTTGCGGGCAAGCGCCTGGTTGATGATGGCGACCATCGGCGCGGTTTCCGTGTCATGAGAATTGAAGGATCGTCCCGCGACGATAGGGATGCCCATCGTAGCGAAATACTGTTCACCGACTGCATTGTCGAACTGGGCTTTGTCCGACGCTTTCTGCGGGCTGTCGAGCGGGACAAAATTATCTTCGGAAATATCTTCTGCGATCAGGCCAATGGCAGAGAGCGTCACCGACTCCACGCCGGGAATGGCGGCGAATTTCTCTTCGAGGCTATGGTGCAAAGCGATCTCTTGAGGCGCTGGATACTGTGATTTTGGCTGTTGTATCGAAAAAATCACAAGATGATCGGGGTTGAAGCCTGGATTGACGGAGTCGAGGTTCGCGAGAGTTCGCGCAAAGAGCACTGCGCCCACCACAAGGATCGTCGAGAGCGCTATCTGGAAGGCAACGATGGCTTTACCGGAGACGCCCTTACGGCGATGGGTGGTGGTTTGCGCTCCATCCTTCAAATCGGCATTGACCTCGGTCTGCATAGCTTTCCATGCAGGCACAAGTCCGAAGAGCAGCCCAGTGAAGACCGAAATGCCGGCGGTGAAGGCAAAGACGCGGCCATCGAAACCGCCGTTGAATTCCAATGGTTCCCATGGCGTCGACATGAGCCGGGGAATCGCGGTGAATCCGATGTAGCCGAGAAATAATCCAGCCAAGCCGCCGAGAAATGATAGGAGCAGGCTTTCAGTGAGGGTCTGCCGCAGCAGACGCATGCGGCCGGCACCGAGGGCAAGACGGACAGAGATCTCACGTTGGCGCGCGGCGGAGCGGGCGAGCAACAGGTTGGCGATGTTGGTGCAGGCCAGCAGCAGCACCAGGCCGGCGAGCGCCATCAGTACATAAACAGGCTGCGTGAGCGAGCGAGCGCTTTCATTCAGTCCACGGCTGCCGTCGGCCAGCACTAGATGTGGCATGGCCTCGTCTTTTCCTGGCTTCGCTGTTGAGCGCACGGCGGCTTGGAAAACAACATTGAGAGCAGCGGTTGCAGTCTGCTGCGATATCCCAGGGCGCGGTCGTGCCATGATCTGCATCCACCACATGTCTGGGACATCAAGAAACGAGCCATGCCCGTTTGGCCGTAAAACCGGCTGCGTGCTGAAGGGAACGAAAACCTCCGGCGAGGCGTGAACGTTCTTGGCGCCGGTGAAATGTGGAGGGTTGACGCCGATGATTGTGAATGGAGTCGAATTGAGCAAAATGACCTTGCCGATGGCCCCCGGCGATCGTCCGAAGCGCTTCGTCCAATACCCGTCGCTGATGACGACGACGTTGCTGTTGCCGGGCACGGTATCGTCCGACGGCAGAATGGGGCGGCCAAGCGCGGTGTGGATACCGAGTTCCTGATAGTAGTTCCCGGAAACCATTTCGCTTTGCACTACATCAGCCTCACCATCGACGCTTACCGTCAATCGGCCAGTGCCTTTGAAAGCAAAGAGGTCCTGAAGCACCTGGTTGTGAGCTCGCAGTTCCTGGTAGATCGGATAAGGAAACGAAGTGCCGGTTGCGTTATCTGAAATGACATCGAAGTCTCCCCACACATGATTGACCACGGAAGTGCGTTTCGGCGCGACCCAGTGGAAGAGAATCAACTGTTCAGGATGCGGGACAGTAAGCCGGTCGAGCAGCACTTGCTTGGCGAGTGTGAAGATCGCCGTGTTTGCGCCGATGCCCAGGGCGAGCGAGCCGACGGCGATGATCGTAAAAACGGGAGACTTCGCCAGCATGCGCAGCGCATAACGCAAGTCAGCGCGAAGATCGTCCCAGAGACGCAGCCCGAGCGAGGCGCGCATCTCTTCTTTGTGAACGGTGGCTCCGCCGAACTCGATCCTTGCGCGTCGGGCGGCGTCTTGGGGCGAGACGCCGCGCCGGATCAGCTCCAGCGTATAGCTTTCGAGATGAAAGTCCAGCTCCTCGTCCATCTCGCGTTCAAGGCGCGAACGGAAGGTCACTGCCCGCAGCCATGATTTAAGACGGACGAAGAGGCTCATATCTCACCCGGGGCTGTATTCAGGATTCCGGCGATGACTTCTGTCATGCGGTTCCACTTGCCGGTTTCGGTGCGCAACTGCGCCCGTCCTGCTGCGGTGAGCCGGTAGAATTTGGCGCGGCGATTGTTTTCCGATTCGCCCCACTCGCTGGTGATCGCGCCCTGATGCTCCAGTCGATAGAGCGCGGGGTAGAGGGAGCCTTGCTGAATCTCAAGTTGATCGCCGGAGATCTGCTGGATGCGCAGCAGCACTCCATAGCCGTGCTGCGGCCCGAGCGAAACGGCTTTGAGAATCAGCATGTCCAGCGTTCCCTGCAAAAGATCGAGTTGCTTGTTCATGGTTCTCCTTGATTGTCTTGGAGAGAGCGTAGGATTCTTCTCCAAGATTGTCAAGGGGGCGACGATGGATCGCGTCAAGATGCGTTGTGGAAAGTGAGGCTGTAATCTCTTCTCAGGCCATACGCATGAAGATCCTTCACGTTATCCCGACCTTATCTCCGGCCAGCGGCGGTCCGGCTGAAGCGCTGCGTCAGCTGGTTCGCTGGTACCCGAAAATTGGAGTCGAGGCAGAAATTGTCTGCCTGGATGAGCAAGGCTCCGACTGGATTACTAGTTTTGCGGCACAGGTCCATGCGCTTGGCGAGCGCGGCGGGACGTATGGCCGTTCTCCCCAGCTTCGCAACTGGCTCAGACGGCAGGTGATGCGTTTTGATGGCGTCGTGGCCCATGCCATGTGGACCTACCCAGCCCTGGCGGCTGCGCATGCCGCTCGCGGGCATGTTCCCTACGCAGTCTTTCCGCACGGGATGCTTGATCCCTGGTTCCGGCAGCGCTATCCGCTGAAGCATCTGAAAAAATGCCTCTATTGGCCCATCCAGTACCCGGTGCTACGAGATGCGAAGAGCGTGTTGTTCACGAGCAAGCTCGAGAGCGAACTGGCTCCCAAAAGCTTCTGGCCGCACAAGTGGAACAGCCTGGTGGTTCCTTATGGTACGAACGAACCGCCCCTGGATTTGGAAGTACAGCGGCAGGCCTTCGAAAAGGCGCTGCCACAACTGGCCGGACGCCCATTTCTGCTGTTCCTCTCGCGCATTCACGAAAAGAAAGGCTGCGATTTGCTGGTCGAGGCGTTTGCATCGGTCGCGAGACAGCGTGGCGATGTGGATCTGGTGATTGCGGGGCCGGACAAGGATGGCCTACAGGCGAAGCTTGCGGGATGGGCGGAGCAACTGGGCGTTGGGAAGCGAATCCATTGGCCCGGAATGCTGACGGGCGACGCAAAATGGGGCGCGCTGCGCGCATGCGAGGCCATGATTCTGCCGTCACACCAGGAGAATTTTGGAGTCGTGGTAGCCGAGGCTTTAGCCTGCAGCCGTCCGGTGCTGATCTCAAACCAAGTCAATGTATGGCCCCAGATTGAAGAGGACCGGACCGGGCTGGTAGAGCCGGACACGCTGGATGGAACGCGATCGTTGCTGACGCGCTGGTTTGGTTTGAGCGAGGAGGAAAAGGCCGAGATGGCGGAGCGCGCCCTGGCCGCCTTCAAAAGACGCTATTCAATGCGGAATTGCGCTCTGGCAATCCGCGATCTCTTCGGTTCGTGAGTTGAAGGAGCGTGGTAAGGCCGCGGTGAGCCTTTCGACCGCATCTAGCGGTTCATTCACCGGCTGGCGCTTCCTATCTCTGGCGCGGCCTTACTCACTCGTGGCTGAGTCCTTGTCGAGGGCCTGGGGCAGTTGCAGTTCGATCAGTGCAAAGCGGGTTCCAGAGCCGCTGTTGTTTTCAATGCTGATCATGTGCTGATGGTGCCGCGATCCGGCTTTGAGGGACAGGTTGTCGGAAACCTGCACATGCGCCTTGCTGTTGTCGTCCGCGCATCCCAGTCCCTCTTGTGTCACCGTCGGCGATCCGACTGGTTTTCCGTCCTGACAGCGGATGACGTCGCCGTAGCGCCCAAGCGCTTTCTGGTAGAAGGCAAGGACTTTGTCCTGGGCGTCGGAGGTCTGGTAATTGACGACCTTCACGCGAAGCTGCCACTCGCCGAATCCCATATGCACGTCGGCGGATTTGTCTCCATCCTTGTCCGGTGCGATACCGGCGCCGGGATACACAGGGAGGCCTACGTCGGCTGCGCTGGTGTCTCCGGAGCGGACGTGCAGGCCGCCGAGCGGAGTGTCAATCCTGACATTCTTGTCGCGGCCGTTAGAACCCTTGTCTACCTGGACGCGGCAGCCGGCTGTCAGTAGCAGGCCTACGGCGGCAAGAAATACGATGGTC
The DNA here is from genome assembly GCA_049799415.1 of Silvibacterium sp. Taxonomy (GTDB): domain Bacteria; phylum Acidobacteriota; class Terriglobia; order Terriglobales; family Acidobacteriaceae; genus Silvibacterium. The sequence continues at coordinate 17,681 of JBARHV010000346.1, forward strand.
TTTTTCATGGCGCAGTCTCTCCTGCGGAAATTTCCCTGCATGAGGATACGCGAACGCCGCGCGCCCTGTTCCACAGTTTTGGTTCCATGAGCCGCCGGAGTGGCCTATACTTGCGAATATCGGGCGTAGGGGTGGTGGATGAGGGGCCATCACTGCGCCAGCTTCAGGTGCGAATGATTAAACAAACGTCGCAAAAAAAGAGCAAAACGCCCTCCCCCATCGCTGGCGCGTCCTTCACCGCGACGCCCATTCCCGACAAATTGTATTTCCGTATTGGAGATGTCGCGAAATTGTGCGGAGTGGAAGCGTATGTCCTGCGATTCTGGGAGACGGAGTTTCCGCAACTCAAGCCGAACAAGAGTGGCACCGGGCAAAGGCTGTATCGCAGGCGCGACGTGGAGCTGGCGCTGCGCATTAAGCAGTTGCTGTACGCAGATGGCTATACGATTGCGGGCGCACGGCAGGTTTTTGCTGCGGAAAGCCGCGAGTCGAAGAAGATTGCCCATAACCAGCTTCCGCCAAAGCAAGCGAGTGGCCAGCCAGCTTCAGGGAAGCAGTTACAGCGGTTGCGGGGAGAACTGCGAGAGATCCTGGGGATGTTGTCCTCACCGGTGAAGCTTGAAAGACACGGCGAGAAGACGCGCGGCAATGTCCGCAACCAGAAGCGCGGTGAGCCCGGACTATTCGACGTCAGTGATTGACCCTGTGCTGCCCTCAGCGGTGCGCAGTCTCCGCAGCCTCGTCTTCTAAAGCGCCGATGGTACCCGTGGTCATGAATCGTTCCATGGCCGTCATCGCGCAGCCCTGTCCGCAAAGGTGGAACATATCAGAATTCCGGCTTTCCGCCGCGTTCCAGGGCAACAGGGTAAAACGCAGACCGGGCTGGCCTTCGTCATAGCAGGGGACATCGCCGAGCATGACCATCCACCAGTGGTTGGCTTCGCCCTTTTTCTTCCCGCAGATGTCGCAGGTAAAAGACACGTCCCAGGTCATCGCTGCACCCCCGGCAATCCGGATGCTGGATTCCATCCCATTGCCTTCGAATACATTAGCGCAAAATTCAGGAAACCACCCGGAAACTATGTCAATATGCCCGATTAAAGAGGCATCTCGGATGCAAGGACGACGCATCCAAACCTAACAAGCATACGCAGAATACCTCGTCAGCGTTCCGGACTCTGGTGTTTACGCTGGCGATGCGAGATCGACAGACTGCTGGGATTTTTTGAAGCTGCCAGGGTCGAAGGCTGCTCCCACCACCCAACAAGATTGGTACTTTCTCCTTTAAGGACCTGCGATTTTATGATTTGTCCGTCGTGTTTCACCTCTGATTTTCGACTTTCCCGGTTTCGCCCGGAAGACATTATTCCTGTGCTCACTCTGCGATACCCGATCCGCTGTCGCACCTGCGATCATCGCATGCATGGAGGGCCATGGCTCGCATATCAGCTATGGCAGAGCAGAAAGCGCAAGCGGCATGCTTTGGCAAACGGATAACAGGCGGAAGAAAGCCTGCCAGTGGGATTCGATGATGATCGCCTGAACTTTATTTGTTGAGATCTAAGCAATTTAATCCAGCCGCACCAGATAGGCCTCGCCTTCTTCTGGCCGTAAACTGTTCGCGATTTCAATTGCGCGACTCCGGTCGCCGTTTTCCGGGCGAATTCTTACCCAATGCCCGGTTGGGCCGGTGAATTCAATCACGCTTGCGGATTCGTATTTGCGCTCAAGATGCTCTTCAAGCTTCTTCGCAGCGCCGGCATGCGAAAAGGCTCCGATCTGGACGCACCAGCGGCCGCCTTGGTTAATAGGCTTCGGAGCCTCATATACATCAATACGCACCCGCGCCGTGCCCGGTCTCCACACGCCGAGGAGCTTAGCCGCGCTGACCGAAAGATCAATCACGCGATCCGGAACAAAGGGGCCGCGATCAGTGATCCGCATCATGGCAGACTGACCGGTCTGAAGGTTGGTGACGCGAATCAGCGATCCCATCGGCAGCGTGCGATTCGCCGCAGTGATGGCATTCTCGTCATATATCTGCCCGTTCGCCCCGCGCCGTTTGTTATATGGCGGCCCATACCAGCTGGCCATGCCGACCTCAGAGTAGATTGGCCTGCCTGCGGGAGCCTGTTCCTCCCCCACGGCCGGATTCGGAGCCGCAGGCTGCGACTCCTGGCTCTGCGGATATCCGCTCGGATTTGCAATCGACGGCGGCGGGGCATACGCCACCTGCGCGTGATGGCTGCAGCCGATGACAGGCAGCAGCGCGAAGGTTACGCAAGCAAGACTCCAGGCGCGCCGCACCTTAGCGCCCGCCAGTGCCACGGTCGAGGCGCTCAGCCAACTTTGCCAGCTGCTCTGCCGCGACCTTCAACGCCTTGGAGGAGTTTTCGCGCACCTCTGGAACCACTTCGTCATTGAGATAAGCGATCACCTTTTTCACTTCTTCTTCAACGCGCGGCATCGCTTGTTGGAACTTCTCTTCAGCTTTGCGTCCGAAGTCTTTGAGGTTGTCGCCTGCCTGATTTGCCATATAGTCAGTATCTGCAGCGAAGATGCCGGAATCAATCAAACTCTGCCGCCCCGTGCCTAGCCAGTTACCTGCCCGCAAGGACTGTCTTGCATACATCTCCGCTGCAAGAATCCGTCTCTAACCATTCAGATCGACGCAAAGAGCATGCCGGATTTTTAAAGAACGCTTCGTCAAATGCTCTCCTACTCGTTACAGAATATCTTCTAAAGATCGAGAGACAATCTCATTTACATGGCAAGCAAGAACTTTTTTTGTGCCACGATTCTGCTCCTGATTCCATTTTCAGCGCTTCCGGCGCTAACCCAAGCTACGCAATCGTTGCCGGATGCACCTGCTACTAATACAAATACCGGGTCGCTCCCTGTTCACGCCTCGAACACGAGTTCCTACGCGTCCTCGAAGTGGCTGGGCGTGGTCGATCCGGGCGAAAACGTTCCTCCACTCTATCCTCGCGACAAGATGCTCTTCTGGCTGCACGAAGAGGTGGGCGCCGTAGGCTGGGTGCCTGCCATTACTTCGGCGGGGTATGAGCAACTGACGGACGGAGATCCAAAATACGGCAGCGATTCAGGCGCGTTTGGCGAGCGACTGGGTGCGGCGTTTCTGCGCGAGACTTCGATGCGGTTCTTCTCCGATAGCTTGCTCCCAACACTCATGCATGAGGATCCGCGCTATTTCCGCAAAGCCTACGGAGGAGTGAAAGCTCGCGGACTCTATGCTGCCGAACGTGTCTTCATTGACCGGCGTGATGATGGCACCCGCGGATTCAACTATTCCGATACGCTTGGTCGCCTGTTTGCCTCGGCATTGACGCCGACTTACTATCCGGCGCCCAGTGCGAATGGACGGGTCGTGATGGAGACATGGGGGGTCGCGCTTGCCGGAGACGCGGGCGGCAATCTTTTTCTAGAGTTCTGGCCTGACGTGCGTGACGCTGTTTTCCATCGCCACCGCAAGGCGATTCAGCCATGATTCAGAATCGGAAATAGACTCCGGCCATCGGTTCCGAAGTCAGGCGGTATTTTCCTGTCGTCAGCACCTCTTCATTGAAATCCGGCGCCTTGTAATATATGCCGCGATATTGAACCCTGATTCCAAAGTGCGAAGTAAGCAGAGCGCGGTTGATACCCACGCCAAAGTTCAAGCCCGGTTTTCCCTGCCAGGCTACGTTCTGTCCGCCATTGAGCGAGGGAGAAAAGACGATCGCGCTGGCGCCGGCGAGGGCAAAGGGCTGGAAGCCCAGGAAGCTGGTTCCGTTCACCAGGTAGGAAGCTGCAAGCTCATGCGTATTGTGTTGAACTGGAAAGACCCGGCTTGAGTAGTATTCGGCGAAGCGCGTGTAGTTATAGCTGCCTTCAAATCCAAGCCACCAGTGGTAGCTATGCCGGAAGGCCGCCTGCCCACCCAACGATTTGCTGGTGTCGAGTGTGATGCCGTTGCCAGTAACGCTTTGAGTGAACTGACCGAAGGCGCTGACCGATACATCACTATTGCGGAGAAGGCTCTGCGCATGCGCGGAGACAGTGAACCCTGTAAAGAGCAACAAAAGAGCGATAGAAAGATGACGATAGGAGAAGCGCATCCGGGCTGAGAAAACCTCCTCTCCCATACTACTGGGACTTGCCGTTCAGGCATACTGCTTCGCGTGGTCCTCATTCGTGTCGGGAGTTGAGGGCGCTTTTCATCGCAGAACGATGGGCAGTCCAGGTGCGGGGCCAGCATGGGGAGTCCCGTTCACCAGCGGCAATTCCCGTCCGGGTGCTGATTTTCACCATTCAGCCTTAAGTGGTTCATATCTCACGCGCAGGAGCCTATGCTCAACGATGGGTAAGCTCTTCTGATCGAAGTAGTTTGCCCCGTTGGCGAAGCTACTGTGCCAGGGACGTCACGCATCACAATTATTATTCGCCCTAAATTTGGGCAGACGATGAGCAAGAGGAGATTTGAACCATGTCAAAAGCCGTCAAATATGCTGAAAGAGCAGTGACTATCGCAGCCCAGGGTGCGTGGTCTGTATTTGAGAAGGTGAACAGCATTCGGCCCAACGCGTCCTTCACCCCCCGGTGGTCGGACAAGCCCCTCCTCAAGTCGTATCAGAAGGAAAAGCCGCCGCTCGGCTGGCCACGCTCCACCGATTCGCTGTGCCCGAAGTGTGTCCCGGAAATCCGCCAGCA